>NEUO01000073.1 GCA_002304315.1 Verrucomicrobiia bacterium Tous-C4TDCM
GGTTACAAGAATTTTGCATCGTTTGGTGAAGGGGTGTGGTGTGCGGTTATTCGACACAACCCTTCTACCACATGACCTGTAGCCAAACGATGCCCTATCTAACTTCGGATTTCGGGTTGAACAAAATGCTCGGCACCTCGATTCTGGTGACGCGCGCCGTGCTTGATCGATGCGAGGGGGATGAGCGCTACCTTGTGCGGCGGATGGGCAGCTTCGTGCTGAAGGGCAAGACGCTGGGTATCGAGGTTTTCGAGATCCTTGGCCGGCGCGACGACCCGGCCGGGGCGGTGCGGAAGCGGAGCGCGGACTACCTGCGTTTCTATCAAGACGGACTGGCCGCATTCCAAGGCGGTGACTTTTGGCGCGCCGCCGACTGCTTCGGGCAATCGCTCAAGCTTCACGACCGGCTGCCGGAAGACCCGGCGTCACGGCTTTTCCTCGACGTGATCGCCACTGCCGGAGGGACTTCGCCGGACCTGACAACCTGGCGTGGCGAGGTGGCGCTGGATTCGAAGTGACGATCAGATGTCGTCGTAGATTTGCTCCACGTAGGTGCGGGTCATCCACGAAAGCCGGTGGGCCAGATTGCGGGCGATTTCCAGCGTGACCTCGTGATTGTCGCAGACGAATGCGGAGGCGTTTTTCACGACGGCGAAGGTGCAGGGCGTGAGCGCGATGGCCGTGGCGGTGGGGGCGATCCCAAGCAGGGCGGACATCTCGCCGATAGCGGAACCCTTCTTCGAGATCTTGCCGATCGAGAGCATGTCGCGCCGGATTTCGACCTCGCCTTCCTTCAGAATGTAGAGGTCGGGAAATGGAACGCCTTCTTCAATGAGGACCTCCCCCGGGGCGAAATGAATCTCGGGGGCATCTCCGGCAAGCTCTAGCAGTCGCGACATCAAGGGGGGCTACGGGGGCGATCAAACGGCACAAATCCGGAATGGTGACAAGATCGTCTCAATCTTGGCGGCCTGCCCGGAAGATGCCGCGCATCTTGCCGAGAAGCATCGCCGCCAAGCCCGCGCGCTTGTCGTCGTGGCTGCCCTCGACGGACGCGGCGGCCTTGGCCTGGCGGCTGAGATTCCGCTCGGCGAGGTTGCGGCTGAGCTGGTCCAGCAGATCATGATCGGACTCGATCAGTGGTGCGATCGCCTCGCGGCTGATGCGGTAGGTGCCGCCGCTGGTGGCTGCGCGGATGGTCGCCGTCCGCGGCTCGCCGGTGAGCAGGGACATTTCCCCGAAGTAGTCCCCGGCCTGCATGGTTGTCACGAGCACCTCCTTGCCATCGACGGTGACGAGCACGTTCACCGCGCCCTCGACCAGAAGGAACATGTCATTGTCCTCGTCACCCTGGCGGATGAGCGTGTCGCCCTCCGCGAATCGGAAATGCGACGCTGCGTCGGCAATCCGCTCGATGGTGCCGGCGGGTAGGCCTTGGAAGAGCGGAAGCCGACCGAGCACCTCGGCGCGGGCGGCGGCGGTGCCGGTGTCTAACAACAGCCACTTTTCGCGGTGGAGGATGACCTTTTCGGACAGCGGGATGCCGGCGAACTGAAGGTGGCGGAGGACGCTGCGCGCGACGGTGTCGGTGACGGTGTCGGCCGACTTCTCCGCCGGATTCAGCCAGAAGCGGATCCAGTATTGCACGCCGGAGGCCTCCATGCCGGTGATCAGCACGTCGGGCTGCTTTTCCGCCGCGGGGCCATCGGTGCGGCCGAGTGTCGCCGCAACGGCAGCGGCCAGCACCTGGCGGGCGCGGTCGGGATCGAGTTCCGGCGGAAGTTTCACTTTCAGGTCGAAGCGGCTGAGGTGCGATGGCCGGGAGTAGTTGGTGATGATGGCGGTGCTCAGCGTGCTGTTCGGGCAGATGACAAGGTTGCCGGAGCGGGTCCGCAGATGGGTGGTGCGCCAGTTGATCTCCTCCACCCAGCCGGTTTGGGTCGAGCCACCGCCGCGGCGCGCGATCTCGATCCAGTCACCGATATGGAAGGCGGAGTCGAGGTTCGCGCTGAGGCCGGAGAAGACATCGAGGATGATCGGCCGCAGCGCGAGGCCGATGACCACGGCGATGACGCTGGAAAGCGTGAGCAAGCCGGTGATCGCGCCGCTGAAAAGGACGTTCGCCGAGAGCAGCAGGGCCGCGAGTGCGGCGGCGATGCCGATCATGTGCTTGAGGATCCGCGGCACCGGCCGGCCTCTCGCGCCGGTGATGATGAGGTCGATGACGACCGTGCAAAAGAGCCGGTAAGCGAGTGCGAATCCGAGCAGGAGATAGGCGACGGCGACGACCTTGTCCAAGTCCTCGCGGCGGAGGTAGCCACCCGCCTGCTGGTGGTCGAGAATCGCGACCAGCGCCAGTCCGGCGAGCGGCACGGCGACTTCCCGGAGGATTGTTTTCAGGGTATGGCGACTGCTGGGGGAAGACATGGAGGCAACGCGCGGGCGGCCTGCACCGTAGCGATCCGGCATCTTCCCACGCGGTGCGGATTGTTACAGAACTGTAACCGGAAGCCGGGGCCTCAAGGTAGTCCAGGATCCTTGGCGGGCTCAGCGGGGTGAGACCAACGAAGCCGCCAGCAACCAGACGACACGGCGGCGGTCCATTTTGGCCGAACCCGTCAATGGGCTCCGGAAAGTTGAAGAGAGTCGGTGATTTCCTGTCGGATCGCGCCGCCCGGCGGGTGTAGATTCACAAAGACACCAAGGTATGGGCAGGATGACTTCCGACGAACGCAGCGATACCGATCTCCTCATGGCTTTCGGCCGGGATGGCGATGAGGCAGCTTTCGAAGCGCTCGCGGCCAGGCATGTGGACATGATTTTCTCCGTGAGCCTGCGGCGCTCGCGCAACCGGCAGCTGGCAGAGGAAGCCACCCAAAACGTTCTGGTAAGCCTGTCCATGAAGGCACGAAAGCTCGCGGTGGGGGAAAGCAGCCTCTCCGGATGGCTCCACACGGCCACGAAGTTCGAGGTCGCGAAACTGCGGCGACAGGAGACCCGGATCAAAAAGAGAGAGCAGGCCTACGCCAGCGACCCCATGAAGACTCCCACCCAAAGCGATGATGAGACGTTCCTGCGTCTGGTTCCATTGCTCGATCAGGCGATCGATCAACTTCGCGCAAACGACCGCGAGGTCATCGTCCGCCGATACCTGGAGGGGCAGGATTTTCGTCGGATCGGAGAAGCCATGGGGATCAGCGAGGACGCTGCCCAAAAGCGCACCAGCCGTGCGTTCGACTGCTTGAACCAGTTCTTCAAGCGGAAGGCGGGCGTGACCGTCTCGGCCACCGCGCTGGCCGCCGGCATCAGCCAGCACTATGCCGAGGCCGCACCCGCCGTTTGCCTCCAGATCGCTGGAAAGGCGGCGTCCGCGGGGCTGGCCTCCCTTCTCAGCACGTCAGTCATCACCACCATGACCGCCAGCAAAATCACCGCAGTCGTTGCGGGCATCATCGTCATAGGAGGCACCGTCGTGTTCCTCTCCAACGAGGAGGGAACCCGTCCGGAAACCGCTTCCACCTCGCCACCATCAAGCACTGCGCCTGGTGCCCCGTCCGCACCGCAGTCGCCTGTAGAAACCGTGGCCACAAGCACGGGAGGCATTGCCACCCCGGCGGCAGAGGCGAATCCCTACTCCCCCGATGAGGAACTCGCGAAACTGGAGGCAATGAGCCCGCACCCGAGCCCGGACGAGATGGCGCGGCGTCTTTCGGTCAAGCACGAGCAATGGCTCAAGGATCTGAGCGCCGAACTCGGCCTGAGTGACCCACAGGTGGCCGGCTTGAAGAAGGTCCTCGATACCCGCTTGAAAAATTTTCGCGCCTCGCTTGATCAAGAAGCCGCTGCGGGTGTTTCTCCTGAGCAAAGGGAGAAGGAGATGATCACGAAGGCGGGCAGTCTCATTCGCGGAGCCGGCTTGCGTGACGAACTCGCAGGTATCCTCTCCGAAAAACAACTCGCCACTTTCGACGAGCGGGAGAAAAAAGCCCTGCTGTCACAGGTGGAATCGCTGTCCTATCTCGAACTCTCCAAGCTCACTCCCGTTCTCAAACTCACGGAAGATCAAAAAGACAAAGTCTTCGAACTTCTCCAAACATCCTCTGCGGAAAATCTCAAGCAGAGCAGCGATGCCCGTGCCTTCATGGCATTGATGCAAAACAAAACAACCACCCAAGTGGACTTCACCAGCATGGCGGATGCGGATTTTTTCTACGAAATCATGGACGGCCCCAACGCCTTGCCTCCCGACTCGCCCGAGTTCAAAAAGCGGATGATCGAATTCGTAACCACACAAACCAGCAAACAAGTCGAACTGTTCGCCCCGGTCCTCGACCCAGCGCAGAAACAGCGCTACCATGACCACCTCATCAGCAAGAGCATGTTGCCCATGTTCGGCATCGAACTTCCCGCCACTCCCGGAAAATGAACATACGAGCCATCATCACTCGCACCCTCGGCCTGCTGCTTTTCCTCTCCATTACGGCTTGCCAGAAAAAGGAAACGACCAGGACCGCTCCTACTCCACCGCTCTCCACCGATACCGACCTCGGCCACGGCTATGTCCGCCGCGACGGAGCCATCCATTTCATCGGCGGTGGCACCACCGGCACCGGAGCCAACGCCACCCGCATCGACATGCCCTCGCCGAGGCTGCTCAGGAAGGTCGTTGACTCCAAGTTCGGCCCCTTCAAGACCGCCGAAGGGCTGGACGCGGCCAGCTTCGAGGTGCTGACCGAGACCTACACCCGCGACGAGAACCGCGTTTACTACAAGGTCATCAGCAACGATGAGTTTATCGTCATCGTGCTGCCGGAGGCCGATCCGGCGTCCTTCGAATTGCTTGAGGGCAATCTGACGCGGGACAAAAACCGGGTCTGGTATAACTACGAGATCCAGCACGAGGTCGATGCCGCCACCGTCGAACCCATCGAGGGCGGCCCGGTTTACAAGGACAAGAACTCCGTGTTTTATCAATACACGCAAATTTCGGGTGCCGATCCCGCCACCTTCAAGCACATCGGCTCCGGCTACTATGCGGACAGTAAAAGAGTCTATTGGTGCTCAACCCCGATCCCGGATGCCGATCCCATCGCCTTCCAGGTGATGGGGGATTCATTCATCGCAAAGGACAGCACCAAGATTTACCGGAGCGGCGTGCACCTGCCCGGCTACGATGTCGCATCGTTCGAACTGATCCTGCACAACGAAGCGGGATTCCAGATTTTTTCGACAAGAACGGCATCCATCTGAACAAGATGACCTTTCCCCGCTCCAAGCCCGGCAAGGCCGAGGTCATCGACAATTACACGGTGAAGGTCGGCGACCTCGTCCACACCGTCAGCACGTATCAATACACCCCGGTGACTGTTTTCCAAGAGGATGGGAAGCTGATCGCGGAAGCGCCCTGTTATGAACCCGAAAGCCAGAAGCCGCTGGGCATCATCACGGCTGAAGTGACCGGGGAGGAACTGAAAGACATCCGAACCATCCCGCTGCCGGGTCATAGCTGGACTCCGACGCCTCCCGAATGGCAGCTCCGGGCATTCAAAAGATCGGACCTCGTTGAGCGGATGGTTAAGTCCGGCAAACTCCTCAATCGATCCCAACATCCGTAATCCGTCCAACCGTGAATCCAAGAACCGCATCCATCATCACCCTCAGCCTTGCGGTCATCGCGGCATTCATCGCTTTGTTCAACTATCTGAAGGACGATCCTTCTCCTGCGATGGACGCGGTAGCCGAAGCGAGCCAAGCCCGGAACTCTGATCGCAGAAGCGAAGTTGATTCCGCGGAAACCAAGGAAGAGCGACTGGCAAGGGTCGCAAGAGAAGAATTGGTGCGGGAAGTAAAACAGAAGCAACTGACATTCTGGTCTCAGAACGCCTCGGCAGGTCTCGCCCAAGCGAAGAGGAATCTCATGGCGGATCTCAATCTGTCCGCAGAGGAAGCGGCGGAAGTGGAGAAAGTTTTCGCCCGCCGGGACGCGGAGCTTGCCGGTTTGCTCGCCAAGATGCACTTCGGCGAGGCTGCGCATGATGTGGAAACCATGAGGGAAATCTGCGGCCTGTTTCGCAACAAGGGACTGCGTGAGGATCTGGCGGGCATCCTTTCCGCGGAGAAACTGGCCACCTTTGATGCAAACGAAGCAAATCGCGAGCGTGAAACCATCGAGGCCCGCGCCTACCGCGAGATGGCCGACATCAATGCCGTGATCCTCTTGACCGACAACCAGAAGCAACCCGTGCTCGCCGCCCTCATGAAGAGCGCTCCGGCAAGGGTGGAGCAAGAAGCGGACGCACGTGCCTTCATGACACTCCACTACGGCCAGATGTTGACCGATGTGGATTCCTCAAGCATCCGCGGTCTGGCCAACATGGTCAGTGCGGGACTGAATTACGAGATGCCCGATGTCGAAATCGAAAGTTCGCAGTACTATCAATGGACCCAGGCAAACAAAGCGGAGCGGATCGAGCAAGAACTCTCCGCCCTGCAAAATATCCTGGATGAAAAGCAACTCACCCGCTACCGAGAACACTTGGAAGCGGAGCCAGCCTGGTAAAATCGCCGCAAAAAATACACCACATCATGAAAACAAAAACATACTCCACATTATTTATCCTTCTCACCACCGCTCTGATGTTGCCCTCGTGCAATGTGAAATACGACACTGTAACGTTCAGCGCCGCCGGCACCATGCCCGCTGTAAAAACACCCATTCCGAGTATTGAAATTAACACCAACGTGACCGCAGGAATGACGGGTGGCGCGGTGAAGAGCAACAAGCCTTATGGCATCCGCGCCTACTACATCGATGATACTTTCACCTTCGCCTCCGCCGAGTTCACGAAGGTGACCGTGACCTATGCCGATGGCACGACGGATCCCGGAGTTTCGGCGCTCAAACTTCCCATGAGCTTCAAAAACAGCTTGTATGAAGCATCGAACAGCATGGCCGGCGGAGTCGTCGTCGTCAAGAAGTCGCGCATCATCCGGGCGGAGTTCGCCGATGCCATCTCCCGCGACGAGGCGTTCACCCTTCAGATCGAAGGAAAATTCACCAAAGATGATGGGGCTGTCATTCCTTTTGCGATCAAAGAGAAATACGAAATTTCCCGTGATAAGAGAACCGAATCTTGGGCGGATTTCGTGAGCGGTTGCTGAAAATGCATGGGCGCGACCATTTGCCTCGCTCGGACGTGAAGCGGGCATGAAGAAGTTTGATGGAAACAATATGGTGAAGTCAGGAGCTGCCGGCAGACCCTAAATAATTTCATTCGCATGAAAATGGTTACCTTGCCTTCCGCCATCATGCTGATCGCCGCCGCCGCATTCGCCTGGCGCAATCAGCAGCGGCTTGTCAGCGTTAGAGACACGCATGCCAAGCTCGCCGCGGAAGCCGCCTTGCTCGGCATCCCGCCCGGTGACGGATCGTCCGGAAGAAGTCAGCGGCGGGAGCGCCCCGACCAGACAGCTGCCGCAAAAGGCCTCGCCGCCGAATACATCGCCTTCCATCGGCAACTACAAGAAAGTGATCACACCGACGGCACGGCCAAAGCCGAACGGGACAGTCGGAGTGCGGATTTAATCGAACGCAGCTCCACACTCAGCGCCGCACAGTTGAAGAGTTTCATGGCCGAATTGCGCGCTACACCCGATCTCGGTGAGCTCAAGAAACAGCGTATGATCAGGGATTTTCTTAGTGGTATCGCCAGCACACAGCCCCGCTCGGCGCTTGAGTTCATGATGAAATCACCCGACCTGAATGTTGACCTCGGAGGTATGTCCGTTGAGATCAGGAAAAAGGCTCTGTTGAGTTGGGCGGAGGATGATCCGCTCGTTGCGTTCGAATGGCTGCTCGCC
The DNA here is from genome assembly GCA_002304315.1 of Verrucomicrobiia bacterium Tous-C4TDCM. Lineage (GTDB taxonomy): Bacteria > Verrucomicrobiota > Verrucomicrobiia > Verrucomicrobiales > Akkermansiaceae > Haloferula. The sequence continues at coordinate 7,861 of NEUO01000073.1, forward strand.
AACAAGATAAAGCACCCCGACCGCATCACCGATAAGGACATCATCGGCACCGTAACGAGCGAGGCATCCACTCCTGAACAACGAACCGCGATCCATGCAGCCCTGAAGGAATATTTCGCAACTGATCAGAGACATGAGGTTGCGAAAGCATTTCTCCTCGGATCTGCCCTGCGCGAGCTCGCGTTCCCTCGCGGACACCCCCCCGGATTTGAGGAAGCCTCCGCATGGATCACATCCGCGCAGCCAAGCAAAATCGAACTCGAGTACGCCACGGAAGGGCTGGAGGCTCGGGTGAAACCTAGCGAAGGAGGCCAATGGATCGAGTGGCTGGGCACTAGTGGGTTGCCGAAAAGGGTCACGAAGCAACGAGCCGTGGCTATTGCCAAATCTTGGACAGAGTGGGATTGCCAAGCTGTCGGCGAGTGGCTCAACACCGCGCCTGACAGTCCGGAGAAATCCGCAGCAGTCGGCACCTACGCCACCACGGTTTATCCCTTTGATTCAGAGAACGCCATGAAATGGCTCCAAACACTCCCGCAGGGACCTGACCGCACCAAGGCGCTGAGAGCCATCTATCAAGGCTTGCCTCAAGATAGCGACGCAGCGAGAGCCTTCGCCAGCGAACAAGGTATCAATTAGTGAGCGATGCCGTCCGGCGAGTTTTGTAAACGAACCATCATCCAAATCATCCATCCACCATGATCCAATTCATCCTTAGCCAAACAAAAAAATACTCCACATTATCCATCCTGCTGGCCACCGCTCTTCTGATGTCCTCGTGCACTTTCTGGCATGACACGGTGTCGTTCGGCGCCGCTGGCAGGATGCCCGCTGCCAAGACGCCTGTTCCGAAGATCGAAATCGATACCAACATCTCCGTCACCACCCTGTTCGGAGGCTTCGTGAAGAGCAACAAGCCTTACGACATCCGGGCCTACCACATGGATGACACTTTCACCTTTGACTCCGCCGAGTTCACGAATGTGACGGTGACGTATGCCGATGGCACCCTTGATCCCGGTGTCGCCGCGCTCAAGCTGCCCATGCGCTCGCCGCACACCATCCATGAGTCCTACAACAGCATGGGGGAAGAAGGTGTCGTTGTCACCAAGTCGCGGATCATCCAGGCGGAGTTCAGCGGCGTCATCAGCCGCGACGAGCCTTTCACACTCCTGGTCAAGGGACGGTTCATCAAGAGCAACGGCTCCATCATTCCTTTTGTGATCAAGGAGCGATACGACCCTTCGAGGGACAAGAGAACGGAGTCATGGGCGGATTTCGTGAGTGGCTGCTGAGAATGCCATGAATCCAATACAAAACATCCTGAATGGATTCCCGCTGATGATTTTGGACGGTGCCTTCGCCACGGAGCTTGAGAAACGGGGATGCGACCTGAACCATGGCCTTTGGTCAGCCAAGGTTCTGATGGAGTCACCGGAAATGATCGCCGAAGTCCATGCCGACTACTTTAGCGCCGGAGCCGACTGCGTGATCACGGCAAGCTACCAAGCAACCGTTGAGGGCTTTCGGCACCATGGACTCAGCGAGAACGAGGCGCTGGCTTTGATCGGCAGATCCGTTGAGATCGCCGTCAATGAGCGGGATCGCTTCTGGGGGTCCTGCACCCAACACACCCTCCGGCCCAAGCCCATTGTCGCCGCCTCCGTTGGTCCCTACGGCGCATTCCTGGCCGACGGTTCGGAGTATCGTGGGGATTATCAAATCTCCGAAGAGGAGCTAATCGTATTCCACTACCCCCGCATGAAGGCGCTGATTGATGCCGGAGCCGATATCCTCGCTTGCGAGACGATCCCCTGCATGATGGAAGCCCGCGCGATCACCCGCCTGCTCCAAAGTGAATTCCCCGGCCATTTTGCGTGGATGAGCTTCAGTGCGAAGGACGGCAAACACATCAGCAACGGCGAGCTGATGGCCGACTGTGCCAAAGAACTGGAATCCTGTGCACAGATCGCCGCCATCGGCATCAACTGCACAGCTCCTCAGCACATGGCGTCCCTGATCCGCGAGATTAAAGGGAATTGCACGAAGCCCGTCATCGTTTACCCCAACAGCGGCGAATCCTACGAGGCGGGCACCAAAACCTGGGGCGGAACGCATTGCCAAGGATCTTTCAGCAGCGGTGCCCAACACTGGTTCGAGGAGGGTGCCCGGATCATCGGAGGATGCTGTCGCACCTCCCCGGAGGATATCCGCGCGATTGTCGGCTGGGCCCGCCCCGGTCTTGTCCTTTAGAGATAGGTGCACAACCACCTCCGGAGCGTTTCAAGATGAAGGATAGGATTGGGAGGAACTTCTTTTCGACCCCTTGAATCGCGATACTCCGATCAAGGCTTCTCCCAGAGCGGGCGGGCACCGGTTCCGATGGCGGCATCGAGTTCGGTCATCCGCTGGCGGAGGCGTTCGACGAGGTCCGGCTTCTCTTTCGCCAGGTTCTTCTTTTCGCCGATGTCTTCGGCGAGGTTGAAGAGCAGGGTGTTCGCTTTGCCCTCGCCCTTCGGTGGGAGCACCAGCAACTTCCAGTCGCCCTGACGGATGCCGTCGAGCCGGCCGCTCATGGCGTAGTAGAGGAACTCCTCGCGCGGTGATGGGATGTCGCCTTTGAGCAGCGGGGAAATGTCGACGCCATCAATGGGGCGGCCGGTGGGCAGGGAAGTCCCGGTGAGGGCGGCAATGGTGGGCAGGATGTCGATGGTGGAGGCAAGGGCGTCCGTCTTGGTACCGGCAGGGATGCGACCGGGTGCCCAGAGGATGGTGGGAACCCGTTGGCCGCCTTCGAAGGTGCTCATTTTGCCATCGCGCAGGGGGCCGGCGCTGCCGCCATGGTGCTTGAAGGGGAGCCACGGTCCGTTGTCGGTGGCGAAGATGACATAGGTGTTCTTCGCGAGGTCGATTTCGCGGAGGGTGTCGAAAATGCGGCCGAGCTCGGTGTCGAGATGCTCGATGGTGTTGATGTAGGCGCGCTTGGGATCGGGGTCGCGGACGTCGTCGGGGACGTAGAGCGGGATGTGCGGCATCGAGTAGGGCAGATAGAGGAAGAAGGGGCGCTTCCGGTTCTCCTGGATGAAGGCGACACCGCGGTCGGTGCAGCGGCGGGTGATGGTGCGTTGATCGACGGGGAGTTCGACGATCTTCTCGTTCTCCATCAGCGGGGTTTGCCACTTGGAGAGGGTCGATCCGGGGTCGTTCCATAGGACGTCCATCCCCTCGGGGCCTCCTTTGGGCTGGCCCTCGTTGTCGGGGTGGTTCATGTCGTTCGAATAGGGGATGCCGAAGTAGGCATCGAAGCCCTGGGCTCGCGGAAGGGTTTCGGGATGGTGGCCGAGATGCCACTTGCCGAAGCAGGCGGTGGCATAGCCATGCTGCTTCAGGTGATCGCCGATGGTGTGTTCGTCCGGGTGCAGGCCGGTCGTCGAGGTGGGGAAGAGCACGCCCTTGGCCATGCTGAGGCGCTTGGGATAGCTGCCGGTAAGGAGGGCCGCGCGGGACGGGGTGCAGACCGAGGAAGCGGACATGAAGCTGGTGAATCTGCGGCCCTCGGCGGCGAGCCGGTCGAGATGGGGTGTGCGAATCGTCTTGGAGCCGAAGCATCCGAGGTCGCCGTAGCCTTGGTCATCGGTGAAGATCAGGACGAAGTTGGGCTTCTCCCGGGGTGCGGTCGCCGGGTCGGGGCTCTGCCCCGCGTGCGCAGGGGCGAGAAAAAGAAGGCTGGCGGTGAGGGTGGTGCGCAGTGGTTTCATGAAAGGTTTGGGCGGGGAATCTCTTCAAGCCGGCTACGGAGCGTGCAGACGCTTCCTGCCATGGGTTCAAGAAGTCCGTCATCACCCGCACGGTTGGGTCTTGGTGCCGCTTCCATTCCCCGGCTTCGGCGATGGTTAATGGAATTCCTTCGGGCTCTTGTTAGTCGCACCGGTCTCCCGACGCCATTCCGACACGAGACCGCGCTCAGCGGGGTTGATGGCCGTTTGGCAGGAGGATGAGATCGTCGGCGGTGTAGGATGTTTTGTCGGGTCCGGCGGAGCGGAGTTCGATTTCGCGCCAAGCCTCGGGGTGGACGATGAGCGGGGTGTTCCAGCGGTCGAGGAGCAGTCCGTCAGCGGAGAAGAGCGGATGGTCGGCAGGGAGGAAGATCTCCTTGTTCGAGTTATCCCCGCGGAGGGCGGCGGCGAGGTCGGCGTTGCCGCCGATGGGGTTTTTCGAGGAGTCCTTCACGACCGAAAAGTATCCCGTGACGACGCGGTGGAGTTTGCGGAGGTCATCGATCGGCTCGGTCGCGGGATCAGCGTAGCCTTCGAGAAGCGACGCGGCGGCGGTGGAGGCGAGAGCGCGAGACGGTGGCAGGCTTTTGGCCGCGGGCGCTTTCGGGCGAGGTCGCTCGGAATCCAGGTTCACGAACAGCCAAGCGAGAAGCGCAAGGGTGACGAGGGCGACCAGCCATTCATACCATTTCAAGCGGCGCATCCAGTGGGGTTCGGTCGTGATGGAGAATATCGGTTTGCCTGGGACAGAAGTGTCCCGGCCCCTCAGGGCTTGAGGAATCCGACCGGATTCGTCGGACTACTGGGAACGTAGAAATTCCCGATGTTAGGCAGCACCGTCGCCATATCGCCGGGCGCGACCCCGAACCAGCGGAGCAACTCGCAGAAGTATTCGTCGGCCGAGAGCTTGGGGAAGATCCGCCCGCCGCGGCCGATGTCGTCGTCACCGTCGATAACCAGCGACGGATAAGTCCCGCGGATCTGGCCGCCGGCGACCGGGCCGCCCATGACGATCTGGTGGCCGGACCAGGCGTGGTCGGTGCCCTGGCCGTTCGAGCGCAGGGTGCGGCCGAAGTCGGAGGCGGTGAAGGTGATCACGTCGTCCTCAAGGCCAAGCGTTTCGAGGCACTGCTGGAAGGCGTAAAGGGCGCTGTCGAGGACCGCGAGCATGTTGCCGTGGTTCTGGAGCAACTCCGCATGGTGGTCCCAGCCGCCGAAGTCGATGAACACGGTCTGGCGTCTGAGTTTGAGCTGCTGGCGGATGGCGATGGTCTTCACCGCGGCGCGGAACTGGGCGGAGATCCAGTGGTTCGGGAAGGACGCGGCGTTCACCACTGAAGTAATGTTCTCGTCACCGATCATGAGGTCGGGATTGGAGAAGTGCTGCTGGAAATCCTCGCCGCGGGCCATGCTGTTGGCGGTGATGCGGGCGTGGGTCCGGTGGAAGAGGTTCCGGTAGTGCTCCTCGACCGGGGAGGCGACGGTGTCCTGGATGACCTGCTGCTTTGCCTGAAGCACGGCGGAATCGCCGCCCGAGCCGCTGAAAGCAAGCGCGCCGGCACCGGTGATGACGAACTGGCCTTGGCTCGCGCCGATCTGGAACGCGGAGTTCCCGGCGACCGAGAAATTCATCGGCATGTAGTAGTTGCCGGTCTGCTCGGTGTTCGCGGCATTGTGAATGATATCCGCCGCCCGCCCACCCCAGCCGGTAAGGATCTGCATGCCTTGCGGGACGGAGGTCTGCCATTGCTCGATCTGGTCGCGATGGGAAAAGAGCGCCTTCGGGACTGGCACGCTGCCATTGAGATAGGCGGCCTTGTTGAGGATCGGCGCGATCAGTGTGCCGACGTTGGCGAGCAGGCTGACGCGCTTTTTGAGCGGGTTTCCACCGATGCCATTGAACATTTCCGCAAGCTTTTGGCAGGACGGGTGGAGGCCGAAGTTCGTGCCGTTCAGAGTCCTGAGCTGCGCCTCCGGGATCGCGAGGTTCGAGCGGGCGGCGGCGTATTCGGCGTAGGCCGCGCCTCGGGGGATGAGGAAGTTGAAGGTATCGCAGCCGCCGGACATGAAGACGCAGACGAGCGACTTCCGTTGGTCGCCGAAGCCTCCTTGCGCGGCGGCGTGGTTCGCCATTGTGAGGTTGAGCAGGGTCGACAGGATCGAAGTCGATCCGATGCCGGCGCAACTGGCTTCTCCGAGGAATTGGCGGCGGGTGCGCATGGTGGAAAATTTGTGGAAAGCTTAGGCACTGGGGAAGGGAAGGGGATGGGAACCGGAAAAGCCGCGACAACAGGCGGATTGACCGGTGGTAGCGTTATGCTACTTTCCAAGCATGAGCCAGCCGGTAAAGCTTTCCGACGCCTTGGTCCTGGACGCGCGACTCACGGCGGAGACCGCGGAGCGATCAATCGCCGGGCAAATCGAGTTCTGGGCCGGCTTGGGCAAGGCGATCGAACCATTGCTGCGGATGCCGCAGGCGATGGCGCTGAAGAAAGCCGGAGCCGTGCGGCCTCTCTCGGAATGTCTCGCGGAACCCGGAACCGATGCCGGTACTCGCCGGGTCGTGGACTATTTGAAATCGCGGCCCTTTCCCCATTACGAAGCTGACCCTGAGGCTCCAAGCCTCCTCGTGAGGATCGACGAAGATGGCACCCGCACGCGCGGGCGATTCGTGAATCGCCGCTTCGAGGCGGTAGAACCCGGCTGAACTTCCCATCATGCATCCCGAACTCGACAAGCGTCCCGTGATCGTCGCCATCTCGGGACCGAACGGTGCCGGGAAGTCGACGTTCTATGCCTCGTTCCTGCGGGACTGCGGGCTGAGGTTCGTGAATGCCGACGACCTCGCCCGCGATCTGAATATCGACGCCTACGCGGCGGCAAAGCTGGCTGATTCTTTGAGGAGGGAACTTCTCGGACAGCGCGAAAGCTTCGTGTTCGAGACCGTGTTCTCCGATCCCGTCGGAGACAAGGTGGCTTTTCTCCGCGAGGCCGCGGCTGCCGGCTACAGCGTGGTGCTCTGCTTCATCGGGATTTCCTCCCCGGAAATTTCCGAAACGCGGGTCTCGATGCGGGTGTCGCAAGGTGGTCACGATGTGCCCTCCGACAAACTGGCTGGCCGCTATCCTAGGACGCTGCAGAATCTCCGCCGTGCAATCCACGAATTGCCGCTGGTCCTTGTCTTCGACAACGATGACCTCGCGCAGCCCTACCGGAGGGTGGCCGAGTTCTCCCACGGCAAGCCAGTCCTGTTGGCCAATCCGCTGCCTGCCTGGTTGAAGAACATTCTCTAACTAGCGCTGCACCGCCCCTTCCGGGCAGGTCATCGCGGTCCACACGGCGAGGGCGACTCGCTCCTTCGGGGCGAGGTCGGGATCCGACACGGCGTCGAGCAGGATGCCGCGGGTGCGGGCGGTCATGTTGCCGGCGCAGACCAGCAGATTGACGTGATCGACCAGCGCGGCGGGGTTTCCGGCGAGGAGCGAGGTGTCGCGGTAGTCGAGCGGATACCACCAACTGTAGGACGAGCGGAAGCCGCGGTGGAGGTAATCCCACATGAGGTTGGGGAAGGAGATCGACGAGAAGGTATCGACGATCTGGAAGCCGGGGCTGACCATGCCGCCGTTGCGGATCTCGCCGGGGGCCTGATAGACGGGCGTCTAGAAATTGAACACGCTCGGCGAGTTCATCGGCTCCTGCTTACTAAAGCCGTAGTAGGTGTCGGTCCAGTTCCACCAGACGAAGTCGGGATGGGTTTCCGCGAGCTTGAAGAGCCGGCCGAGGTGCATGGTCTTGATGACCGGCTCGCGGACTTTGCCGAAAGCGGGGGCGAGCGGCTGGGCGCGGGCTTCGGGGTCGAGCAGGATGGCTTTCATCACCGCGCCGAGGTTGCCCCGCCGGCCGCTGCCGTCGTTCACGAAGACGTCCTGCACGCGCTGGATGTAAGACGGCGTGGGATTGTCGGTAACGAGGAACTGGATGAGCTGGCGAGAGACGAAAGGCGGCGTGTTCGGGTGGCGGAACAATGAATCGACGGCATCGCGGACGTCCTGGAGGCCATTGCTTTCGGTCGGTTCGTGCGGTGGGACGACGAAGCCTTCCAGCAAGGCCTTGGCGTCGAAGTCATGGCGGTCGGCGTGCATCACCATCGGTTTGGTGAAGTGCTCGTCGGCCCAGCCGCCGCCGCCCCAGCCGTAGGGCGAGTCGTAGTAGAGTCCGGTGAAAACGCGGGCCATCTCTGTGATGTCGCCGTTGTCGTAGGTCGGGATTGGTTCGCCGAGAGAGTCGAGCCTGCGGCTTCCGTCGGGGTTGAGTTCCCACAGGCCGATGGTGAAAAGCTGCATCAGCTCGCGGGCGAAGTTTTCGTCCGGGTAGCGGGGGACGGAGGGGTCGGCCTTTTGGTTGCCGGCGTGGCTGAGGTAAGCGCCCATGGCCGGGTGGCGGGCGACGTCTTGCAACAGCTCGCCGTAGTTGCCGAGCGCGTGGCGGAGCAGCATGTCGTAGTAGTTTGTCATGCCCTCGGGCTTTTCCTCGAGGTTCGCGTCGCGGCGGGAAACGACGACAATCTGCGACAGGGCAAACGCCACGCGCTGGCGGAGCTGGTCGGGTCCGGCGATGGCGGCGCGGGCGAAGGGCGTGGTGGAGTTGTTGCCGAAGAGGAACTGGTCCTGGTCGCTGTAGTTGTAGGTCGGGTCGATCTGCGGGCCGGTGGCGTCGCGTTTCACCTCGCGGATGTAGGGGGTGTGAAAGGTCGGCGGCAGGGCGAGTTGTGTGTCGATCCAGCCTTCGAAGCCGAGCGCGCGGACCTCCGCGATGTCTTCCGGCACGGGGCCGAAGGTCGACTGCATGAGGAAGCGCGCGGCATTCACCGGGGACGGGGTGCCAGGCAGGGAAGAGCCGGGAGCGCCGCCGGACGGAGCGGAGCCTTGGATGCGATCGAGCAGGGCGAGGGCATCGCCGGAAATCGTGCTGCCACTCGCGGCGAGGAGCGGCTGGCCGAGCGAGCCGGTGGAGCTGTTAGACGACCCGAGCACCTGGTTTTCGGTCCAGTCTTCAACGCCATCGCCATCGGTATCGGTAGGCGTCACGGCGATGCGGTATAAGTTCCGACCCGGGGGCAAGGAGGCGGCGGGAATGATAAGCTGGCGGCGACCGCCAACGAGCGACGAAGCGGGGAGTCCGGTGGCAAGCTGCCAGCCGGTTAGGTCGCCGCCGTTTTCGATAGCCGCTGATTTCAAGGGCAGATCCGTCCACGAAAGGGCGAGGTCGCCATCGTCGCGCCAGGTGAAGAGATCGAGCTTCGACGCGGCATCATCAGGATCGGTGCCGGCCTCGCTTTCGTCGAGATTGCTCATGCCGTCGCCGCCGTCGTCGTCGCTATCGGCATCGCGCGGATGGGTGCCGGCGAGGAACTCCGCGACGTTGTTCAAGCCGTCGTTGTCGGCGTCTAACAGGGCGTCGGCAGCGAGGGCAGGATTGAAGGCGTGTGTGCTTTGCCAAGCGTCGGGTATGCCATCGCTGTCGCTATCGACCGGGCCGAGCGGGCCGGCGGAAAGATAGGCATCGACGCCGGTTTCAAGCTCCATGTCGAAAGCTCCGGGCGGCTCTCCCGCATCGGTCCAAACCGCGGAGCCGTCGAGCAACGCGGGCTCCGCGGCGACCGCGCCGGTCCAAGTGTAGGTCGCCAGCGTGACCGGCGAAGCAGGAACCGTGAGGTCAGCAATAAGGAAGTTCAGCGTCCACGAGTTGACCGAGGCGTTCGGCCGGGTGGCGGTGAACTCGAAGCGCAGCGGCTTGCTGTCATCGGCGGGGCCGACACCGCTGAGGCCGAAGTCCGCCTTGCGGTCGGCCGGGGGCAGGTTCCAATCGCTGTTCCAAAAGCCGCTGCCCGGCTGGTCAATGACGTGGAAGAGGCCCTCGATGCAGCGGAAGCGGTAGGTCACGCGGCCATCGCGGTAGCGCAGGCCGATGCCGACTGATTTGCTCCAACCTCCCTGGTTCACCTGAGCAACGGCTTCGGCGAGCATGGTGTCGCTGCCTTCGATCGCGCCGAGCATCGAACGCGGGTGATCCCACAGCAGGCGGATGTTGTCGATGCGCCAAAGCCAGGTGCGGGTGGTGGCATTCCATACCGGCACGGGTGGCGGAACGCTTGCGGCGGACATCGGGTTCGAGCCGGCCTTGCGCTCCACGGCGTCGTTGTAGCTGTCGTTGTCGCTGTCGGAGTCGTTGGGCAGGGAGGCGAAAGGGGTGGCGTTCACCTCGTCGCCGTCGAGCAGGGTGTCGTTGTCCGCGTCGGGGTCGAGCGGTACGGCGTCGATGTTGTCTAACAGGCCATCGCGATCCGTGTCGCGGTGATGGGGATCGGTGCCGGCGGCCAGCTCCGCGGCGTTGCCGATCGTGTCGCCATCGGCATCGGCGCTCGCATCGGGAAGCGCGGGATTGAAGCGGTGCTCGACTTCCACCGCGTCCTTCATGCCGTCGCCGTCGGCATCCGTGCCGGTGTCGATGATCTGGATGCCGTGGAGGCCGGCGTAGAAGCCGTAGTTCCACGTGACCAGCTCGCCATTCGGCCCCGGAGCGGGCGGGGCCGGCGTGCCTTGGGAAACCAAGGTGAGGCTCTGGCTGCTCCCCGAAAGGTTCCGATACCGGACGAAGTTGCCCGCTTGGAAGGTGGTGGTCGAGGTGACCTCGCGGAAGCCCGTGAAGGGCGGGTGGGAGTCCGAGCGAAGATAGCGGGGGCCTGCCGGATCGCCCTGGCGGGACAAGGTTGCTTCGGAACCGGGATAGACGTAGCCGGCGTAAACGATCAGGTCGTAAGTTGGGTAGAAGATACCTGTTAGGGACAAGGTCACCGGGGTGTTGTGGAGGACGGTGACGACGCCGTTCGAATTGACCGTGCCGGTCCGCTGGGTGCGGATCATGCCGTTGAAGAGCCGCTCGTTGCTGATGCCTTTGTGAAGGCCTTCATCGGCGAAGTGATAGCTCCACGATGCCGCCGCGCTGCTTGTCTGCCCGCGATGGTTCTTCAACGCCATGCTGCCGTTTAACACGATGCCATCGCTCTGCCATTGCGGGAGAGGGGGCGATGTGTTCCACTTTGGTAGCCGGAAGAGCCCCGCGGGATCTCCGGCCGGCAAGGCGGCGGATTGCAAGGCCTCGGACACGAATTGCAGGCTGATCGCTCCCGGGAAATCGAAGGGCACCGATGCCGCGGAATTGGGCATGGTGCCTTGCTCGAGCTCGATGTTATCCGGATGTCCGTCGCCGTCGCTGTCGGCAAGCAGCGGGCTGGTGAGCGTTTCGTCGCCGTCGGGAATCCCGTCGCCATCCGTATCGCGGAGCAGCGGGTTGGTGCCGAGCGTGAGCTCCGCGGAGTCGGAAATGCCGTCGTTGTCGGTGTCGGCATCGGTGGGATTCGTCCCGGCCAGCATCTCGACCAAAGCCGTGCGGCCATCGCCGTCGCGGTCCGATGCCGCGTCGGTGGGAGCGCTTTCGCTGAGGCCGAAGGTCTCTTCATACCAGCGCGGCAGACCGTCGCCGTCGGCGTCCTGCATGCCGGTCGGATCGTGGTCGAGCTTCAGGTAGTCGAAGCTGATCCAGCCGCCCGCGGTGCCGCCGGTCCGCTCGATCTGGATGACATTCGGCCCGGCGACCGCGTTGACCGAGGCGGCGGGAAAGACCAGCTCCAGCGTGCGGTTCCAGGTGAGGTTGGAGAAGGTGCCGACCGGCTGGCCGTTCATCGTCAGCGTGAGCTGATGGTTGCTGAAGCCCGGGGCCGACGAGCCGCCCCAGATCAGGTCGATCGTCAACTTCAGCCGCGCCCCGGCCGAGGCTTGCGGGGCGGTCAGCGTGAAACGGATGCGGTTCCGCGGGTCGCCGCCGGTGACGCTGCCTTCGAAGTTCACGAGCGGTTCGGCGGCCACGGGGCCGAAGCCGGGATAGGTGCCGGCGCGGTAGAAGTCGTCATCCCTTAGCCAGGGCGACCCGGGGCTGGCGTTGGAAGTCCACGTCGCGTTGCCGAATTCGTTCGGCGTTTCGTCGTCGTTCCCGATCTGCCAGATGCCGTAGAAATAGGGCACGGCAGGCGATACGTTCGCGAGGCAGGCGAGGAGCGGGAGCAGCAGTCTGGAAGCGGGTCGAGACATGGGCGGCATGATCTTCCACGGATTGGCCGGATTTGCAAACCGACGTTTCCGTTTCGAAGGCCCCGTGCAGCAGAAGCGGTGCCGATGCGGTGATGGACGGGACTTGACCGTGGCTGTGGCATCTTGCCGCTATCTCCCGACGATCCGTTCGGAGAAACGGGCGATCCTCTCCTCCTTTGCTGTCGCGCAATCGATCAGGATCAGCGCGTCGTCCTCGATCCGCCAAACCGCGAGCTGCCGGTAGCGGCGGCCGAGTGCGATGGCTTCGACTTTGGAAAGCACCACCGCCCAGCCCGGCTCGCGATGGGAAAGGTCCGGCGAACAACCGGTGGCGCGGAAAGGGGCGAGTCCGAGGTCATCGAGTTCAAGCTTGAGGATCCGGTCGGCGGTCTCGTTGTCGACATCATCGGCCATCAAGCCCTCAGGATTCCAGGCCGTGATGATGGCGAAGTGATCCGGCAGCGGAACCGGCGGGTCTTCGAGCAAGAAGACCGTGGAAAGGAATTCGGGCGGCAGCGACATGGTGCGGGAGCGGAGCGTAGCGGTTCTCATTCCACAAGCTTGGGTCGATAGAAGTGCCGAACGTCCTGGCCGATCGCCGCCCCGGTTACACCGCTTTTACGAAACTATTCCCTCGCCAAGGCCATCGAGAACCTCGCCCGCTACCAGGGCCGCCCCGTCATTGACGGGCCGATCGCCCGCAAACTGCGCGAGATCGTTATTCCGATCATGGATTTCGAAGACACGACGCTTGCGGAAGCGGTGGATTTCCTCCGCCTTCGGTGCATCGAGCTGGATGCCAACGAAGCGGATCCGGTTAAGAAGGGGCTGAACTTCGTGGTGGCTCCGACAAAAGAGCCGGCGGTCGATCCGTTCGCCGCCGGGACTCCTGAAGCAGGGATCAAAGGTCCGCGCATTCAGAGCCTGCGTCTCCGCAATGTAGCGCTCGGGGAGGCATTGAAGTACATCTGCCAAGCCAGCGGAACACGCTTCGAGATCGACGATCACGCAGTGAACATCGTGAGCGGCACACCTTGAACCCGTGATGGGAAATGCAACCGCCGCATATGATCCCATGCATGCTCCGAGCCCGCGAAAGACGCTGCTGCTGCTCTGGGGGACTGCAGCCGTGGTTCTGATCGGCGTCTCTCTGCTGGCCCGGCAGGAGCGGCAGGTCCGCTTGGACCGGGACCGTGCGCCACTGCGCGCTTTTGCAGCCGAGGCCCAGTCCCGGCTCTGGCGACTCGAGGATCTCTACCAGGACCAGGATCATCTGGTGCGACTCGGGCGGGAATTGATTCCCAAGGCACTGGAGACCGGGCGTGCGGCCGATGAGATCACCGGCATCCTGCAGGTTTCCCTGCTGCCGTCGGGTGCCAGTGGCATTCCTCGATCAATGCTGGGGGATCCACTATTTCCCCGAGTCCCGAACGCTCGACCAGCACATCGCCAAGCTGCGCAAGCGCATCGATACCGACCCCGACCACCCGTTGATCGAAACAGTGCGCGGGGTCGCGCTACCGGTTTCGGAGGAAGGGATGATCCAGAAAGGGAGAATGGTAACAACGAAATCAGCGAAACTCCCCGAAA
>NEUO01000074.1 GCA_002304315.1 Verrucomicrobiia bacterium Tous-C4TDCM
CTGTCTGTTGATTCATGGTGTTGGTTGATTTGAAACGTTTGTTCAAACAGGCGATGTCGGAACATCGCCCGATCAACCAGCACCAATCCGTTCTAACAATTTAACGGGAAAAAATCCGCTTCCATATGATTTTCACCATGGCTAAGCCCTGAAAATCCTAGGACTAATGCCGAAATCATTAATAAACCAGCGGCTAAGTGACTTTCCGAGGCGGGGCAGATAGACTTTTGCTTCATAGGTTTAAGTGAACAAAGAGAAGACTGACGAATTACGCGGCGCGGTCTAGAAAATATCGCCATTCTAAATATAATATTTATTTAAAATAACCAAAACAAGATTATCTCTAGAGCCAGAATTATAAATAAACTAAGTTGATATTTTCAAGGGGCCTGATTTTGATCCAGGGTGAGAAAGGGGCGGAGGAGGCGGGCTAGCGTGATTTCGCGGGGAAACGGCTTTCTCCTCTTGGGCTTTTCCGGCAGACTGCTGCCGGATTGTTGCCCGGGTTCCTGGAATTCAACTCCGGTGCCAGGGCGACCATTTCGATATGAGGTGCCCAACCATCGCGCCCATTTTCCTTTTTAGGGTTAGTCGGCGAGTCTTACGGCCCTCGATTGGGCTTGCCGGCTGAAGCCATCGGTCCCTTGCATATTCTTGACTCATCCCGTGGCATTCGGGACGGGCCGCTTTCCCTTAAGAGAAAGCAGCCTATTGAAAACGACGGGCGGATTGGAACCGCAGCGCAGCGGAGATGGCCGGAGGCAATCCGCCACTCCTTGTTTTACGCGAGGATCTGATCCAACACGTAAGGCAGGATCCCTCCCGCGAGGTAGTAGTCGACCTCGGCCGGAGTATCGAGGCGGACCTTGAGCGGGATCTCGAGGCGCGAGTGGTCGGGCAGGTGGCAGACCAGCAGCGCGTCCTGCATCGGCTTCAGCTCGCCGTGGATGCCGGTGATGTCGAAGCGGGCATCGGCGAGGTGCTTCACCTTGTCGTAGTCGTCGGCGTTGATGAAGTTCAGCGGCAGGACGCCCATGCCGATGAGGTTGGAACGATGGATGCGCTCGAAGGACTTGGTGACCACCGCGGAGACGCCGAGCAGGCGGGTGCCCTTGGCGGCCCAGTCGCGGCTGCTGCCCATGCCGTAGTCATCGCCACCGATGATGATCAGTTTGGCGCCGTCGGCCTGATAGGCCATCGAGGCATCGTAGATAAAGGTCGGCTTCGCACCTTCGAGCGCTTCGATGGTGGTGTCCGGCGCGGAGACTTCCGCATCGCCGAAATACTGGGTGTAGCCGCCTTCGACGCCGGGGCACATCAGGTTCTTGATCCGGACGTTGGCGAAAGTGCCGCGGGTCATCACGCGGTCGTTGCCGCGGCGCGCGCCGTAGGAGTTGAACTCGGCTTTGGCGACGCCGTGATCGATGAGGTATTTGCCGGCCGGCGAGGTCGCCTTGATCGAGCCGGCGGGCGAGATGTGGTCGGTGGTGACGGAGTCGCCGAAGATCCCGAGGGCACGGGCGTTGTGGATGTCGCCGACCACGGTCGCGCCGCCGTCGAAGAAGGGCGGACTCTGGATGTAGGTCGACTTTTCATCCCAGGCGTAGGTCGCGCCGGTGCTGCCGGAAATCTCGGCCCACTTGGGATTCGCGGAGTCAAGGTCCCCGTAGAGCTTCTGGTAGACCGAAGGCTTGAGGGCGGCGGCGAGCTGCTCTTTCACCTCGCCGTGGGTTGGCCACAGGTCCTTGAGGAAGACCGGGTTGCCGTCCTTGTCGTTGCCCAGAGGCTCGGTGGTGAGGTCGAGATCGACGCGGCCGGCAAGGGCGTAGGCGACGACCAGCGGCGGCGACATCAGGAAGTTCGCCTTGATCGAACCGTGGACGCGGGCCTCGAAGTTGCGGTTGCCGGAAAGGACCGATGCGCAGACAAGATTGCCTTCCTGGATGGCTCCTTCGATCGCCGGATGGAGAGGACCGGAGTTGCCGATGCAGGTGGTGCAGCCGTAGCCGACGGTCTGGAAGCCGAGCTGGTCGAGTTCCTTCTGCAGGTCGGTGGCTTCGAAGTATTCGGTGACGACGCGCGAGCCCGGGGCCAGCGAGGTTTTGACATACGGCGCGACGGTCAGGCCGAGGGCGTTGGCCTTCTTCGCGACCAGCCCTGCGGCGATCATCACGCTCGGGTTGCTGGTGTTGGTGCAGGAGGTGATCGCGGCGATCAAGATCGAGCCGTGGCCGAGTTCCAAATCGCGCGGGCCGCCGGCGAAGAGGTCGGGATCGACGGTGTCGGGCGTCGGGCGGTTGGAAACCATTTCGGTCTCATTGCGCGGACCGCCTTCAAAGGCCTTGTGCTTGGCATCGGTGGAAAGCAGGGAGTCGATCGAAACGCCGGCTTTCTCCCGCATCGAGAGATTCACCCGGCGTCCGCGCTGGTCGGCGGCGAAGCCGAAGCCGCCGGCGGAGACGGGCGCGGTGAAGAGCGTGTCGAAGGACTCGCGCAGGGCGGTGACATCGATCCGGTCCTGCGGGCGTTTCGGGCCGGCGACCGCCGGGACGATGCTCGCGAGATCGAGTTCGAGCAGGTCGGTGTAGTCGCAGTCGCCCTTGTCGGGGATGCCGAACAGGCCCTGGGCCTTGTAGTAGTTTTCGACCGTGGTGCAGAGTTCCTCGGAGCGGCCGGTGCCGCGGAGATAGGCGATGGTTTCGCCGTCGACCGGGAAGAAGCCCATGGTCGCGCCATACTCGGGGGCCATGTTGGCGATGGTCGCGCGGTCGGGCAGACTGAGCGCCGTGGCACCCGGGCCGTGGAACTCGACGAACTTGCCGACCACGCCGTGCTTCCGCAGCACCTGGGTGATCCGCAGGGTGAGGTCGGTGGCGGTCACGCCTTCCTTCAGCTCGCCGGTGAGGTAAACGCCGACGACTTCCGGGACCAGGAAAGTCACCGGTTGGCCGAGCATCCCGGCTTCCGCCTCGATCCCGCCGACGCCCCAGCCGACGACGCCGAGGCCGTTGATCATGGTGGTGTGCGAGTCGGTGCCGACGAGGGTGTCGGGGTAATAGACGCCGTTCTTTTCAAGCACGCCCTTGGCCAGGAACTCGAGGTTCACCTGGTGGACGATGCCGATGCCCGGCGGCACCACCGAGAACGTTTTGAAGGCCTGCTGGCCCCACTTGAGGAATTCGTAGCGCTCGCGGTTGCGGATGAACTCGATCGCCATGTTGCGGTCGAGCGCGAGCTGGGAGCCGGAGAAATCGACCTGCACCGAGTGGTCGACGACGAGATCGACGGGCACCAGCGGCTCGATCTTTTCCGGGGAGGCGCCGCGCTTCACGGCGGCATCGCGCATCGCGGCGACGTCCACCAGCAGCGGCACCCCGGTGAAGTCCTGGAGGACGATGCGGGCGACGGTGAAGGGGATTTCGTATTCGCCGGGCGCCTTGGCGTTGTAGTTGGCGAGGTTCGCCACGTCCTTCTCCGACACCTTGCGGCCATCGACGCAGCGCAGCACGGACTCCAGCACGATGCGGATGGAAACCGGCAGTTTCGCCAGATTCGGGAAGCCTTGTTCGGCGAGGGCGGGGAGGGAGTAGAACTTGCCTTCGGCTCCGGAGCCGGTGGTGAAAGTGCGGACGGTATCCATGATCGGTTTGGCGGAAATCGGGACGGGTCGGATGCAGGGCTTTTTCGCTGCGGGCCGGAAGTTAGAAAGCGGCGGGGAAATGTCAAAAAGGTTCCCCGGGGCGGGGAGGGCTTGCGGTCGGGGCCGATTCGGCAAGAGTGCAAGCCTTACCATGAGCCTGCCCGCCAACCTCGTCACCATCCACCCGTATTTCAAATCCCATCCCGGCAAAGGGGAGCAGGTGGATTGCCTGCTGAAAAAGTTCGTCGCCCAGACCCGCGGCGAGCCGCTTTGCCAGTTCTATGAATTCACGACCCTCGACGACCAGGTATTCTGCCGCGAGGGCTACGCCGGGGCGGCCGCGGTGCTGCACCATTTGGAGAACGTCGGGGCCATCCTCGGTGAAATGCTGACGATCTCCGACTTGACCCGCCTGGAGTTCCACGGACCGGCGGAAGAAATCGACCAGCTCCGCGGACCACTCGGCCACTTGAATCCGGCCTGGTTCGTTCTTCACTCTGGATTGGAACGCTGAGATTGCTACGCGATCCCGTAATTCAATGCTCTGGGCTTTGACCGGGATTCATGGTTGATTTCAGGGGTTCCGAGCCTTTCTCCCCCCTGAAAATCAGCGCGATCCGGCTACCTCGCCGACGCGACCGGAACCCCCCACCGGATACCATGACAACCGCCCACCGCTACTTTTTGACCGGCCTGCTGGTGCTTGCCGGATCATTCCACGCATCCGCGGAGCGGACGAAAGTCCTCATCATCGAGGGTGCCAGCAACCACGACTGGCAGGAGCGCAAGGATGTTCTCACTGCCATTCTTTCGCGTGACGGCACGCTGGACGTCGCCGTCAGCATCACCCCCGGAGCGGCCTCGGATCCGGGCTGGGCGACCTGGTCACCGGACTTTTCCGCCTATGACGTCGTCCTTTCCGGCTACAGCAACGGGGCTGGCGGCGAACCGCGCTGGCCGGCGGCGGTGGAAACAGCTTTCGCCAGTTATGTGAACACCGGCGGCGGCTTCGTCGCGTTCCACGAGGCGGCGAACTCGTTCATCGATTGGCCGGCCTACAACCAGATGCTCGGCCTGCGCTGGAACGACGCGAACGTCGGCACCGCGGTGCAGATCGCGACCAACGAAAGCCTGATCCTCCACCCGCCGGGCCAGCCCGCACCGGGTGCCTACACCAGCCACGGGCCGAACTCGAACGTGCTGGTCAAACGCCTGGGCAACCACCCGATCCACGCCGGACTGCCTTCTTCCTGGCTGGCCGCGAACCTCGAAGTCTGGCGCTACGCCCGCGGCCCGGCCAACAACCTGACCGTCCTTTCCTACGCCAAGGACCCTGAAACCCAGCTCCAATTCCCGGTCGAGTGGACGGTCAACTATGGCAGCGGCCGCGTTTACGCATCGAGCTACGGCCACATCTTTCCCGGCGACGTCGAACCCGCCGGGATGCGCTGCGCAGCCTTTCAGGAAACCCTGGTCCGCGCGGTGAAGTGGTGCGCCGGAGTCACGCCGCCCGCCACCGCGCCGTCCGACTTCCCCACGCCCGCCGCGATCTCCCTGCGTGACCATGCCGAGGGCATCAGCGGCTTTGGCGGGCCGAAGCCGGTCGCACCTTTCTCCAACGGCGCGTTGCCGACCCTGTCGATCGTCCCGACCGGCGTGGTGGTGCAGGAGGCCTTCCCCGCGCTCAATTGGGAGTCGCCGATCGAGGCGAAACCCTGGCCCGGGCAGCCGGGGCAGTTGATGGTCGTCGAAATGGACGGCCGCGTTTTCAAGCTGGCCGACAGCGACGCCGCCACCACCCGCACCCAGGTCCTCACCATCACCGACCGCGTCTGGTACATCAACTGGGACGTTGGCGCGCCGACCCACAAGCACGGCGGCATCTTCTCCACCGCCTTCCACCCGCAATTCGGCACCGGCGCGGGCAAAGACTACCTCTACGTCTATTACACCCATCATCCAGCCAACGACTCGCCGGACGCCCAGGTCGACAGCAACAACCCCTTCTACAACCGCCTCGCCCGCTTCACTTGGAACGGCAGCACCTTCACCGCGGGCAGCGAACAAATCCTCCTCCACCTCCACGACATCGCCAAGGGCCACGAAGGCGGCGGGATGGCCTTCGGCAGCGATGGCTTCCTCTACCTGGCCTTCGGCGACGGCGGTGACGAAAGCAACAACGCGATCGAGGACACCCAGAAGCTGAACGAACGGGCGCGCTCCGGTGTCTTCCGGATGGACGTGGACATGCAAGGCGGCACCGTCAGCCATCCGATCCGCCGCCAACCTGCGGGTGCCGGATCTTACAGTGCGAACTACTACATTCCTAAAAGCAATCCCTGAGCCCAGCCCCACACCGGTGGCACGGCGTCGGTCCTAGAGGAATTCTACGCCATCGGCCTGCGCGAGCCGCATCGGATGAGCTTCGACGCCGCGTCCGGTTTTTGGATCGGCGACGTGGGTGCGGGAATGTTCGAGGAGGTCGATCTGATGGACGCGCCCGGCTTGAACTTCCAATGGATCTACAAGGAAGGAAGCGGCAACGGCTACGGCCCGGTGCCCAGCCCGATCCTCGGCACCGAGCGCCCGCCGATCCACGACTACAGCCACGGTATCGGCAACTGCATCATCGGCGGCCACGTTTACCGCGGCAGCGCGATGCCCTTCCTCCAGGGCAAATACCTCTTCGGCGACAACGGCACCCAATTCGTCTACGCGCTGGAATTCGATCCGCTGACCAAGGCGAAGATCAGCGTCCAGCAGATCACCCAGGGCCGCGCCGGCGGCATCTGGGAAGGCATCAGCTCCTTCGGCATCGACTCCGCCGGCGAACCGCTGCTGCTCCAGCTCGGTGCCGGTGTGAACGGCGCCGCACAGATCTCCCGCCTCAAGCCGGCCGGCCCACCGAACGGCGGCACCTGGCAGTACCCGCCGCTGCTTTCGCAAACGGGCGTCTTCACCGACCTGCCGAGCCTGATGCCCCCGCCGTCGATGATTCCCTACGACGTCAACATGCCGCTGTGGAGCGCCGGCCTGGCCAAGAAGCGCTGGGTGATGATCCCCAACGACGGCGTCGCCAACACGCCCGCCGAACGCATCACTTACAGCGAGGACGGCAACTGGCAGCTCCCGCTCGGCAGCGTGTTCGTCAAGCATTTCGCCCGCCCCGACAACAACGCGCCGCTGGAGACCCGCATCATGGTCCACGGAACCGACGGCTGGGGCGGCGTGACTTACAAGTGGCGCGCCAACGGGACCGAGGCCGATCTGTTAGAAGAAGGCGGCGAGGAAGTGCTGACCATCGGCGGCGACACCTTCGACTACCTCTACCCGTCCCGCGCCCAGTGCAATCTCTGCCACACCCCGGTCGCCGGCCCGGTGCTCGGCTTCCGCACCCGCCAGCTCAACCGCGAGCTCGCCTACCCCGGCGGCGGCACCGCCAACCAGATCGAGTCGCTCAGCGTCGCCGGCTTCATCACCCCTTCGCTCACCACCGATGACCTCGCCGACGTGCTCACCTCGTCGCCGAAGAACGCCGCCGGAGTTTCGGACGAAGACTGGGTGGGCTCCTACATGGACAGCAACTGCTCCCACTGCCACCAGCCCGGCGGCAGCTCGCGCGCCTTCTTCGACGCCAGACTCTCCACCCCGCTGGCCAACCAGGCCATCGTCTGCGGCCCGGTCATCGACGGCCTCGGCGCGCCCGCGCCCGCCGTCGCCAAGCCGGGCAGCTACGAGAACTCGGTCATGCTCCTGCGCATGAACACCATCGACGAGTGCTGCTCCATGCCGCCAATCGCCAAAGGCATCGTCGACGACGAAGCCGTCATCCGCGTCGCCGACTGGATCCTCGGCATGAACGCGGACTCCTGCACCAAGACCCAGAGCTTCTACGGCGGCGACACGCTCGGCGGCACCCCGGCCTTCGTGCCTCCACCCGAGCTCGACCTCTGGAACTCGAACCTCATCATCAACGAGGACGCCACCTTCACCAACACCAGCGGCAAAACGCTGAACCTCACCCCCGGTCGCTTCCGCTTCAACGCCGGCCGCACCGGCGACCCGCTCACGCCCTTTGTGGTCCGGGTGAACGGCGACAACAACTTCACCGTGCTCGCCATCGGCACGCCGCGCCTGGCCTACGCCATCGGGGCGAACGACTCCGCCTTCGCCGACAGCCCGCCCACCCTCGCCATCGCGCCGGGTCAAAAAATCGCACTCGGATTCCTCGATGCCAATCCAAACGGATCCGGCGGCACCCAGCCAGGCATCATCACCTGGCGTCCCGGCGCCACCGAAGTCTGGCACGGCGGCGGACCCGGCAATTCGAATTCGGGATCCGTCACCGTCGGCCTGCCCCCCGTTCCCGGAGCCTTCACGGTGACCAGCGAGACCCGTGACTACGACTTTTCGATCAGTTATCAGATCGCTCCTTTCGAACTCGGCAACGGCCTCGCCGTGCCGCCCGGCTTCATGGCCGACGGCGCGAACTCGAACCTGGTAATCAACAAGTCCGACGCCTTCAGCAACAGCTCGCCGCTGGCAATGACCGTCACCGTCGAGCGCTTCCGCTTTCATGCCTCCCGCGTAACGGATCCGGTCACCCCCTTCCTGGTGCGGGTCAACGGCAACAACGACTTCACGGTCGTCGCCATCGGCACCCCGCGCAGCACCTACAGCCTCGGCAACAACGACGTCCCCTTCTCCACCGCGCCGGTCCAACTGACCCTCGCCCCGGGCGAAATCATCGTCCCGGGATTCCTCGATACCCTGCCCGACGGCAGCGGCGGCAGCGGTGCCGGGGTGGTGTCCTTCGACTACTACGGCAGCGACCAGGTCTTCTACAGCTACTCGCTCGGGAACACCGGCAGCACCATCGCCCTCGGCCAGGCTCCCGTGCCGGTCGGCTTCCAGATCCCGAACCTGTCGCGCGACTACTATTTCTCCGTCTCGCTCAGCGCGGACGACGCGGGAAACACCAGCTCGCCGGCGGACAGCACGCTCTGGCAATCGAACCTCGTCATCCACAAGGACGCCACCTTCACCAACACCACCGGGGCGGGCCTCTCGCTGGTGCTCGACCGCTTCCAATTCAACGCCGTCGCCACCGGCGATCCCGTCACGCCCTTCGTCGTCCGCGTCAACGGTGCGGACAACTACACGGTGCTCGCCATCGGTACTCCGCGCTCCAACTACGCCATCGGGGAGAACGACCTGCCCTTCTCCGACAGCCCGACCCGCTTCGCCGTGGCGGCGGGCGAAACGATCGCGATCGGTTTCCTCGACGCCAATCCGAACGGTTCCGGCGGCTCCGGTCCGGCCGTCGTCGCCTCGCAGGCCGGCGGCGCGGAATCCTGGCACGGCGGCGGACCGTCCAACCTGGACTCCGGTTCGGTGAGTCTCGGCCAGCCGCCCGCGACCGGTGCCCAGCTCGTCAGCAGCGAGGACCGCTACTACGACTTCGCGATCAGCTATCTCATCGTCGAGCGTCAACTCGGCAACGGTCCCGTCCCGGTTCCCGGTTCCACGGTCGACAGTGTCACCTCGAACCTCGTGATCAACGAGTCGGACGCCTTCACCAACAACACGGCCAACCCGATGACCGTCAGCGTCGACCGCTTCCACGCCGCCAGCAACGCCGATCCGATCACGCCCTTTCTGGTCCGGGTCAACGCCAACAACAACTTCACGGTCATCGCCATCGGAGCCACCCGCAGCGGCTACGCCCTCGGCGCGAACGATCTTCCCTTCGCCAACAGTTTGGTCCGGGTGATCCTCGCCCCGGGCGAAAAAGTCGCCCCCGGCTTCCTCGATGCCAACCCCGACGGCAGCGGCGGGACCGGGCCAGGAGTCGTCAGCTACAACTACTACGGCACCGACGAGATTTACTACAGTTACGATATCACGCCGGTCGGCAGCTCCATCGCGCTCGGCCAGTCCCCGGTTTTCAAGGGCTACCAGCACAGCAATTTCACCCGCGACTACTTCTTCTCCGTCTCCCTCGGCTTCGGCGGCAAGGAGGACGAGGACGCCGACGGGCTGCCCGACAAGTGGGAACTCGCCTGGTTCCCGCCGCTTTCAACGCTGGGCGGCGGCGCGGCCGACCATGATCGCGACGGCATGAGCAATGCCGAGGAGCTCGAAGCCGGCACCGACCCGACCGATGCGGCGAGCCTTCTCGTGGCGCTCGGTCTAACACCCGGTCCGGCCGGCACCACGGCGATCGCCACCGTCAAGACCGTGCCCGGCCGCCTCTATCAGATCGAGACCTCCACCACCTTGCAGTCCTGGACCACCGCCGGTACCTGGAAAGCCGCGAGCTGGCCCGCGACCAGCACCGCGTTCACCCTCCCGCAGAACCTCCTGCCGCCGGGCTCCGGCCAAAAGCTCTTCGTCCGCGTCTCGCCGGGTTTGGAAAATTGAAGTCCCACCCCTTGTTGATGGGAACTGGAAGCAGCAGGCGGGACCTGTCGCCGGGTCGCGCGGTCAGCCGGTCGATCTCGCCGAGTCCATCTCGCGAGCCGCGCGGATTCCGGAAAGATAGGCCCCGTGGGTCGTGCCGAAGTGGGCGGTGCTGGTCGCTTCGCCAGCGAAGAACAAGCGATTCTGCAGGGGCTTGGCCAGCACCTTGCGCATCGCAGGCGTGGAACCCAGGGCGTTGAAAGAGTAGGAGCCTCTGGCAAACGGGTCGTTGGCCCACCGGGTGATCTGGTGGCCGGTGGGCTCCGGGATCTTGCTGCCGTAGATCGTGCGTAAGGTTTCCATGGCGCTGGCAACAATCTGCCCGTCGGTGAGCAGCTCCATCGCGCGCCCCTCGTCGGCGGCATTGAAACCCAACAGCACCGGCTGTCTCGCGGCCTTCATGAAGCTGACCCACTGGCTCCACTTGCCGTGAACCTCCGGCACAAACTCAATCCAATCCACATCTTCCGGCCAGAATGCCCTGGGGAAGCGCAGGTAACACTTGTTCAAGACACCCATGCCGAGACGCTCGATGGCCTGCTTCTTTCCATCGGGCAGGGCCGGATGAAATGCCACATCTCCCGCCTTGAGCACACCCAGCGGCAGCGTGACCAAAACCTGATCGGCGGTGAACTCCGCTGCATCCGTGGTCACCCGTAGCACAGGACCACTCCAGTCAATGGCGCGGACCGTGTGCCCGGTCTTGAGGTCCAAACCCTGAGCCAGGTAGTCGATCACCACTTGATAACCCTCGGCAAACAACTTGTCGCCGCCACCAAACGATTTGTCGCTGTCAAACCAGTAGGTCGAGAGTTCGTTGATGCTGCCGGCATACTCCTGCTCATAGTCGCTGCTGAGAATGAAGCGGGCCAATCCGGCGGTGTCGGCCGGAGCTCCCGGTCCGATCCACTCCTCGACCGCATCACGCAGGGCAACGTCGCGACCGGCACTCTGCTCCTTGCGGATCTTCTTCGCGATTTGGTCGCCGAGCGACTCCCTCGCTTGCTCTTCGGCAAGGGTGAATCTCCTGCCGCTGGTCTGATACGCGACGTAGTCTTCGTAGCGGGTTTCGAGCAAGCGTGCCTTGAGCGCTGCGGCCTCCCTCATGATGGGATTGCCTCTCACCCCGTGAATCCATGTCGCGCCGTGATCAAGGGGAAGATCCGCCCATTCACGGCTGGTGTGGATTCTGCCGCCGCTGCGCTGACGCCCTTCCAGCACCTGCACTTCATGCCCGAGACCGTGGAGCTGACGCGCGGCTGCCAAGCCGGAAAATCCAGCGCCAATGATCAGGATCCGCTTCTTCCTTCCGGCTGCCGCCCGCATGGGACGGGGGGAAGTTTGATCGGCCGCTGCCGCTCCAGCGAGCATGCCCTTCAACTGCAAAAGAAACGTCCTGCGGTGCATCACAGTGGCGGCTGGACGGAATGGGGAGCGCATCGGTCACCACCTGTCGTGGCAGGTTCAACGGGGCTTCAGGTTGAAGAATGCTCTGGGCCTGCCGGCGACCGGCTCTTGGATGGTATGCACCGTGGGTTGGGCCGTAGCGTCGATTTCGGATATCTTGGCCCAAGTCAGCAGGGTCTCGGAATACATGACATCGTAGCTGACATGGGGAAGCGCTGTGAATTGAATCTGGTGCGGATTGCCGGCAGGTTGAAGCTGGAACACCAATTGCGACAAACGCACGATGGACTGTTGATCGCCTTCGCCGTTTTCATCGGTGTCGGTTGAAGTGGGGTCGAGTTCGATCGCGAGTTCGGTGCCGTCGTGGAGACCGTCCTCGTCGCTGTCGACAAGCAGGGGATCGCTTGCGGCGGATACTTCGAGGCCATCCGATGCACCGTCGCCGTCGGTATCAGCGATGTCAGCCTCGGTCTCCGCGGCGATTTCCTCGCCGTCCCACGCCCCATCGCCGTCGCTGTCGAGATCCAGAGGATCCGTCGCGAGCGACGCTTCGTAGCCGTCTTCGAGACCATCGTCGTCGCTGTCCGGATCGAGCGTCTTTGTGCCGGCTTCGATTTCCTCGCCATCGTAAAGGCCATCGCGATCCGTATCGAGCTGCAAGGGGCTGGTCGCGTACTTGAGCACCTCGTCGCCATCCGACAAGCCGTCATCGTCGGAGTCTTCGTCGAGAGGATTGGTGCCGAGGCTGGCTTCCTCGGTGTCCGGGAGGCCGTCGTCGTCCCTGTCGTTGGGGGACGCCTGGGCGACGCCCTGCAGGGCTCCGAGCAGGAGCATGGGCAGTAGGAAATTCAGATGTTTTTTCATGATGAAAAGCGGTTGAATCGTTCACCGTTGCCGGCGGGCTCAGTTGCCGATGACGATGCCTTGCCGGGGTCCGCCGCTGGTGAATACGATTTTGGCGGCGATACGGGGCGCGCTGCCGGTAATGCCGCCTCCGCCGAAGGCTTGTCCACGGCTCCAGACGCCTTGTTCCGGGATGGCGAGTTTGAAATCATTGACGACTACCGGGCCGAAAGAGACCGTGTTGATCGGCGGCGCTCCGGCCCCACTCTGGGCGCGCACTTGCCTGAAGTGTCCGGAGGACCCCGCTTCAGCCGTGACGAGCACGTTTGCGTTTGGGAATAGTGCAGCGGTTCTCGCTTTGAAAAGGACACCCGCCCCGGCGTTCACGCTGAAGAATTTGTCGAGCAGGACGATGTTTTGGGGGCCACCTACAAAGCAGTTCACTTGAGTGAACCCGGCGGCGTCCGTGGCGATGAGATCAATGGAGGTGAGAGCCGTGCCGTTGATCAAGCAGCGGTAGATCCCGTGATTCGCCCCGGCCAGTTCCGCGCCGAAAAACACGAAATGGGAGTCCACCAACGCGGTGTCCGGATTCGGCGCCGCGTGGAGCGCGTAGAAGCTGCTGAAAGGAAGGCCTGTGTTTGTGTCGACCTGACCCACATAAGCCACGCAGGTGTTGATGCCCGCTTTTTGAAACCAAAGGCTCGGGGTGGTTCCACCGCCGCCGGTCATGCTGGCCATTTGCCACGCGACCAAGGGGCTGGAAGCCCCGAATGCGTCATGGGTATTTGCCATCAGCCGGGTATGGAAGACGCCGAAGCGCGCCGCGGCCGGAGCGTAAGGGGCGGTCGGGGCATAGGTATTGGCGGCCAAGCTGCCTTGCTTGGCGACCAGCAGGTGGACGCCGAATTCATTCACCAGGTCGATATGGCGAGGGTTGAGGCCCGCTGCGTCGCGGCAAAACACGGCCATGTCGGCATAGTAATTGATACTCGGGCTACCGATGCGCGGCGGCTGGTTGACGTGCCAGCCCGCGGCGAATCCGGCGGCGAAGGGCCAACCCCGGCCGGGATAGGCGGTGGCCGGGTTGTTGGAATTGAAGGCGAACGACCTGTGGGCGATCCCGCTCGCACCGGGGGACGCGACTTGCTTGGCCCAAAAGCCGATATGGCCCGCATTGAGAAACTCATTGATGACCGGCGGACGAAGATCCTGCACGGTCGCACCGGGGCTTTCCGCGAGAAGCTGCTGCGTGGCACCGAGACCCACCGCGCCATCAAGAATGACCGCCTTGCCGTTGCCGCTGACATGGCTGGTGTTTGCGAGGCAAGTCGTTCTCGCATTGAAGGCCATCTGGAGATTCTGCACCTTTAATACCCCCGCAAATCCAAAGTTCTCGAAGCCACTGCCGGTGGGATCGCCTTCGCGCAGAACCAGCGTCGGCAAAGTGAGCGGAACCGCATTCCCGGTGCTCCAGACACCCTCATTGTTCAAGGCCGTGGCGGGAGCGCTGAGACGCGCCTTGAACGCCACGTGCGGATTGTATTGATCCGTCACCGGAGCATCGAATCCGGTAAAGAGCGTGCCGGGGATCGGGACATTTCCCGGCGCGGCGGTTTGGGGTATCGATGTGGTTCCGGTGTCTGCGATCGGCGTCCAAGTGGACGGGGACGATGGAGCAAGGGTGCCGGTGATCGCGGCATGGGCCGGGATGGCACAGCAGGCAAAGAACCATAGCGGAGCGCTGCGGCAGATGGAGATGTTCTTCATGGGTTTTTTGTGGATCGGGTTTGGATGCGGGTTGACGGGGAAACGGTTTTTATGGGAACACCCGCGGACTTTGCCGGGGGGGGAATCTTTGAAAGTTGGAAGGGAAAGTGAGGGTTTTACCGGCGCTTCAAGGAGGAAAGGACCCGCAGCCAGTGGGGAACGCGGAGATCCAATGAGCACCTGATCGGGGGGGCCTGAGGTTCACCCGCTAGGTTCTCGATTCAGCCCACCCTGCCAAGCGAATTCGCCACTGCTCCATTGCCAAGCCGGTGCTTGCAGGCACCGCGGCAGTCGCCACGGTGAAGACCGTGCCCGGACGCTTCTACCAGATCGAGGCCTCCGCCAATCTCCAGTCCTGGACCACCGCCGGCAGCTGGAAAGCCGCGAGCTGGCCCGCGACCAGCACCGCCTTCAACATCCCGCAAAATCTCCTGCCACCCGGCTTCGGACAAAAACTCTTCGTCCGCGTCTCTCCTGGTGCCGGGAATTGAGCGCCCCGGGACCGCTGGTCTTCAGACCGGCTCGAATTCCGGAACCTCGGACGATGGACGTAGCGCTTCCCCCGGGACCGCCGGTCCTCAGAACGGCTCGTCAGCGGGTCGCCTTGCCCTAAAAACCGAGTTGAGAGTCTATGGTTGATTGTTGATGGTTTAGAATGAGAGGCTTGTGCCGGATGCTTGGCTCACCCCGAGAATGAGGTGAAAGCTCGACGCGAAGTCCTCTGGATTAACTCTCAACCATCCACTCTTAACTCTCAACTTCCCCTCCAGCCTTGCCCAACCGCACCCCTTGTGGATCGGCCCGGCTGCTGGCTCCCGGCAATCAGAGGAAGCCGAACCTACTTGACAGTGTTACACGCCACCTGTAACACCCATTACACCCTGCCGATGCTCCCCTTCTCCTTCCAGCTCCGCGACGGCGAACCGGTCTCCGACCAGATCGTCCGCGCCGCGCACCGCGCCCTCGCCAGCGGCGAGCTGCGGGAAGGCGATCTCTTTCCCTCGGTCCGCGTCCTCGCCCAGGAACTCCGGATTTCGCCCACCACCGCCTTCAAGGTCGTCCAGGAGCTCAAGGACCTCGGCTTTCTCGTCAGCCGCCCCGGCATCGGGATGGTCGTCCAAGCCCCGCAGCTCCCCTCGCTCGACCAGCGCCTCGCCCTGATGGAGCCCTCCGCCCGCCGCTTCCTCGACGAGGCCCGCGCGCTCCACCTCACGGCCGATGACCTCGAATTCCTCCTCCGCCGCCTCCAGAACCCTGATTCCTGACACCTCACCGACGCCATGATCACCATCCGCGGCCTGAAAAAACGCTTCCGGGGCACCGATGTCCTCCACGGTGTCGACATCGATGTCCCCACGGGAAAAGTCACCGCCTTCCTCGGCCCGAACGGCGCCGGCAAGACGACGACCATCAAGTGCGCGATGAACTTGTTAGAGCGCGACACCGGCAGCATCGAGGTCCTCGGCTGCGATCCGCGCGCGCTGAAGCCGGAGCACTGGCAGCGCATCGCGCTACGTCTCGGAAAACCAGAAGATGCCAGGCTGGATGACCGTCCCGCAACTGCTCGACTACGTACGCCCGATGTATGGCAAGCACTGGGACCGCGACTTCGAAAAAAAGCTGCTCGCCGAGTTCGACCTGCCGCTGAAGACGAAGCTCCGCTCGCTGTCCCGCGGCCAGGCGATGAAGGCCGCGCTGATCTCCAGCCTCGCCTACCGGCCGCAGCTCGTGGTGCTCGACGAACCCTTCTCCGGCCTCGACCCGCTGGTCCGCGACGAATTCCTCACCGGCCTGTTGGAGCTGACCGAGACCGAAGGCTGGACTGTCTGGATCTCCTCGCACGACATCGAGGAAGTCGAGCGCTTCGCCGACCGTGTGGCGATCCTCAACGCCGGCCGCATCGACCTGCAGGACGACGTCGAGGCCATCCAAGCCCGCTTCCGCGCCGTCGAACTGGTGCTCGACCAGGAGATCCCCGTTCCCGCCGGCCTGCCGCCGCAGTGGCTGAATTTCCAAATCAAGGGCCGCGCCGCCCGCTTCACCGACTCGAACTACGACGAATCCCGTAGCACCGCCGACTGCCAGTCCCTCCTCCCCGGCGTCCTCAGCCGCCAGGTCCGCCCGATGAACCTCCGCGAGATCTTCGTCGCCTTGGCGAAGTCGTATCGCGGGCAACGCGAGCCGCAGCCATGACCGCCGCCGTCTTCCGCGCCGAATTCCGCCGCGCCCTGCCGCTGCTGCCGTGGTTGTTGGCCTGCCACGCCATCACGCTCGGCCTTCGCACCCGCTGGTCGGATGACGTGACGCCCCAGCTCGCGGGCATCGTCGAGTGGGCCACCCGGTCGCTGGCGCTGCTGGTCCTCATCGGAAGCATCTGGCAGGACTCGCCGTCCCGTCCGGAGCGCTTTCTCGCCACCCGGCCCATGACTCCGAAGCCGCTGTTCTTTGCAAAGCTGGCCGCCCTCCTGTTGATGCTCGCCTTGCCCTTCATCGCCGTTGAGTTCGGGACCTTGCTCCGGGCGGAGCAATCCCCGCGCATCGTGTTCCTTGGCACCGCTCAGATGGCCCTCTTTGCCGGAGTCATCGTTCTAACGGCCTTCCCCCTGGTCGGATTCTGGCGGAGCGCCCCCGTCGCCTTCAGCGGCCTCGGCGTCGCCTTCTTTGCCGGGGCGCTGGTGCTCCGGCTGTTCGGCAATCACCCTTTGAACGCCCACGGTCCCCGCTGGATCGGGCTCGATTACTTGCTGACTCCTCCGGTCCTGCTCGTCTCGCTGGCCATGGCAGGATTTCTTTCCGCCATTTCACTGCGGCTGCTCCGCCGCCGACCGGGCACCCTGCTCCGGATCGCGGTTTTCACCGTGGGCATCTGCCTCGCCCTGCAAGGCGCGCTTGTCCTGAGAACCCGGCCGCAGACTTCGAAGTCCGCCGGGAAAGCTGCGCTCGTCTCGCTCAAATACACGCCCTTCCAATTCGCCGAAGGATGGGGAACCCGCCTTGATATTACGCCCCCATCAGAACTGAAGGATGCCTCGGTAATCCGAATCCGGCAGTTCACCCGGATCCGCATCAACGGCCGGGATGCCTTGCGCTGGTCCGACCCGTGGGCAGGCCAGAATGAGGGCTCGATCCAGAGCCATCCCGTCCAGCATGCCTTGCGGCAGCACCTTGGCCCCACCGTCCAACTGCCCGATGCTTACCATCCCGAAGACGAGCCCGCCACGGCGCAGATCGACGAAACGTATCCGCCGGATCCCCCCATTGAAATCGCGGTCCAGATCCAAGAGACGAACTACCGCTGGGAGGTGGTTGCCGACCTGCCGATGCACGTCGGCGCCACGGCGGCCCACGGCGATCACCGCTGGCGCGTGCGCCACATCTCCGAAATTCCCAGCTACAGCGGTCGAGCTGGCTTGTCGGTGTCCTGTGTCGAAACCTTCCCGAACCTCTGGATGGGAAAACACCCGGCAACGGGAACGAATCCGCACTACCGCGACCTCGCTCTCGTCCTGAACCCCTCGACCGGTGAACTAAGGTGGATGCAGCTATACGCCGGATTCCCTGCGGGTAGAGCTCGGCTCGAAAGCCTTGTTAGCAGCAAACACACTTGTTCGCTCTTCCCGGAAGACCCCTTCGAGATGATCCGGACGGGGAACCAAATCCGGGAGGTCAACTGGTCGTCCGCCCACCGCTTGCTGATTCTTCGCCTGACGGAGGTGAAGACGGTCCACTGCGATTGGCGTAGCACCGGGCCGGTCCTCTATCCGTCGGAGTGGCTGCGCCTGCCGTACATCGATTCGCTCAAGTCCGTCCGCTCGATCGATCCGCCGCTGGTCACTCCTTCCGATGCCGCGGCCGTCACCCGCAACGGACTGGGATGGCTGGCCGAGGATCTCCTCTTCAAAGAGCCCGCTGCCCAGGTGCTCACGGAAGAGGAATGGATGGCCTTCTTGCGGCTGGAGCCTTCGGCCCGCCGCTACCGAAGAATGGCCGCCGGCTTCGTCCCGCGACCGGTCCTCGAGCGGGAAGTCGACACCTGGCTTGACGGCGTTCCGGTCCGCTTGCCGAATCCGCACGGCATTCCGAATCATGGCCTCGATCCGGTCC
Source organism: Verrucomicrobiia bacterium Tous-C4TDCM (assembly GCA_002304315.1). Classification (GTDB taxonomy): domain Bacteria; phylum Verrucomicrobiota; class Verrucomicrobiia; order Verrucomicrobiales; family Akkermansiaceae; genus Haloferula. Next base: position 18,227 of record NEUO01000074.1, read on the forward strand.
TCGAACTCGGTCTGGCACGGGGACACCCTGAAGCTCCTCGCTGGCTTAAGGAGGCAATCACCCGCAAGCGGGAGAACGAGGCGAACTACCACGCCGTCCGGGTGGTGGAACCGGTTCGCGATGCCTTCGTCATTCCGGCCGGCCTCAAGAGCCATGCCGAAGTCGTGGACTGGTTCATGGCGCAAGACCCCGCCGCTTTCGTCTTCGATGCCGCCCTCGGGAAATTCCAACTCCGTTAGATCATGCCGCTCTCCCCCGCCACCCGCATCCTGATCGCGCTGACGCTGCTGGCTTTCCCGTGGATCTTCGTCTGGCTGGACGAAGAGGGCGGGCGGAAGTCGGGCATCATGACCGGCGTCTCGCTGTCCCTGCTGGTCGCGGCGGTTTTCCTGTTGATCCGCGATGGCTCGGCCTTCGACGACCGGGCCTTTCACCGAACCCGGCCCGGCGGCGAGCGGCGCGCCTTCCGCCACATTTCGGGCATCCTGCTGGGGATGGTCGTCGTCGTCTCGTTGATGCCCGCGATACGCTGCCTCTGTTTCCATCTGGGAGTCCGCTCCGCGATGCAGGGAGCCGTGGTGGCCTTCGTGCCGATGCTGGGGGTGACCGCCGCACTCGCCACCGGCTTCACCCTCGCGCTGCAACGGGGCCGCAGTGTCAAAGTCGTGGTGGTGAGCTTGATCGCGATCCCCGTGGCCCTCTACCTCGCGCCAACCGCGGTGCCGGGCCTCTACCGTTTCCTCGGGCCCTTTCGGCCGGGCCTTTGGTCATCCGAGCTGACCTGGTGGGGCGTGGTGGGAGCGGCGGGATTCTGCGCCGCCTGGTGGCTGGCGGCAGCACGACGGCGCTGGCTCGCGGGCTTGATGCTCGCTGGAGTCACCGCGGCTTCCCTTCCCGTCCTGCGGTCCAAAGGAGCGGTGATCCGGCCCGGGGAAATGGCTGTGGCTCCCGTAAAGCTCATCCGACTTCCGGGATTCACAGAGGATCCGTCGGTCGGCCGGAGCGCCGCCTCGCGCGACATGGACGAGTGGGCAATAGGCTATCACCGCATGGAAGGAAGCATTGTCGCCGAGGGTCTTCGAGATGATGAATTTGTTGCCGTGTCCCGCATCATCGGCGGACGACCGGACATTCGGCTAGGCCTTGGCCATTTCAGCGAAAAGGGCGGCGGGTGGAGTTCGACAAACGGAGTCCTGAGGACGACCGATCCCCGCTTCGACAGCGGCCATCAATCCTTGCTCGCCCATTTGAAAAGCCGCCTTCCGGGCAACCCTACCGTTTCAGAAAACCACTGGAACCTGAACTACGAGAACGTCGTCTCGGTTCAAGATGGGCGGGAGTTTCCTGATCTTGACGCCATCGACTGGAACGTTGAGGGGGCGTTGCTCCGCGTCGAAACCCTTGGTTCTTTCCCGGTTGCCGAGCACGGAAACCATCAACTTCAGCGAGGTGGCGTCGCACGGGTGTGGCCGATCCGAAGGAGCCTCCATGGGATCTCCTTGGCATTCCGCCTGATTGCGCCCCATCAGACCGAACCGGATATCTACTATCGGCCGGGCGACCCTTGGAGCCAACCCTATCGGACCGAATACCAAACCTGGATCTTCTTGGTGAACGAGAGTCAGACGAAGGCCGTCCTGCTGTTTGATCGTCCCGGTTATGCCACCCGGGCTTTTGGATCGGAGTGGCGGAACTGCACTGTCGCGCTGCATGCCCCACGGTCTACGGACGCACCGGATTTCACCCCCGATGAGGTTCTGAAATCCCGGCTCTATCTCTTTGAAAGCCGTCCCGTTGGCAGAGTCCAAGCAACTCTGCCTGCCGCGAAATGACTTCCCGGGAGTGACAACCGAACCAGACGAGAGTTTAAGTTAGTCTTCCGATAGTCCGCCAGGCAATCAGTTGAAATCTCGGAACCACACAGCCACAAGCTTCTGATTTCCAGTCGTCAAACGCCCTCCCCCTCATACCCGCTTTAGGGCGGACCACCGGAGTTCCCAAAGACTTCTTGGCTTCGGGGCGGACGCTTTGCGCCGCTGGGCACTGATGGCTTCCCGGGCAATTCGCCGCCGGAATGGTGAGCTCGACCGTCCCCGCATCCAAAGCGATGTCATGCCATCGCACTCCATATCGGCCTTCACTCACGACCTCTCTCCCCGGTTGATCTCCCGCCTCCGACCGCTCATCCTCCCCCCAATGACCACCCCCGACCCCGCCGCATGGGCCCGCGCTTTGAACGGGCCGGTCACTTTCCAGGGCGACGCCCATGGCAAGCTGGCGCGGCTCGCGCGGCCGGGGCATCCGGTGGTGCAGGTCGGTGACCTCGGCGCGGGATTTGTTCCGGCGGACGACTTCCGCCAGAACGTCAGCGACCGCGAGGACTTCCGCTTCATCCGCGGCAACCACGACGACCCGGCGATCTGCCGGAAGGATCCGCGCTATCTCGGCGATTGGGGCGGCGGCGGGGCGATGTTCTGGGTGTCCGGCGCATGGAGCATCGACCGCGCCTGGCGGGTGGAAGGCCGCGACTGGTGGCCGGACGAAGAGCTGGGCGCGGCGCAGATGCGAGATGCCTTCGATGCCTATGCCGAGGCCCGGCCGCGCCTGATGATCACCCACGAAGGTCCGTCTTGCCTGTTCGCCGCGGGCGGACCGATGCAGATCCGCGGCTACGAGACCTCCGCCACGGCCTCGTTGCTGCAAGCGATGCTCGACCTGCACCGGCCCGAAGGCTGGATCTTCGGCCATCATCACGTGAGCCGGGATTTCTATCTGAAGAAGACCCGCTTCCGCTGCCTGGCCGAGTTGGAGACCGTGACACTGGAGTTCGCCGGCGGCGGTTCCTTCTCGTGGCCGGAGCCGCGCGCGGGTGCCTCATGAACGGAGAGGGTGCGTCTCGCGCCCTCGAAATCCAGCCCCCCAGGAGGAATCCGGTCATCGGTTTCACCGGGGCTTTAGGGTTGGGTCGGAGGAAACCGCCGCGCCATAGAACTCCCGGT
>NEUO01000075.1 GCA_002304315.1 Verrucomicrobiia bacterium Tous-C4TDCM
AGCGGCATGTTGCGGGTGAGGCCGTCGATCACCATGCGGACCTTCGACATCGCGGCGTGGATCTTGCCCATGTTCATCCGGACCAGGGTGTGCGGCAGCCGGGTCAGGGCGGAGAGGGCTTCGACATACTGCTGCGGCGAATGGACGGCATCGCCGCAGGGGAGATCGGCGTGGAGGAACAGCTCGGCGGCTTGCTCGCAGTAGTTCGCGAGGGTGTCGGCGGGGATCGCGTCGAGGGCGGCCTTGGCTTTGGCGATCTGGAGCAGGTCGCGGCGGATGAGCCCGGGATTCGCGGTGTGGGTGGTCAAGGTCTCGCCGCCGCCGAGGTCGAGCTCGACCCGGTCGTAGGAGGTGTATTCGCGGCCGAGGCGGAGGATGGGGATGTTCATGGCTTTGTTCAATATACCCCTTCGATCACCGTCTTCGTCCCACTCTGGAAGGGCCTAACATCCCCGACTCCATCCCACGGGAACTCGTCGCAAGGCGCGCGGCGGATGGCTTCGTCGCGTTCGAGGAAGCGGGGCATGAAGAACTCCTTGGTCATGGTGGTCAGTTCGACGCGGCCGTATTCACCGTAGGGCATGACCTGGGTGATGTCGTCGGGATGGACGATGCGCAGGACGGCGCGCGGTTGCGGGGCGTGGTAGGTGAGGCTGTATTCGCCGGGGGCGCGCTTCTTGCTGATGGCGAGGCCCATCAGGGTGTTGCCGTAGGTCGGGGCGAAGTTGATCTTCCCTTCGAGCACTTCCTCCTCGATGAAGCGGACATACTGCGGGGTCATCGTGGTGCCGCCGGCGAAGACGCCGCGGATGCCGGCATTCACGAGCGACATGCGTTCGGCGAGGCTTTCGAGGAGTTTCGGGGTGGTGAAGAGGCAGCCGATGTCGCGGTGGCGGATGATGGTGGCGGCCTGATCGATGACGTGCTCCTGATAAAGCTTGGCCATCCGCATCTCGCCCATGCCGATGAGGCGCTTCACCCAGCGCGGGTCGAGGTCGATGAAGTAGCAGGCACCGCCGCGGATGTTCGCGAGGTGCTCGATCGCCAGGCGCAGGCGGCGCGGGCCGGTCGGGCCGACCATCAGCCAGTTGGCGCCCTGCGGGAAGAAGTCGGGGCCGTAGTGCTCGGAGAACTCGGTGTAGTCGGTCTGGTAGTCGTCCCAGCCGATGCGCTGTTTCGGCATGCCGGTGGTGCCGCCGGTTTCGAAGACGTTGTAGGGGCGCTTGCCGAAGGCCTTTGGAATGAAGAGCGACGGGTCTTCCTTGCGCAGGACCTCGTCGTCGAAGGGCTCGAACCGGAGGACGTCGTTGAAGCAGGTGATGTCCTTGAGCGGATCGAAGGGGAGCGACTTCGCTTGTTCGAGCCAGTAGGGGCAGCCGGTTTCCGGGGAGAAGTGCCACGTCACCATCTCGCGGGTGTGGGCATCGAGGGCTTCGGCGGCTTCGGCGGGAGTGAGGGTGGAGGACATTCGGGGAAAAGGGACCGGGATGGATAGGATGGATGGAATTCCGGGCAAGGGGGAAAGGCTTGAGGAACGGGAGCGGTCGATGAGCTCACAGGCTGAAGGCACTGTTTACGACAGCGGGCGGACGAACCAATCCAGAAATGTGACTTGAGGCATTGAGGCGACGGGAAGGCCGTGGTAAGAGCCGGACACATGAGCGCCAGCGTGAGTCCCGATGAGACCCCCGGTAAGACGGTGGGCCGACGGATTATCGGCAGCACGCTGGATCCGACGGCCAGCACGCGGGAGCGGGCGAGGGGGTGGACGGAGGCGATGAAAACGCCGTTCGTTCCACGGGGGGTCTATCGTTTCAACAGCCATGAGGAGGCGGATGAATGGATGTGGAAGATGATCAGCCGGAAGAAGAGCTAGAATCCAGGGAGCCGTCGGTGGAAGATCTGGTGGCGCTTTGTCGGGAACTGAATTCTCGGGGCGCGAGGTATGTCGTGGTGGGCGGTTTCGCGATCCGCGGGGCGGGCTACATGCGGTCCACGATGGATATTGATCTGGTGATCGAGACTTCACCTGAGAACGAGGCCAAGGTTTTTGATGCCATGAGGAGCTTGCCGGACCGCGCGGTGGATGAGTTGGATCCGGGGGACGTGGCGAAGTTCACGGTCGTGCGAATCGCGGATGAGATCGTGGTCGATCTGATGCATTCGGCGAGCGGAGTGGATTATGCGGGGGCGGAGAAGGACATTGTGATTCGTGATGTCGGCGGAGTTTCGATCCCGTTTGCATCGCCAGAACTTCTATGGCGGATGAAGCGGACGACCCACCGGGAGAAGGACAAGCTGGACCTCGTTTTTTTGCGGCAGGTGATCGAGGCGGCGGGCGGGAAAGTGCCGGAGTAGGAGGAGGTTGACGCCGAACGGGTTGAATCGGACGGCATGAAATCCTATGGCTGGGGCTGAAGCCATGTGCGGTGGAGGACTCACGCCGACTAAAGTCAGCGCTCCGCCTCCGGCAGGTTACTTCGTCCCGATGGCGTAAAGGTGGGTCATCGTTGCAATGTAGAGGACGTTGTTGGCGACGATCGGGCTGGAGTAGATCGGCGCGCCGAAGGAGGCGGTGCCGAGGACTTTCTTCTCTTTGGTGGCGGCGAGGATGTGGAGTTCGCCGTCCTCGGTCGGGAGCAAGACCTTGCCGTCGGCGACGAGGGTCGAGCCCCAGACGCGGGAGCTGGTTTCGTGGACCCAGAGCTGCTTGCCGGTCTTGGCGTCGATGCAGTGGAGATCGCCGTCGTATTCGGCTTGGAAAACGAGGCCGTTGGCGATGCTTGGCGTGGAGATCGAGCGGCCGATGTCCTTGAAGGTCCACACGGGCTTGCCGGTCTGGTCGCCGGTTTTGGAGGGGTCGATGCAGGTCAACATGCCGATGCCGTCGCCGTGCTCCGGGTCCTGGCCGATGACGGCGTAGAGCATGTCTTCGTGGAGCACGGTGGTTCCGATGACCTCGGAGGGACCGCGGAAGGTGGCGTACTTGATCGGCTCGCCGTCCTTCTTGCGGTAGTCGGGCGGGTTGCAGTCGTAGCGCCAGAGTTCCTTGAGGATCGGGATGCCTTCTTCCTCGTCCATGACCGGCTTGGGGTCGAAGCCGTAGGCGAAGCCATCGCCGCCGCCCCACAGGATCATGTCCTTGCCCTTGACCTTGCCGAAAGCGGGGGAGGACCAGCTGGCGTGGAGGACGCGGTCGGAAACGCCGGAGATTTCCTCGCCGAGCAAGGTGCCCTTTTCGGCATCGAGCGCGATCATGGCGGGGGCGAGCGGGGCGGGGATGTTGGTGTGGGACCAATCGACGCCGTTGGACGTGGCGGTGTAGAGGACGCCGTTGACGACGACCGGCGAGCAGGAGGAGACGTTGTGGGGGAAGATCCCGACTTCCTCGCGCATGTCGAACTTCCAGAGGATGTCGGCGTGCTGGTCGCCGATGACGACCGGGTTGGCGGGATCGGCGGACATGTATTTCACCTCGTCCTTGAAGGGTCCGTCGTTGCCGTTGGCCATCCCTTTGGCGTCCATGCAGAGGACTTCGCCGCGGTTGGTGACGACCCAGACCTTGTCGCCGACGATGCAGGGCGAAGAGCAGAGGCCGACGTATTCCCAGTCACTGACCTTGCCGGCGCCGAGCTTGGGGATGATGAGCTGCCAAAGGAAGGAGCCGGTTTTCTCGTCGAAGACCATCAGGTTGCCGCGGTCGCCCTTTTGTTTCGGATCGCGGGGCGACTCGTTGTTGGTGCCGACGTAGACCTTGCCGCCGGCGACGACGGGGTTGCCATAACTCTGGGAGCCGAGCTTGGCGGCCCAGAGGATGTTCTTGGCTTTCGAAAGGTCGGGTTGCTCGTTTTCGTCGAGTTCACCGGGAACGATATCAACGGGAAGATTGGTGGCGGTGCCAACCATGTTGCGGGAAGGAGTGCCGCCCCACATCGGCCAGTCGGCGGCGAGGATCGGGGTGGCGAGGGCGAGCAGGAGCAGGGATGATTTCATGAGCGGTTGGGAAAGGTCGGGATGGATCTAGGAAGCAGGCTTGCCGGGATGTTTGGCCCGCAGCGGGACGAGTTCGGCCTGGAGTTTCTTGAAGGCGGCCGGAGTAAGGTTGTAGCGGAGTTGTTGTTCGGGGCTGAGGATCATGAGTTCCTTGCAGCCGAAGCAGACGAGGGCGTGGATGTCCTTGCGGCCGGAGCGCCAGTTGAAGGACCAGTCGGGGTGGAAGCCGCCACAGCGTTTCTGGGTCCACATGGCGAGGCTGGCGGGATCGGCGAGGATCTGGCGGAGGCGCTGGTCGCGGGCGGGATCGGGCTTGACGTCGGGGGTATAGAATTTGAAATCGGCGAGGGTTTGGGTGTCGCGGCGCTTTTCCTCCCGGGCGAAGGCGGCGGCTTCCTTGGCGAGATGCGGCAGGCCTTCGGAGAGGGTCAGCGTTTTGGAAGTCAGCAGGGCGTCGCGCTCGGCTTTGGATTCCTCGACCGGTGGCTCGACGTGGGGATGCGCGCCGGCGCCGGCCATCAGGATGGCGGAGAGGATGGCGAGGCGGGCGAGGTGCATGGAGATACCGGGGCTCGTGACGACAGGAGTGTCGTTACTCCTTAACGGCGCTGAGCTTGAGGTTGTCGATGTAGACGCGCTTCTGGGACTGCGGGCTGAAGGCGAAGACGCCGGGGGCGCCGGTTGGGTGGGCCTTGGTCAGCGGGACTTCGATGGTCCAGGCTTCGGGCTCCTTGTCGGCGCGCGGCCAGGCTTTGGCGAAGACCGTGCCGGTGCCGTCGGGGTTGGCTTTGACTCGGGTCTTCAGGCTATACCAGGTGTTCGGCTTGACCGGGAACTTGACCGACTGCTTGACGCGTTCGTGGTTGCTGGAGACTTCGAGGACCTGGGCGTTGCCGATCAGGGCGATGAGGTAGCGCTGATTGATGAAGCCGACCGAAGACATGATGCGGCGTGTGCCGTCGGTCATCACGTCGCCTTCAAGCACGTAGTCGTGCATGGCGGTGCTGCCGAAGAAGTTCATGGTTCGCTGGAACAGGATGTTGTCGAGGCGGTTGGCGAGGACCTTGGAGCCGTCCTTTTCGAGGACATACCATTTCAAGCGGGCGCCGAGCCAGGGGAGCGGCGGGAAGGTCACCTTCTCGCCATCGGGCGCGGCCTGGTCGAGGACGAAGGACTCGAAGTCCTCGGCGTAGGGGGCGGAGGCGATGACGCGGCCGCGGGTGGTGGCACCGAGCTTGCCGAGGGTTGCCTTGAAGGCGCCGGCGGAGAACTTGGCTTCGGGCCCGGCGGTGAGGGTGGAGCCCTTGAAGGTGGCGTCGACGGTCGACTTCACCAGCGCGGTCGGCGGGATGAAGGCTTCCCACTTCTCGGGGGTGACTTCCTTGACCCGGTGGCCGAGGGCGTCGAGGCCGTAGACCTTGAAGTCCTGCGAGGCACCGCGGGTGAGGAAAAACTCGTTGGGGACGACCTGGAGTTGGGTGACTTCGCCGGGTGCGACCGGCGCGGCGGCAGGAGCTCCCACGAACTTTCCGTCCTTCGCACCCCAGCAGTGGATGGCGGTCTTGGAGAACAGGTAAATCTTGCCGGCCCAGATCGCGGGGGCGCCGAGCAGGTTCTCCTCGAGCTTGAACTTGCTGAGCACGCGGCCGGTCTCCTTCGAGGGATCGACGATGGCGAAGGTGCCGTCGAAGATGGGGACGTAGAGCTTGCCGTCGCCGTAGGTCGGGGAGGCGTGGATCTGGTCGGGGCCGAGCTTTTCGCGCCACAGGGTCTTGCCGGAGGTGGCGTCGACGCAGAGCAATTCGCCGGTATTGATGGTGACGTAAACCTTGCCGTCGGCGAGGACGGGCGAGGAGGTGAATGCGGTGATGTCGTCGTTGCGCCAGGCCTCCGCGGTCTTGTCGAGCGTGAGGATTTCCTTGATGTCCTTCGGGTAGGTCGTCGGGATCTTGAGGCTGACCATGCGGCCGGAGGTGGAGGCGTCGGTATTTTCCACGCCGTGGGCGGCGATCAGGTGGTCGGGGCCGGCGAGGAGGATCTGGCCGTTGACGCCGCCCTGGGAGAGGTGGAAGCGCCAGAGCGGGGTGCCGAGGTTGGCGTCGATGCAGACGACATGGCCGCAGCCGGTGCCGGCGTAGAAGACATCGTGGCCTTCGAGCTTGCCGAAGACCGGCATGCCGAAGGACGAGTCGACCGGCACGACGCCGGGGGTGGAGGTCCAGACGAGCTGGCCGGTGAGCTTGTCAAAGGCGTAGAAGCGGTCGGCGGCGGGGCCGGTGGCACCCCAGTTCGCGGTGACGCAGTGGAAAATGACGAGGTGATTGAAGACGGCGGGCGCGCCGGTGCGGCCGTTCGGGAAAGTGAGGCGGCCGTAGTCCTCGATCAGCGAGATTTCCCACAGCTTCTTGCCGTCGCGGGTGAAGCCGACGCAGCGGCCGTTCGCGGTCTGCAGGTAAACATTGCCGGTCTCCGCGTCGACGGTCGGCGCGCCGATCGCGTAGCGGTTGTAGACGGTGTCCGAGATGTAGTCGGAGAAGCGCTCCTCCCACTTTTTCTCACCGGTGACGGCATCGAGGCAAATCAGGGCCTCCTGGGTGCTTTCGCCCTTTTCGCCGTAATAGCCGTAAGCGTAGAGCAGGCCGTCGGCGATGACCGGGGTGCCGGCTCCCTGGACTTCATAGACCCAGAGCGGCTTGGCGGGGTCGAGTTCGGTGGGGAGACCTTTTTCGAGCGATCCCCCGGTTTGGACCGGGCCGCGCCAGTCGAGCCAGCCGGTGACGTCGGCGAAAAGCGGGGCGGTGAAGAGCAGGGACAGGAGGATCGGGCGCATGGCGGGAGCAGGTTATCGGGAATCGTGGGGCCGGCCGCGGAATCACGGCCGGCCCCTTGGGAATCAGTATGGATCAGAAGGTGGTGCGGACGCGAACGCCAAACACCTGGGGGCCGCCGGGCGAGCCGGCGAAGATCTGCGGGTTGATGAAGGTGTAATACTCCTCGTCGAGGAGGTTCCGTCCGTAAAGAGCGACGCTGAACCTTTCGGTGGCGTAACCAATTTCGGCATCCCACAGGACGTAGGCGTCCTGGGTGAAGGTGGTGGTGTTGGCGGCGTCGAATTCGGTCGGACCGGCGACGCGGACCGAGGTCTGCGCGTAAAAGCCGCTCTCGAAGTCATAGCGGATGCCCGTGCTGCCGGTGTATTCGGGGACGAAGGGCACCTCATTCCCGTTGTAGAAGACGCCGGGGGTGAAGGGATCGGCGTAGTCGTCGAACTCCGCATTCACGTATCCGAAGCTGGCCCGGACGGTGACCGGTTCCACGGGAGCCCAGGCCACATCCAGTTCCACGCCGCGCGAGGTGACCTCGTCCGCATTGACGACGACGAAGTTGGTGGAAGCCGGGACCGACTGGTCGAACTGGTAGTCGTCGATCTGGTCCCAGAAGGCCCGCAGGCCGACGCGAAGGTCGTAAGCCGGGCAGTCATACTGGACGCCGATCTCGTTCGACCAGTTCTGCTCGCTGTCAAATTGGGCGAGCGCCAGGGTGTCGCCATAGGCGGAAAATCCGGCGGGCTTGTTGCCGATGCTGGAGCGGACGAAGGCATCGACCGAGTCCGTCACCTCGTAGGTAAGACCCAGCGAGGGCGAGACGAACCACTCGTCACGGTCGCCGCGGACGGTGGTGTCGGGAATTCCGAAGTTGGGAACGGAGGTGGTGCGCATCGTCCGGTCGATTTCGGACTCATGATAGTCCACCCGCAGGCCGCCATCCACGGCGAGGCGGTCGGTGGCGTGCCAGGTCAGGTTGCCGTAGGCGGCGAGGTTGAGCTGGTCGATGGAGAAGCGGGTGTCTTGGACGAAGTTCGCGAAGACGGGGACGAACACGGGGAACTGGCGCGAGGCGAGGCCCTCGTTCTCCGTCCACATCTGGAAGAGACCTGCACGCCAGGTAAAGGGGCTGGCGTCGTCGTTGGAGGAAAAGCGCAGCTCGTTGGAGATGAGGTCCTGCTGCTGGGTGATGGTCGAGCGGGAGTCCGCGAAGCCGTTGGCAGGTTGGGCGAAATTGAGGTCCAGATCGACCGTGGATGGATCGAGGTTCCAGGTCTGGTAGCTGGTGATGGTTTCGATTTTTCCCCAGGACAGGTTTTTCCGAGAGTGGAGGGAGGTCTGGTAGCGCTCGAGGTCGGTCGCGCCCCGGAAATCCGAGGCATCCGTAAAGGAATCCGGCGTGAAGAGCGAAGAAAGCCGCTGGGATCCATCGTCGACATTCTCCGCGTAGAAGCGCAGGCGGAGTTCGAAGTCGTCGCTGGGGTTCCAGAATAGGTTGAGCAGGCCGCCGTTGGACTCGCGGTCGTCGGTCTCGGTGCCGAGGAAAGCGTTGCGGATGTAACCGTCGCGCTGGTCGTGGAAAAGCTGGAGGCTGTAGGAAAAGTCGCCGCCGAGCGGGCCGGAGGTGTTCAAGCCGAGGCCGATGTGGTTGTAGGAACCGTATTCGGCGGTCAGGCTGGTCTTTATTTCATCGCCCGGGCGCGGGGTGAACATCTCGACCATGCCGGCCGCGCCGTTGCGGCCGAAGTAGGGGCCTTGGGGCCCGCGATAGACTCGGATCTCCGAGAGCTCCAGCAGCTCGGAAGGATAACTGTAGGCGTCGCCGAGCGGTACGTCGTCGATGGTCAGCCCGAGCGCTGGCGGGCCGAAGAACAGGGTGTTGGTGGAGCCGCGCATGTTGACCACCTGGCCGTATCCTCGGGAGTCGGCGGAGACGATGTTGAAGCCCGGCACGATGCCGGAAAGCCCGGAGAAGGTGGAGGTCTGAAAAAGATCGAGCGATTCCTTCGAAATCACGCTGACAGCGGACGGCTCGTCCTCGATCCGCTCGGCTTCGACGATGGTCGGCGCGAGCTGGGAGGCTTCCTCGGCAAAGAGGGAACCGGTGAAGGCGAGGGCGAAGGAGGCGGTGCGGAGGCTCAGGTGGTGCGGGTGCATTCGGTGGGCGTTGAAATAGTAGCGGGATTCTGGGAATCGGAGCGGGCGGGTCAACCTCAAGCGGGGGCCGGATTGTCATCGGCAGCACCCGGGCAACTTTTATTTTTCTATCAGGTTTTTTCGATACTGGCCGGGTGCGTTCAGGCGGCTTTTCTTCCCATTTATTCCATGAAAACGACGATATTTCTCATCTCCCTGCTGGCGGCCATTGGCTGCCAGTTCGCTCCGGCCCGGGCCGGCGATGTCCTTTCCTGGCGGCTGGACGGCAACGGGCTCTTTCCCGGGGTATCGGCGGTAACCGACTGGACTGACAAATCGGGCATCGCTTGGGAGACCCCGCTGCCGGCCCGCAGCAACGGCTGCCCGATCCTCGTTGGCGGCAAGCTGTTCTTTACCGCTGAGCCCGCGACGCTGGTGTGCGCCGATGCGAAGAGCGGAAAGATCCTGTGGGAGAAGGCGAATGAATACGCAGATCTCGTCGAGATGACGCCGGGCAAGGCCGGGGAAATGGCGGCGGCGCAGGCAAAGGCCCGGGAGATCGCAGAAAAGGTCGCCCCGCTGGAGCGCGAGCTTTACCGCAGCGAGCGGCGCCTGAGACGGGACCAGGACAATGCGGAACTCAAGGCCCGGGCGGAAGAGTTGAAGAACGAGATCGCCGCCATGAAACAGCAGGCCGGTCCGGCAGCCGCGCAGATGAACAAGCCACCAGCCCACGATACCAACGGCTACTCTTCCTACACGCCGGTCTCTGACGGGAAGCATGTCTGGGCCAGCTTCGGGACCGGGGTGGTGGTTTGCTACGACCTTGAAGGCAAGCGCGTCTGGCACCAGCGGACGGAGGGGCCCGACCACGATTGGGGCGGCGCCTGCTCGCCGACCCTGGTGGACGGCAAGCTGATTGTCCGTTTCAAGGATTACCTCGCCCTCGATCCGGCGACCGGCGAGGAGCTGTGGAAAACGCCGTCGGGCGGGGTGACCTTCAATTGCCCGGCGAGCTTCGAGCTCGAAGGCCGTCACTACCTTTACACCGCGCGCGGCGAGCTGATCCGGACGAGTGACGGGAAAAAACTGCCGTCGCAGGATTTCATCGGCACCGCCAAACCTTGGTGTTTTTTCAACACACCGTCGGTCATCGGCAAACGCCTCTACTGCGCGCATGGCAGTGAAGGCGAACAAGGGGAGGCCTACGCGCTGGAGATCCCGGCCAGCGCGGATCTGTTAGAAAAGGACGGGCTGAAAGTCATCTGGCACAAGCAGGTCGATAAGAACCGCTACTATTCCTCGCCGCTGGTCCACGAGGGCATCGTTTACCTGATTTCCCGCGAGTATCAGATGCAGGCGCTGGATGCTGCGACCGGGGACGAGATCTGGTCGGAGAAAGTCCGTGGCTTCACCGGCACCGCCTACCCGAGCCTGACGCTGGCGGGGGAGGTGATCTTCGTCGGCGCGGAAGACGGGAATGCCGCCTTCGTGAAGCCCGGTCGCAAGTTCGAGGAGGTCTCGCGGACCAGGATCGATCCCTACCGAAGCACCCCGATTTTTGACGGCGAGTGGACTTATCTGCGCACCCAGGAGAAGCTGCTGGCTTTCCGCGGGAAATGAGTGGTGACAGGAAACTTGCTCCGCCCCGAAGTTGATCTAGCCTCAGCGATCATGAAGTTCCTTCCGACCCTCCTCGCCGCCTCGCTGCTTCCCGCATTCGTGTCCGCCCAGGACTGGCCCCGCTACCTCGGGCCGGATGGGACGGGGAAGGTGGAAGGGAAGATCCGCACCGATTGGAACGCGGAAAAGCCGAAGGAACTCTGGCGCAAGCAGCTCGGTCAGGGCTGCGGCAGTTTCGCCATCGCCGGCGACAAGGTGGTCGTGATGGGCAATCAGAACAACACCGACGTCGTCTGGTGCTTCGACGCCGCCACCGGGAACGAGATCTGGACCCACAAGTACGAGGAGAAGCTCGACCCGAAGCTCTACGACGGCGGGCCGAACGCGACGCCGACGATCGACGGCGACTCGGTTTACGCCTTGAGCAAGACCGGCAACCTGTTCTGTCTATCAATGGCCGATGGCAAGCCGAAGTGGCACAAGCACTACCAGAGCGACTTCGGCGGCAAGGCCCCGAGCTGGGGTTATTCGGCATCGCCGGTGGTAAAAGGCGACCTGCTTTATTGCCTTCCCTGCGGCAAGGACGGCGGGCTCTACGCGCTCGACAAGGCCACCGGTGCGACCAAGTGGAGCTCGGGCGATAGCACCAAGCCCGGCTACGCGGCTCCCGTCTTCTTCAACTACAAGGGCCGCGGCGTGGTGGCCGGCTTCCACGGTCGCGAACTGGTGACCTACAGCCTTGATGGTAAGCCGGTCTTCGATTTCCCGTGGCGGACCTCTTACGACGTCAATGCCAGCAACCCGCAGTATCACGACGGCGCCATGTTCCTCGCCTCCGGCTACGGCATGGGCTACGTGGTCATCGATGTCTCCGGCGCCGAGCCGAAAATCCTCCACAAGAACGAGGACATCCGGATGATCTTCCAGAACAGCATCCTGGTGGACGGTGATATCCTCGGTGTCTTCGGCGACAAGAACATCGATGCCGAGCTGATCCGGATGGAGATGAAGAGCGGCAAGATCCTCTGGCGCGAGAAGATGCCCGGCACCCGCGGCAGCTCGCTGATGGTCGGCGATGAGATGGTGATTCTCTCCGAAACCGGCGACATCCTCTGCGGCAAGCCGGCAAAAACGGGCTGGACCGAACACGGCCGCATCAAGGCACTGTCCGGCACCTGCTGGGCCCCGGTGGCCTTCGCCAACGGCCGGATCTTCGCCCGCAGCAACAAGGGCGAAGCGGTGTGCTTTGAGGTGAAGTGAGTCGGTGGGCCGGTCTTCCGGAAGGAGCCTGTCCTCCGTAAGCTTTGCGAACGAGGACGCCGGTCTTTATTCGTCCGCGACAATCCGATGCTTACCGGAAAATGCGTAAGGTTGCCGCTTTCCAGAAGGATCCAAAAAATGAGCGTCGATCACGATCTGATCCTCAGAAATCAGTAGAACGCTGCCCCTCATCTCCCGCAACCAAGCATCCTTGCCTCCCCTCGGATATTCCGTGTCATCGGATCGACAGTTCCATATCGATAGGTCCTTGAATGCCTTCTGTGCCGGAATTGATTCGCCAACGAGCGGCAATGCAACGTCCGCATGGATCATCAAATTGAACAGCAATCGATAGTCGCTCCAGCCGACATGAACCCTGCCATGAGGGTATAACGCGCGATTGGTCTCCGCCACCCGCGTGACCGTCGTGTTGGAGCAGCTCGCCAAGAGGAGGAGCAATATGAATTGGAGCAAATGGCGCATGAGACTTCTGCTGGACGATGGAGTGGGTGCACCGGCGGTGGCGAGCCCGAATTCAAAGAAGGACGTTGTCGCCGCTTGGATCCAACGACTTCGTCTTGGGCTTGCTTTCGTTATCACGGAATGACGTGATCGGCCTCAACTCCATCTTGCCAGGGCCTATCTTCAAAACCTGAAACCGAGTCCCCAAGGGTTCTTGGACTATCTGCGGTGAGATGGCATAAGCCGTCACATTGGGGCCGTCCCACTCGGCGTCGTAGGCGGCCACAACCTCAGACCCAACACCAATCAACCCATTCGCTGCCGCCACGCTAAGATCCGGTGGTGTATCAATCTCGATGGCACCCAGCGTCTTAGCACGAACTCGCCGGTAGAAATACCTCGATATGGCCGAGCCAACGGTCGCGAAGTTCACCATGGCGCAAATGGCGAGGATGGCTATCAACAGGAGTAAGATTATTGTTGGATCAATCACTTTTGGACGAACAGTGTTCTCATGCCGCTCGCTGCCTTTGCAGGTGCTTCTGCCGCGTGCCGCATAAGCACTGCTTCGGCGGCATGGTCGGGGCGGGTGGAAGGAGTCCAAATGCCATGGAGCATACCGTGGAGATGCCGCGATGATCTGGCAAGGAGGGTCTTGGCGGCGCGGAGGAGATGGCAGCGGGTGCCCCAACCGTGGTGACAATGGGCGTTCATATCGTGGCGGGTCGTGCTTCTGGTTTGTGCGTTTTGAGGTCCGACGAAGACGGACGTCGTGGCCGCAGAAAGGCTCTGGTTCGCGCGGAGACCTCCCGTCAAACCGCGCGGTGCCAAACTTCGGCGACCGGGGTGCCGGAGTGGTAGACGAAATGGAGGACCCGGCGGCGGGCGGGGTGGCTGGCTTGGGACGAGGCGTGGAGCAGGAGCGGCCGCATCAGGATCGCTTCGCCTTGCTCCGCGAGGCAGGCAACTTCCCCGCCGCGGGCCGCCCGGGCGGCGCATGCCGCGGAAGGGATCAAGCCCTCTTGGTGGCTGCCCGGGCAGACGCGCAGCGGGCCGTTGGTGGCATCGCAGGGGTCGAGGTGCAGGCGGACCGCGAGCAATTCCTCGAGCACGGCCCGCGGCGGGCGGGCGAAGTCCACGCCGTCTTTCCGCGTCGGCAGATCGAAACCGGGGGCGCGTGCCGCCGCGGCGAAGGGGAACATCAGGTCCTGGTGCCAGGCGACTTTCCAGTTGGTGGCGGGCGTCTTGTCGAAGGCGATCGCCTGGATCGCCACGGCACCGGAGGCCAATTGGCCGGAGGCAATCAGCTCGTGCTTCAGTTGGATCGCGGCGGTCCGGACCTCCGGCAAGTCGAGGAGACAGCGGCTGCCCGCGGAACCCTCGCGGAATGCTTCCGCACGAAGCCGCACGACGAATTCCGCGTCGATGCCGGTGGCCACCCGGGTCCAGCCGTCGTGTTTGAGGTCCATGGATGTTTCCTTCCAGCCGACTTCAAGCACCTGCATCCGGCCGGCTTCCGGGTCGCGGTGGGCGGGGGAGAGGCCTTGACGGTGGAGGGTCATGGTTCAGGGCACAAGGAAAACGGGTGACAAGGGACAGCGGTCGGATCTAATCGAGCGAGAAGCATGAGGAAACCAGTTGAAAGCCATCGGCCGCGAGTCTCGGAGTTCCGCCATTTAATATCCGGTCTTCGGCCTTTGTTGGCGTTTATAATCATGCAGGCAGCTAGCGGCGGACTTGCCGCGGCGGAGGTGGCGGGGCAGGAAATCCAGTATCCGGGTGAGGCGTTCGCCAAGCTTGACACCTTCGAGGGAGTCAACCTTGAGGATGCTGACAAGCAATTCGCGGCAGGCGACATCAAGGGCGCCTACGCCGCCTACAAGGCGTATTCATTCGAGTTCCCGAAGAGCAAGGCGGTGCCCTATGTCCTGCTACGCCTCGGGCGCTGCCTGCACAAACTCGACAAACGGATCGCCGCGATCCAGGCGTATCAGGAAGTGGAGGATTATTTCCCCGATGACGTCCGCCATGCCGGAGCCGCGCTCTACTACATCGGCGAGTGCCACGGCCAGAATGGCGATGAGGCGAAGCAAACCGCGGTCTGGGCGCGGATGGTCAAGGACGACGGTTACGTGACCCAGCCGAACTCCGGCACGGCGCTGACCTACCTCGGAGGCGCGATGGAGAAACTCGGAAAATTCAACGAGGCCGCCGAGTATCAATGGCGCACGGCGGTTTCCTTCCTCAAGACCAATCCGGCCGCCGCCGCCGCCGCGCGCAAGGCGGTGATCGCGCATTACGTCGGGCGAAATCCCGATCATGACAAGTTGAAGGAATTCTACGTGGCGGCGAGCGGCTTCGACGGGGCGGGTCGCAATACCGACAAGCCGGAGGAGGATGCGCGCTATTGGTCCACGGTTCTGCAGACCGCGCTCGAGATGAAAGGGGAGCCGCAAGCCCGCGAAAAGTCCTGCGCCTACTGGTCGGCGAAAATGGGCGACCGATTCACCGACAACGATGACCTCCGCCGCAGTTGGAGCGACGTGCGGATGGTGCATGAGAAGGACGTTGCAGCGTGGCTGGCCAGGATGGAGACGCAATACTCCGTGAAGCCGGCTTCGATTGACCGCGTCTTGCAGTGGTGCAACCATTACAAAGCCGACCCGAAGCTCCGCTCCGGGTTCTTCGCCAAACACGCCCCGCCCATGATGGCGTCCATGAAGCCCGGCGAACTCATGGAACTCATGGCGAAGCTCCATCACCCGCAGCAGATGGACGAGGAGGCGCAGCTCGTCATGCGTTCGATCAAAACCGACGGACTCACCGACGAGGAAATCCGGCAGTTCGCCCTCCTTGCAGCAAACTACCTGGTGGAGGAGGAAGTGCTGCGCCACCTTACCCGTATCAAGGACAAGCTTTTCGCCGCCAAGGCGCGCTTCGACTACTATCAAGGCCGCAGCCATCGCAACCCGCCCTTCATGGAAAAGGCGCTCATTGAGATCCCCGAGCTCCTCAAATCCCCAAAATACGCCGACGGACTCACCTGGACCAAGGCGACGCTTCTCCAGAATCTCGGCCGCCACGAGGAAGCCATCGAAGCCTTCCGCGCCGCCAACAAGCAACCGGATTCAACGTGGGGCATCTCCGACAGCCTGGTCGCCCTCAAGCAATACGACCAAGCCATCAAGACGGTCAGTGAGCTCGAATCACTTGGCGGCGGTATCGCCTCGCAGGCCAGCCTGCGGGTCGCGGATATCCACAGAATTTCCGGCGACAAGGCGCGCGAGGTCGGCCAGCTCCGCACCGTCCTGCGGCGCTACCCGAAGACCAAGGAATCGGCCGCCGCGCACGATCGCCTCGAAAGCTACGGCGTCGCCCTCGTCGGCGGCGAGGCCGAGGCGGATAAATAATCGCAGCCGCTCGGAAAGAGAACCTCCGGCCGCGGGGTAGGTGCCGTGGGCCAGGTTTTTCGCTTCCCTCACGCCCGTCCGAGCGGCACCCCAGCTGCGGAACCATTGCCCTGTAAATCAAGAGTCAGCATGAATCATCCCCATCCCGCCGTCGGCCTGGCCATCGCCGCCGCCATTCTCCTCCCCGTCCTTCATCACCCGGCCCACGCCCAGGAAGAGGAAACTCCCGCTCTGCAGCGCCCGCGGGCCGCCGCCGATCTCGATCTGCAGGCGAAGCACCTCTTCGACAAGGCGATGGAACTCATGGATTACAAGCAGCACGAGCGCGGTCTCGCCATGCTCAACTCCATCGTCCGCGACAACCAGGGCAACATCCTCGCCCATCGCGCCCACATGGCCATGGGCAAGCATTTCCTCGAACAGCGCGCCACCACCGACGCCCTGAACCACTTCATGCTCCTCACCCGCGTCCTCGCCCCGGTGCCCGGTGAGGAACAATCCGTGGACGAAATCGCCCTCTACCAGGAGTCCCTATTCCAATCCGGCCTCACCCAATACACCGCCGGCCAATACGCCGCGGCCTTTCCGATGTTCCGCCGCCTCACCGAAGTCGCCGGGAAAACCACATGGGCGAACCAAGCCTATTTCTACATCGGCATGAGCCACTACCACATGGGGAACTGGAACAAGGCCATCGATTCCCTCTCGCTCGTCGGCACCGAGGTCGCCGACACCGCCGCCGATGACCTCGGCCGCATCGAGATCGGCCAGCGCTTCTACTCGAAAATCGTCGATGCCGACGTCCCCGTGATGCGCAAGCTCGACCAGGCCGTCCAGGCCAGCGTGAAAGTCAGCAGCGGCGATATCGAAGTCATTACCGGAGTTCCCGTCCCCGGAAAATCCGATGAAATGCTCGCCTCCGCTCCCACCGCACTCGGCACCGCCAAACCCAACGACGGCGTCCTCCAAATGGTCGGCGGCGATACCCTCGAAGTCACCTACCTCGACGACAGCACGCTCGACGGCCAGAAAGGCGTGCCCCGCACCGGAAAAGTCCGCGCCGTCAGCACCGGGACCGTCGGCTTCTACCTCGGCGACAACTCCACGCCCGCCTACATCGCCTACCCCGGCCAACCGCAGGTCGTCATGGTCCGCGATGCCGATCTCGACACCTCTCCCGCGGCCGAGTCCATCACGCTCACCGTGAAGGCCCTCTTCAAAACCGAAGACAAGGCGGCCGCCGAAGGCGACGAGCTGTTGGATATCTTCGCCATGGAGGACGACGAAAAAGACCAGTGGATCGAGCGCGACTCCATCACCATCACCCTCACCGAAACCGGCGAAGGCGCCGAAATCCGGAGTGGCGTCTTCCTCGGAAACATCCCGCTCGCTCCTCTAACAGAAGGCACCGAGCCCACAACGAAAGACAACATTCTCCACACCGCGGAGCTCGACGAACTCTCCATTTCCTACACCGACAAAGTCCACCTCTACGGCGACGACACCCGCGATTCGGAAACCCGCATTAAGGTTTCCGGCTCCGTGAACTCCGGTGTCACCGCCGACCAATACGTCGTTTTCGAGGAACTCCTCAAAGCGCGCAAAGGCTCCGTCGAAGCCGAAGCCCTCGTCGGGCTCGGTTCCATCTACAAGGACATGGGACTCGACCTCCGCGCCTCGGAGCGCGCCAACGAAGCCCTCGACAAGATCGATCCCATCATCGTCAACCGCGCGAAACTCCCCGGCGATCTCGTCGAGCAAGCCTTCAAGCTGAAATGGGAAAGCGAGCTCCTCAAAAACGATTTCACCTCCGCGATGGCCACCTGCCTCGCCTTCAACCGCCTCTACCCCGAGTCCGTCCTCGCCGACCAAGCGCTCATGACCCTCGGTCGCAGCCTCGCGGACCGCGGCGAATACAAGCAAGCCACCGAAGTCTACGCCCGCGTGCTGGAACTCGAGAACCCGATCTCCGCCGCCGAGGCACAATTCCGCATCGGTGAAGTCCTCGCCAAGGAAGCCGAAGACCTCACCGCCGCCGCCGATGAGCACAACAGCAAGTGGGGAAAGGCCGGCCTCAACGCCGCCACCGCCCTGCAAACCCGCATGAGCCCGGCCATCAACGCCTACCGCAAGACCTATCAGTCCTACCCTGAAAGCTCCTACGCCGCCGAAGCCCTCGGCCGCGTTGTCCGCCACTACGTCGAGACCGACAGCTTCGCCCAGGCAGCAGGATTGTTAGAGAGCGTCTTCGCCGAATATCCCGATGCCGCCTTCCTTGATGAAATGCTCCTGCTCTGGGCGAACGTCGCCTTCCGCATGGACGACACCGCCACTGCCAAGGCGAAACTCCAGCAACTCCTCTTCGACTACCCCACCAGCCAATACGTCGCCGAAGCCCGCAAGCGCCTCGCCGGCTTGGAAGGGGAGAAAGAAACGGAAACCAAAGAAGAGGGGAAATAGGTCATATGAGTCCTACAAGACCTATCCTCACCTCTCTCGGGAAAATGCTCCCATCTACTAGATCCATCGTATTACTGGCAGCCCTCCTCCTGTCAGCGCCGCATCACGTCCACGCCGCCACCTTCGAGGAACAGCGCAGCGCCGTCGCCGCCTCCCTTGAAACGCAATCCGAGCAAGCCATCCTCGACCTGCTCACCGCCGGCATCGAGGAGAACCGCCCCGCGCCCGCCGTAGCCCTCGCCAGTGAATGGCTGCGCCGGAATCTCCCGAAGAATCCGGTCCTGCTTTTCCTGGCCGCCCGCGCCTCCGAACTCTCCGGCGAAACGAAAAACGCCGTCTCCTTCCACCAGCAAGCCCTCAAGCTCGCCGACCCCCAATCCCCCGAAGCCGGCGAATCCATCACCGCCATTCACACCCTGCTCATCCACCGTCTCGACGACCCCGCAGGCGCTTACGCCTTCGCCCAGAACGAAGCCGGGAAACTCATCGTCAACCCGCGCTTCCGCCAGTTCGACCGCTGGTTCCTCGACCAAGCGAAAACCCGCAACGACCGCAGCGCCCTCGCCTCACGGCTCCTCGCGACCCTCAAGGCCGGCACTTCCCAGGATCAGCTCCTCGCCCTCCACGATACCGATCTGAAATGGCTCCTCGATTCCATCCGCGCCGTCCGTTACGACCAGAAGCCCGACCGCTTCACCGCCGATTTCACCTCTACGGTCAAAGCCCTCGCTGGCGCCATCGCCTTTGATGAGGAATACCGCCTCCTCCTCGATTGGTCGGTTTCCGTCAAAGCCTACAACATGGCGAAAATCGACGGTCAGGATGCCAAGGCACCCCACGCCGAGGCGAAGGCCCTGCTCGACAAATCCCCCCGCCACGCCGCCCTCGTCCAGACCGATTGGGCCGGCGGCAGCAACAGCCGCCATTACCGCGACGAACCGAAAAAATACTGGTCGCACGAAACCGAAGCCAAACTCGCCCCCATCCGCGCCGCCCTCACCCAACTTGCGCCGCTCGACCAAGCCGACCTCCTCCGCACCTGGAGTAGCCAATATTATGACAGCGGCCCGCAGGTCATCACCCCTGCCGAAGTCCCGGCTTTCATTCTCGCCAACAAAGACCTCGTCAACCGCCGCACCGGCCCGATCTTCACCTTCGAGCTCGATAAAATCACCCCTGCCCAAGCCGCCGAGCTCGCGCCCCACCTCGCCCTCAACCCCTCCCCGGAAGCCTCTGTCGTCCGCGCCCTCGCCGCCGCCGGCGAAACCAAAAACCTCGACAACGCCATCGCCGCCTTCCTGGGGCCGGAAGCATGGCGCCTCGACCGCGCCGAATTCGATGGCCGCTTCGCCGATCGCCTCTGGCACATGACCGGACGCCCCGGCGATGTTGCCAAGCGCGAAGAAGTCATCGCCAAAAGCAAAGCCCTTGCCGCCACCATCCCCGCACAGGACGAGGAAAACCAGTTCACCCCGCTCCTCAACGATTTCCTTTCCCCCGCGCCGATAACCCCAGGTCTCCGCGCGCGCCTCACCACACTCATCAACGACTCGCCCGACCTTATCCCCGCCGCTCTCGCCGACGCCCGCCCCGAAACGCAACTCCTCGTCCGCGATGCCATCCTCGCCGATCTCGGCAACCCGAACGGGGCCCTCAAAATCAAGGCCAATAAGAAGCGCAACAAGATCCCAAAACCCGTCGATTCCCACCCGCTCGAGCCCGACCTCCGCAATGCCCTCTCGGATTCCCTGACCCGGAACCAACTCGAAAGCTGGCTGGTCAGCTCTTGGGTCAGAACGCTCAACGCAAACCAAACCGCCGAATCCATCCAGCTCGCCGAATCCATCCTGAAATCTCCCGCCTTCCCCGCGCTTTCCCACGAAGCCCGCCACCTCCTCCGCACCTACGTCCCGGAAAAATCCCTCACCCCCGCGCAGCTCGCGATCGTCCAATCCGCCAACCCAGCCCTCGCCTGCGCCGATCTAACAGCTCTCCCCGCCGCCGCCGATGCCGCCACCGCTACCGCCGCTCTCACCAAGGCGATCACGGGCATCATGAAATCCCCGGTCTTCCTTGAAATCCAAGGCCTCGAACAACTCGCCGCCATCCCCGAGGAAACCTTCGCCGATGAAAAACTCCACATGCTCTGCGTCGATCTCATCGACAAGCGCCTCGCCATCACTCCCACGCCAAATTTCGGAGCGCGTATTTTCGCCAATCTAACCAAACGCAACGACCCCGCCGATCTCCTCCGTACTTCCGGCTACCTCTGGAAAAACGTCGCCGTCCATCACCGCACCTACCCGCCCATGCTCATTTTCGCCGAGACTTCACTCGAGGCGAACCCCTCCGTTTCCTACGCCTTAGCCCTTGATGGACTGGGCTCCATCGAACGCCACGCCGGTGGCCACACATGGTTCAACAAGGAAGCCGACATCCCGCGCCTCAAATCGATCCGTGGAAAAGCCGCCGCCCAGCTCGGTTTGATCGTCATTCCCGTCGCCCCCACCCATCCGTCCTACCCCGTCTATCAGGCGCAGGCCGAGTGGATGTCCGGCAACGAGGATAGCGCTTGGAAATTCCTCGACCCGAACTGGGAACCCTTCGCCACCACCCACCGCGAGCTGTCGATTCCCTTCCTCATGTGGACGCTCCAGCGCACCATCTTCGGCCGCGACGAAGCCCGCCAGGAGTTCCTCGTGAAATCACTCATCGACTGGGCGGGCGAAGCCAATTCCCCCCTCACACCTGCCGAAAAAGCCACCATCGAACTCGCCTACGGCGACATCGCCCTCCAGCGCGGCCAAGTCCGCCAAGCTCACGAAATCTACACCCGCACCCGCGAGAACCCCGCCTACGCCGGGCTGCCCATCCGCCACGAAGCCTCCCTCCGCCGCGTCCGCGCCGAGCGCATCTCGAAAAATTACGACGCCGCCCTCCAGACCCTC
>NEUO01000076.1 GCA_002304315.1 Verrucomicrobiia bacterium Tous-C4TDCM
AATCTGGCGGGGATCTCGGTGTGGTGCCAGACCGGCGGCTGGCACCGGTTCCGGCGGCTGGCGTTTCTGGAAGACGACGGCCGCGATTTCTGGCTGCGGCTGAACTCGACCGTCGCGCTGCGGGTCTTCCGCCATGGCGAGACGGTGGAGGAAGCCGTGGCCGCGATGGTGGGGGCGGAGCGCGCCCCGGCTTTGCTGGAACTACTACAACTCTCGGAGACGGTGGTGAAAGAGCTGCATTACGTCCGCGGGTTCGCGGAGCAGAAGCTGTTCTTCCGCCGGGTGAGGATCCCGCCCCTGCTGCATGTCTATTGGGACTGCCTCTTTATCAATCATGCGGTGCGCAAGGTGCTGCGGCATTTCGTGGCCGACCCCGGGCAGGCGCTGCACCAGGGCGAGGCGGCGTATGCCTTGTTCCCGAAGATGATCGAGCGGGCTCGCGCGGCGGAATTGCCGGTCGAGGACATCGAGCACTGGCGCGACTTCTGCCATCTGGTCCGGCTGGCGCGGCGTTACTATTTCCTGCCCTTCGAGCCGGATCTGGTGGAGCGGATCCGGGCGGCGAAGAAGGCCTACAAGAAAGCCTGGCCGGCGGAGCGGCGGGACCGCTACCGGATCAAGGTGTCGTTCGATCCCTTCCCTCTGAAACGCCAGACGCTGGGCTGGCTGTCGTCGCTTTTCCTGCGCCGCCAGCGGGGCTACCGGGTGATCGACCACATCCTCACGCTGAACCTGCTCGGCCTGGTGTTCCGGGTCTTCCGGCCGGGGAAGAGCAAGCGGGTGCCGAAGTTCTTGCGGAAGTCGGCGATGGGGGTGGAGACGTTGTTCCGCTGAGGGCAGCGTCAGGGCTTCTGGAGGTAGTTCCAGATGGCGTCGAACTGCTTGAGGGCATCGCCTTCAAGTTCCGGGCGCTGCGACTGACCGTCCTCGCTGTAGCGGGGCATCTTGGTGGCGGGCGTGACGGAGGCGGGATTGTCCATCCAGCGGATGAACCATTCTTTCCGCAGCCGCTCGTGGGCCAGCGTGAAATTGATGCCCTCGACCTCGAAGGCGGCGGTGGCTTTGACATCGCCGATGCCGTGGCAGGTGTTGCAGCCGAAGCCTTCGGTGCCGGCGAGCTTCTTGCCGATCTCCGCGAGGGCGGCATCCGGGGCGGGGGCGTCCGGCTTGCCGGGCTCCACGCCATGCAGGCGGGCAAGGCCGGTTGCCAGCGAGTTGGCGCGGGAGTGGAAGGCGGGCATCCGCATGTCGAGCCACGGCCGTGGGCGGGGTGAGGCGGCGCCGTTGATGATGTTTTCGAGATAGGAGGCGTGGAGCATTTCGCCGACGAAGGTCAGGTGCGGGCGGGACTGGTCCACCTTCTCGTTCGCGCCTTGGATGTGGGCGATCAGGCCCTTGGTATCGGAGTGCACGGTATCGAGCAGCGACGCGGTGTCATCCATCGCGTGGCAACTGGTGCAGCGCAGCGACTGGAGCTTGGCGGTGGTCGACTCGGCCTCGACGTGGCGGGTCAGCGACGCGCTGCCTTTCTTCGAAAACGCGATCAGCGACTCGCGCTCGGCGTCGCTCAGGGCGAGCTTCGGCACCTTGCCGCCGGGCTTGGCGGAGACGCAGCCACCGGTGGCCCAGTCTTTGGTAAAGATGGCGTCGGTGGTGGGCAGGGCGGTGTTAGGGACGCCGGAGCCGGCGTGGCAGGCGGCGCAATTGAGGGCGGTCGCGACTTCCATGCCCTTGGCCGGATCGCCCTTAGGGAAGTCGGTTGGTTTGCGCGTGGAATGGGCGGTTGCTTCCAGAAGGTAAGCGGCGATTTCGTTCGACTCGGCATCGCTGAGCGCGAAGTCGGGCATCCCGATGTGGGCATACCACGTGTCCGGCTTCTTGAGGAATCCGGCGAGCGCGCCGTGTTGGAATTTGAAGCCGACGTCGTTGAGCGAAATGCGGCCGGCATCGCCCGCGCCGCCGGGCAGGGTGTGGCAGGCGGCGCAGCCGAGGCGGTGGAAATGTTCGCCGCCTTTTTGGGCCAGCGCCTTGTCGGGAGCAGTCGGCACTTCGCCGATCTTCTGGCTCATCAGCCACGCGGCGAGATCGGCGGCCTGCTGCTTGCCGGCCGGCGTCGATTCATCGATCAGGTCCGGCATCCGGGTGTCCGGGCGGAGCGCCGCGGGGTTGGCGATCCATTCCGCGAGCCACTCCTCGGTGAGCCGCGAGCCGGAGGCGACGAGCAGCGGGCCGTATTCGGTGAGCTCCTGCATTCCGCCCGCGCCGAGGTGGCACTTCGAGCAGTGGTTTTCGGCAAAAAGCAGCCGGCCGTGGCGCGCCGGGTCCGCGGTGACCTCCGCCTTGAAGACGGTCGGCGGCACGCTTTGCTTCGGAAAGCCCCGCTCTTCCCAGAACAGGCGGAAGCGGCCGGAGCCGTCGGGCTTCGAGCGGTAGGTGATCGAGATATCGTGCTCGCCGCGGTTGAGGCGGGTGCTTTTCGAAGCGGCGGTTCCGAAAGTCCCTTCCTCGGTGAGCAGCTCCTCGCCGTCGATGGTCAGCGTCACCTTGCCCTCGCCTTCGAAGGAAAAGACGAGGCGCAGGCGGTCGGTCAGGACCAGCTTGCCAGTCCAGGTCACTCCGAATTCACCGGCCGCGAGGAAAGGCGTCGGCGCTTCCCCGGCCTTGACCAGCAAGGCGGGAAGGCGGTCGGCGCGGGTGTCCTTGGAACCGCCGGACTCGAAGGTCGCGGCGAGATCGGCTTGGGCGATGCCCGCGGCGAGGACGGTCGATAAGACGGATAGGACCGATGGGACTAATTTCATCACAACAACCGGGCGCGGGTCCCTATTTCATTCGATCACTTCCCCATCGCGCGGACGGTGCCGTGCAGGTCGCCCTTGAGCACTTCGCCTTCGGTGTCTTCAAGATCCCAGGAGACCTTGAGCGACATCGAGGGCTTGTGGCCTTCGAGGTCGAGTTCGACGGTCTTGCCGTCCTTCAGCAGGCGGGCCGCGGCGATGTTGATGTTGTCGCGCTTGCGGTAGTTCTTCGATTCCTTGTCGAGCGCCTGCTTGCGCGCTTCGGCATCGATGTTGTCGACGGAGAATTCACCGGAGCCGTATTGTGGCCCGCGGACGTAGTCCCAGCGCTGGGCGGAGTAGCTTTCGGGATCGGTGGCAAGCTCCTCGTCGAGTGCGGATTCAAAGTGCAGGCGCACGCCGCTCGCGGTGATTTCCAGTTTGTCGGGGATCGCCACGGTGGCTCCGGTGTAGCGGATGCGCTGGAAGGCGGACTCGCTGGCGGCGTTGGTCTGCCAGCCGCGGAAGCCGGCGACATACATCGAGCCGTCGGCGTGGAAACGGGCGCGCATCGCGGAGGAGCCGAGCTTGACCGGCAGCTTCACCACGCCGCCCTGCAGGGTGTCGCCGGTGGTCGCGTTCAGCACGCGGTAGATCGAGGACTGGCCGTAGGAAAGGTGGAGCATTTCGCCCGGCTTGAGGCCGAACTTGGTGTTGTCCTTCGGCACCCAGACCTGGGAGCCGCTGGAATTGTCGACGTCCATCGGCAGGTAGCAGAGCGGCTCGGTGTAGGGTGCGCCGGTCAGTCCCTGGCGGCTGGCTTCGGTGCCGAAGAAGGCCGGGGCCTGGTCCTTGGTGATGAAGTTGATCTTGCAGCAGGGCTGGTTGGTGCCCTCGTTCTCACCGGTGGTGATTTCGCCGTTCGGTCCGATGCCGAGACCGCCGGGGGCGCGCAGGCCGGTCGCCACGACCTCGAACTTCGATCCGTCCTTGGACACCTTGATGACCGTGCCGTGGTGCGGGTAGATCGGGTCGAAGCCGCGACCGCCGCCGCGGACCGGCGAGCCTTTGGAGAAGTAAAAATTGCCGTCGGTATCGGTCTGCAAGTCGAAGGAGAACTCGTGGAAGTTCGGAGACACCGAGGCTCCGTTGAAGAAGCACTCGAAGCGATCGGCCTCGCCGTCCTTGTTGAGGTCGTGCAGCTTGGTAATCTGGTCACGGCCCTGGACGTAGATGATTCCGTCGACGACTTTCAGGCCCAGGGATTCGAACAGGCCGGCGGCGTGGCGCTTCCAGGAAAGCTTGCCGAGGTCGCCCTTGAGGCCCGTCACGATCCAAACGTCGCCGTTCCAGGTGGCGATCGCCGCGCTGTCCTCATCGATGAAGTCGAAAGCGGCGAAGCGGAGGTTCGACTTCCACGGGTTGTCGGCCGGGAGGGTGACGGTGTCGGTCACCCAAGGGGATTTCTTGTCGGTGGAAACCTCGCCCTTGGTGGTCAGGACCTCCTTCCACAGGCCTTCGCCGCCCTTGGTGGCCGCGGCGACATTGAAGGGTTCAGCGGCCTTGGCCTCACCGCCGCGGGAGTAGGAGATCGTGAAAGAGGTCGTCTTGTCCGAGGGGGCCAGCGTCGCGATCAGGCGGGTCGCGTTGCCAGAGGCGGCGCTGAGGACGGCCCCGCTGCCGCCGGTGGCGACGGACAGGTCTTTACCCGACTTCGCGGAGCTGCCGGTGGCGGTGAAGTCGGCGGAATCCTCGGCGGCGAGCAGGACCAGCGGCTTGGCGTGGGCTGCGACTTCGAAGTGGCGGACGAAGCCGTCCGGGCCGGCTTGCAGGTGCTCCAGCACGCGGGTGCCGTTGACCAGATAGTCGAAGACGATCCGCGAGCCGTGGCGGTAGAAGCCCTTGTATTGGGCGTGGGAAATGTTACCGCCGAACTCGGCGGGCCGCTTGTCGTCGAAGCTGCCCGATTCGTCCGCCCAGCCGGGGCCGCTGACGGTGTTGAAGATGAAATCCTTCTCGTTGGCGACCCGGACCAGCGGCCCGTGGGCACCGGTCCAAGGAGTGCCGCCCCAGTGGACGCCGCCCTTGTAGGCGGTGACGATCCGCAGCGTCTCGGTGTCGAACAGCGCGCGGGATCCGTCGCCGAGGTCGACCAGCACGCCTTTCACGGCAGCGGGTTTCTGTTTGCCGTCGAAGGTTCCGGCGAAGGTGTTGCTCCAGGCCGGGCCGATCTGCATTTCTTCAAACCATTTGGCGGCGGTGGCCGGCAGGGTGGCGGCGGCGAGGACGATGGGTGCAAGGTAAGGGCGCATTGTGTGCTAGGTAACGTCGTGGATTCGGGTCGGGTTTACGCGCCTCGCGAGGAAAGCCTGCATGGATGACAAATGCCAGCTTGCCGGGGCGCGTCTCGCCGCGCCCATTACGCCAGCTTCGAGGCAAGTTTAGCAAGCTCCCCGTCTCCCGGTGAGATTCGCGGGAATTCCTAGACCCGGAAGAGGCCGGGGCTATTCTCCGCCGCGATGTGGGACACGATGATGCAATGGGGCGGCTGGGGCAGCGTCGGCACCGGCCTGGCCTGGGTGGTCACCGTCTGCCTGCTGGTCGCCGGGCTGATCGGCTGCCTGATCCCGATCCTTCCCGGTCACCTGATCCTGCTGTTCGCCGCCATCGCCCACCGCTTGATGCTCGGCCGGGAAGGTTCCGGGATGGAATGGTGGACCTTTGTCATCCTGACCGTGCTGCTGACCCTGTCGCAGGCCTTCGAGTTCGCCGCCGGGGCGGCCGGGACGAAGTGGTTCGGCGGCACCAAATGGGGCGCGTGGGGCGCGCTGATCGGTGGAATCATCGGGATGTTCTTCTTCCCCTTCGGCCTGATTCTCGGCCCGCTGATCGGGGCCTTCGCCCTGGAGAAATGGGGAGCCAAGCAGGAAATGAAGCCCGCCGCGGTGTCCGGCGTGGGATCGGTCGTCGGCACGGTGGCCGGGATGGGGATGAAGCTGGCGATCGGCCTGGTCATGATCGCGTGGTTCTTCGTGGATTGCTTCTGGGTGGGGTAGGCGGGAAGTTCCAAGGGAAGAAGTGCCAAGTGCCGCGGAGGGCACTTGGGCCGGGCCCGTCGCCGACGTGCTGCGGCGGGCTGGGCCGGTGCGCCGGCATCCAACGGTTCACAAGCACCGCCCGCCGGCTTCCCGCCGCAGGGGCTGCGGGCTGGCTCAGACTCCCGCTGCATTTCCGATGGTGCCACCTTCGGCGAATGTCGACCTGATGAAGGTCTGCTTCTTCGCGTCCGTCACTTTTGTCACTTTTGTCACTTGGCACTTCTCACTTGGAACTTCGCCGCCTAGCGTCTTGGGGCCGCTCTCCGGGTGATCGCGGCCTTGCTTGCAAGGTCGAGGAAAGTCCGGACACCGCAGGGCAACGTGCCTCTCGAAAGAGGGGGACGGCAGCGTCAAGGCTGCCGGACGGAAAGTGCAGCAGAGAGTAAACCGCCCCCCGTAGCCTCGGCGAAGGGGGGTAAGGGTGAAAGGGTGGGGTAAGAGCCCACCGCGCGTCCGGGTAACCGGCGTGGCACGGCAAACCCCGCGTGGTGCAAGACAGAACAGGGGAAGGGTTGCCCGCCCGTCGTATCCCCGGGTATTAGTCGCAGTTCCGCGCAAGCGGGCTCCCGCGCAAGCGGGGAGAGAAATGATCGCCCAATCCCGCACAGGCGGGAGGGACAGAATCCGGCTTACAGGAGAGCGGCCGCTTTTTCTGAAGTTCCAAGGATTGAAGTTCCAAGTGCCAAGGAGGCGCTTGGAACTCAAGTCCGACACGCGCTCAGCGGTTTCAGGGCCGCTGGCACTTCGGGCACCAGTAGGTCGAGCGCTGGCCCATGACGGCGTGGCGGATGGGTGTCGTGCAGACGCGGCAAGGCTGGCCTTTTCGCTCATAGACGAAGAGCCGCTGGCGGAAGTAGCCGGGCTCGCCGTCGGAGTGGAGGAAATCGCGCAAGGTGGTGCCACCCTGGGTGATGGATTCTTCGAGGACGGTCCGGATCGCGGTGACCAGCTTGGCGAGGCGGGGCTTTGACACCAGCCGGGCTTCCGCGGCGGGGCGAAGGCCGGCGCGGAACAGCGCCTCGCTGGCGTAGATGTTGCCGACTCCGACCACCACCTTCGAGTCCATGATGGCCAGCTTGATCGCGCAGGATCGGCTGGCGCAGGCGGCGGCGAGGTGCGCGGCGGTGAAGTCCGGCTCCAGCGGTTCCGGCCCGAGCTTTTCTAACAGCACGTGAGCCAGCGGATCGCCGTCCGGCAAGTGGAGGAAGATCCCGAAGCGCCGCGGGTCGTGGAAGCGGAGTTGCTTGCCGGAATCCAGCGTGAGCGCGATGTGGTCGTGCTTCTTGAAATCCTCCGCCGGACCGACCAGGCGCAGGCTGCCGGACATGCCGAGGTGGACCAGCAGGAAGCCGGATTCCTGCAAGTCGAAGATCAGATACTTCGCCCGCCGCCGGACTGCGGTGAAGCGGTCGCCGGCGATGGTGTCGAGTGAATCGGAGACCGGCTGCCGCAGCCCGCGGTGGCGGACCATGACCTCGCGGACGGATTTCCCGACGACATGCGGCTCAACCCCGCGGCGGGTGGTTTCGACTTCGGGGAGTTCGGGCATGATGGGAAACTCAGATCATCCCGAGCTTCATCTTCCCTTCCTCCGAGATCATGTCCTGATTCCACGCGGGGTCCCAGACGAGTTCGACCTTGGCGTCGTCGATGCCCTCGATGGTCATGATCTTGGACTGCGCGTCGGCGGCGATGGCGGGCCCCATGCCGCAGCCGGGGGCGGTGAGGGTCATCTTGATGGCGACGACTTTCTTGCCGTCCTCTTCTTCAATCGCGCAGTCGTAAACGAGGCCGAGATTGACGATATCGACCGGGATCTCGGGGTCGTAAACGCCTTTGAGCTGGGCCCAGACCTGTTCTTCGAGCGGCGCGTCCTTGAGGCGGACGGCTTCGGCGCTCTTCTCCTTTTCCTTTTCGAGATCCACGCCGAGGGCATCGGCATCCTTCGAGGAAATGCGGGCGAGTCCGGCGGAGGTGGCGACGGTGTAGGTGCCGCCGAGGCGCTGGGTGATGAAGACGGGCGTGCCGGCCGGCAGGGTGATGGCGTCGCCGCTGGGGATCTGGATGGCTTCGACCTCGCGGGCCAGGGTGATTTCCTCGTGCATGGGGTCGAAGTGTAGGCAGGACGGCGGGCGGTGCAAGCGGCTTGCCGTGCCCGGGGAAAGCAGGCAGGTTCCGCCCATGAGCCGGAGACAACGGAGGAAGGGAGCAACGTCCACGGGGCGCGGCGGAGCGCGCGGGCGTTGGTTGATGCGCGGGGCGATCGGGCTGTTAGGGCTGGGCGTGGTGGCGCTGGGCGGCGGCTACATGGGCTTGCGGAGCTGGCTGCACGGCGAGGATTTCCGCCACATGCTGTCGGCCGAGGCCGGCAAGGCGCTGGATGTGAAGAGCGAGTTCGGCCGCTTCCAATGGAGCGGCACGCGGATGGACACGGAAGGATTCAAGGCGACGGGCGAGGGGATCGTAAGATCGGTCGATGCCGAGGGCTTGCGAATCGACATGGGGCTCGGCGGTTGGTGGCAGGGTGTGTGGCGGGTGGAGGACGCACGGGCGCGGCGGATCGAGGTGGAGATCGACACGACGGCGGCGAAGCGGGCGAGCGAAGCACCGCAGTCGGTCCAAGTGGAAGTACCGCCGAAGCCGAAGAAATGGTATGACGCCTTTGTACCGCAGGAGGTGGAGGTCCGGCAGGTGGAGGTGGCTTCTTCTTCCCTGAAGGTGATCACGAAGAGTGGCCCGGTGGGGATCCGTGGCACGTCATGGCGGGTGACGCCCGACGTGGCGCAGGGCAGCTATCGGGCGGAAGGGTCCGATGGCACCGTGCTTCTGCCGTGGAAGTGGGCGCCGCCGATGGCGCTGGGCCGGGCGCGGCTGCGCTATCAGGACGATGCGATCTTTCTCACGGACGCGGATTTTCAGGTCTATGAAAGCGGCCGGCTGGATCTTTCGGGCGAGATGTCAGTGAAGGGCGACGGCTTTGTTTTCAATGGCGACCTGCGCGACGTGATGTGCGCCGAGGTGCTGCCGGAAGACTGGAAGCAGCGGCTTTCGGGCAAGGTGGACTCGGATTTCACGGTCGAGCACGGCCCGCGCGGCCCGCTGGTGAAAGGGCATCTGGAGTTGACCGACGGGGTGCTGACGGCGATGCCGCTGCTCGATTCGCTCTCCGCCTATGCGGACACCACGCGCTTCCGGCGGCTGGCCCTGCAGGACGGGCGGGTCGACTACGAGTGGGAGGACGGCGCGATCCATTTGCGGAATCTGGTGATCGCGAGCGAAGGCCTCGTGAGGCTGGAAGGAACGATGCGGGTGGACCGCGAGAAGCGG
Organism: Verrucomicrobiia bacterium Tous-C4TDCM; assembly: GCA_002304315.1. Lineage (GTDB taxonomy): Bacteria > Verrucomicrobiota > Verrucomicrobiia > Verrucomicrobiales > Akkermansiaceae > Haloferula. Next base: position 9,203 of record NEUO01000076.1, read on the forward strand.
CTCGACGGGCGCTTCCGGCTGGGCCTGGTGCCGGGCGTGTTGGCGCGGATTCCGGGTGCGGAAACGATCGTCTTCCAATCCGGCGAGCGCGGGCTGCTGTGGACGACGTTGCGGGTGACCGGGACGATCGATGATCCGGAAGAGGACCTCACCGGTCGGTTGATCGAGGCGGCGGGGCTGCGGATGTTCGAGATCCTGCCGGAGACCGGCGAGCGGGTGCTGAAGTTCACCCGCGAGGTGCTCGACGCGGACATGACGAAGCACCTGGAGAAGGGAGTGGAGGTGATCGAAACCGGTCGCGACGTGATCCGCGAGGCGGAAGGGGTGGTGCGGGAAGTGACGGGGATCTTCGATATACTGCGGGGCGAGGAACCCAAGGAGCCCAAGGAGCTCACCGACAAGGAGCTCGAAGAACTCAAGCGACTCAAGGCGCTGAGGGAGGCCAAGGAAGCAGAGAAGGCCACGGAGGGCGAAGGTGAATGAGCCCGTGGAGATGGTTGCGGACGAGGCGCGGCGGAAGGCGGATCATGCGCTGCTGCTGGCCCGGGTTTTTGCGACCGTGGTGACTTTGGTTGTTGGCTTGTCCAGCCTGCTGGCTGGCTCCATGTGGCAAGGTTTCCGGGTGATGTTCACGGAGTTGGGTGTGGAGTTGCCGACGATCAGCCGGCTTGTCATCGGACTCCCAGGAGTGTGGATTCCTGGCGTGCTGGTGCTGATCGGCGTGACCCTGTTCTTCATCTGGGCGAAGGGCAGGTCGGCGGCTTGGATGGCGGCGTTGGGCCTGCTGTTGTTGGCAATGATCCTTCCGATCATTGTTTCCGCGATGTTTCTGCCCCTGATCAAGATTGTCAGTGAGATGGGGAACATGTGAGGCGGTGCGGGCCACCGAAAAGTTGGGATGTGAGCGGTCTGCGGGTGCGACAGGTAGGGACGACGCCCCCCTCCTTCGCCAAGGCTACGGAGGGCAGGCTCGCTCGTCCGCGAAGCCACGGGCGGGTCGGTTTTTCCTTCGAGATGAAGCGGGCCGTCGGGGACCATTCCGGTCGGCCGAGGGCGTCCGACCCTACCGCCTGCGGCCGCGTCACTTGACCGTGATCTTCCGGCCCTTGCCGGTTTCCCAAGCGCTTTGGACGCTTTTGTAGATGGCGTTGAGATCGCGGAGATCGAGCATGCGGTACTCGACCATGCCGGCGTGGCTGGTGGTCGGGTAATTCTTCTGCGCCAGGTCGAGGGCATTGCTACCGGCACGCTGGCCGGCGCGCTCGAGCAGTTCGCGGCCTTTTCCCACGACGCGGGCGGCGGTCCCGGAGCCGGATTCTTCCGCCACCGAGGTGACGTAGTAGAAGCGGGCGAGGCTGCGGCCGTTGGTGTCGATGACCATCTCGGTGACGAGCAGTTGGGCATCCAGCACATACTGGTGCATGCTGATCGCGGAGATGCTGCCGAGGGCCACCATGTAGTGGCCGCCGGGAACGCTGGCTTGCCAAAAACGGCGGTTGGCGTCGGATTCCTCCGCCTTGCTTTCCTCGTCGTCGGCGGTGTCCTTGGTATCGTTGTTGGAGGTGTCGGCACCACTTTCGACGTCGCTGGCGGCATCGTCGATGCCTTGGGCGGAGACGGGGATGGCCAGAAACAGGGTGGCGAAGAGATAAAAGAGGGTTGTCGTTTTCATCGTGGTGGGACTGTGGAGGATGCTTGGCGGTTTGACCAGCTTGGGAGTGATACTTCGGGAAAGTTAATGATTGAGCAGGGGGCCGGGAATTCGCTAGCCTTTCAGCGTGGTCAGGTTCCGTCCGAATGTCGCCGCGCTGATGCTCAAGCCGGAAGGCCAGTTGCTCGTTTGCGAGCGCTGGACCATTCCGGGCGCGTGGCAATTCCCGCAGGGCGGGGTGGACGATGGCGAGACTTTGGAGCAGGCGCTATTCCGCGAGGTGCGCGAGGAAGTCGGGCTGTCGCCGGAGCATTACGAGCTGATCGGCTATCGGACCGGCTACCGCTATCTCTATCCCGAACAGGTCCGCTTCAAGAAGATGCGCAAACACGGCTGCCACGGCCAGGAGCAGACCTACTACCACTGTTTGCTGAAGCCCGGCGCGCCGGAGGTGAACGTGAACCAGAAGCCGCGCGAGTTCGGGGCCTACCGGTGGATCCTGCCGGAGGAGTTCGATCTGGAATGGCTGCCGGAGTTCAAGCGCGACGTCTACCGGCAGGTGATGATGGACTTCTTCGGGATTTCTCTGGACTGAGCTGGAGAGTCGGCCGCTGTGCATTGCGGTTCATTTCCCGCCCGCCATCCTGGCGGGATCCAGCAGTGCCTCCAGCTCGCCGGCCGACAGCCCCAGTTCCGGGAGCCGCTCGAGGCAGAGTTCGCGGACAGTCCGGCGGGTGGCGACGGATTCCTTGGCGATTGCCGCCGCCGCTTCGTATCCGATCCGGGGTGCGAGCGCGGTGACCATGGAAAGCGAGAGTTCGATCAGGCTGCGGCAGCGCTCTTCGTCGGCGGAAATGCCATCGATGCATTTTTCCCGCAGCACGGTGGCGGCGTTCGCGAGGAGCTTTACCGACTCAAGCAAGCAGGCCGCCAGCAGTGGCATCGAGACATTCAGCTCCAGGAATCCGCCGGCACCGCACCAGGCGATGGTGGTCTGGTTCCCTGCGACCCGTGCGGCGACCATGGTGACGGCTTCCGGGATCACCGGGTTGACCTTGCCGGGCATGATGGAGGAGCCCGGCTGGGTCGCGGGCAGCCGGATTTCACCAATCCCGCAGCGGGGGCCGGAGGAAAGCAGTCGGAGGTCGCAGGCGATTTTGTGCAGCGAGACGGCGATGGTCGCGAGCTGGCCGTGGGCCTCGACGCAGGCGTCTTTGGAAGACTGGGCTTCGAAGTGGTCGGTCGACTCCCGGAAGGGCAGCCCCGTCTCAGCGGCGAGGCGGGCTATGGTGAGTTCCGCGAAGCGCGGATGGGTGTTGAGCCCGCTGCCAACGGCGGTGCCGCCGAGCGGCAGCTCCGTCAGCGCCTTCACCGCCTTGTTGCCACGCGATGCGGCGAGGCCGGCCTGGCGGGCCCAGCCGCCGAATTCCTGGCCGAGGGTAACGGGGGTGGCGTCCATCAGGTGGGTGCGGCCGATCTTGAGCACCTTTGAAAAGTCGATCGACTTGGCTTTCAGCGCGATTTCAAGGCCCAGCATCGCGGGGATCAACTGGTCCCGCAGCGCAAGGGCCGTCGCGAGATGGATGGCGGCCGGGAAAACGTCGTTCGAGGACTGCCCGAGGTTCACGTGGTCGTTCGGATGGACACTGGTCCCGGAACGGCGGCACAAGGTGGCGATCACCTCGTTGACGTTCATGTTGGACGAGGTGCCGGAGCCTGTCTGATAGAGATCGACCGGGAAATGCGCAACGTGCCGGCCCTCGGCGATTTCCCCCGCGGCGGCGGCGATGGCGGTCGCCAGATCTTGTGGCAGCAGGCCCAGTTCGGCGTTGGTTTCCGCCGCCGCCCGCTTGATCCGGGCCAGCGCGTGGATCAGTGGCGGCGGCAGGGGAGTGCCGGAGATGGGGAATTTATCCACCGCGCGTGCGGTCGAGGCGCCGTAGAGGGCCGCCCCCGGCACTTGCATCTCGCCCATGGAGTCGTGTTCGGTGCGGCTTTCCTTCATCCTTGGAAGCAAGCAGCTTCCGGCGGGAAATCACGGTTTGATTGCAGCTGCTGCGCGGCGGTGCCTGTCATCGCGGAGAAAACGAGACACAAATTCGCACCCCGGCGGTTTTCCCGGTGTGAACGGCCCGACTCGGCACTTGCGGGTGGGGTCGGACCGTCCCAAAGTTCCCTCAATCGCCACGCGGCCCCCGAATCTCCAATCCCATGCGTTTCCTTACCCTGCTCTTGCTCGCCCTTTCCGCGGTTCCGGTCTTTGCGGCTCCACCCACTCCGACGGGCCTGACCGCGGTTGCTGCAGCCAACAAGTCGATCCGACTGAACTGGACCGCGTCGGACCGTGCCACCGGCTATGTGGTCTTCCGCGAGCCCAACACCACCACGCCGATCGGGACGGTCGGAGCCGTCACCACCTATACCGATTCGGATCCCGCGTTGGTCGGAGGTACGAGCTACACTTATCGGGTTGCCGCGGTCAACATTGCCGAAGTCCCCGCTCAATCCGCGCTTTCAGCTCCTGCTTCGGCGACCCCGCTTTCCAATCCGTCCGCCCCGACAAATCTCGTGGCGTCGAATTCTTCCGACGGGAAAGTAGTTCTTTCCTGGTCCGCAGTCTCGGGAGCCACGAGCTACACCATCACCCGCAACGGCGTCGAACTCGATGATACCACGACAACGACCTACACCGACTCGGACGTGGATCGATCGACGGTTTACCGCTATACGGTTTCGGCCACCACCGTGGGGGGAACCTCGGGCGAGTCCAACGTGGTGACCATCACCACCAAGGGTGACGGCAGCCAGCGCGAGGCGGTGTGGACCCGCGAGTTCGAGCGGGCCGACGGTAACTTCGACGAAATCGTGAGGTTCGAGGAATATCTGGTCGCCTTCCCGAACACGCTGCCATGGGTGGTGATGAACCAACGCTTCAATTCGAGCGACGACGATATCAGCGGCGACCTGACGGTGGACGAATACATTGCCCACTTTGCCGGCAAGACCGTGAAGCGCCCGTCCAAGGCGCAGACCTTCTTCCTGGCGGACGAACTCAGCGACATCGGCGATGCGGACGGCTATCTCGATCCCTTCGAATTCGCCCTGACGCTGAATCGCGGGACGAAGGAAGCCGTGGTGATGAAGAAGTTCACCAAGCTCGATAAGAACGACAGCGGCTACCTGTCCCAAGTCGAATTCGGCATCCGCGGCGGTGCCGGTGAGGAAGGACCGGAGATCACATCAGCGCGTTGAGTGCGTCCGGCGTGCCCGGCGTGGCATTTGAGTATGAGATCTTAACGACCAAGTTCCCCAACAGTTACGGGGCGACCCCGCTTCCCGACGGCCTGACGATCAATACCGAGACCGGAATCATCAGCGGCGTGCCGACGACGATCGGAAGCACCTTGGTGACCGTCAGCGCGACGGACGCAGCGGGGACCGGCAGCGCGGCGCTGGTGATCGTAGTCACGGTGCCGCCTGTGATCACGAGTAGTTTGACAGCGAATGGTGCGACGGGAACAAGCTTCACTTATCAGATCGTCGCTTCGCAGAGTCCGACGAGCTACAGCGCGATCGGCCTTCCTTCGGGGCTGACGCTCAATCCATCCACGGGCTTGATCAGCGGAACTCCCGCGGCGGCGGCTACCACGAACGTGACGATCAACGCGACCAACGCCGCCGGAACGGGCAGCGCCACGCTGGTCATCACGATTGCCGCGACCGCGCCGTTGATTACGAGCTGACTAGCCGCCGGCGGCTCCACTTCGACTCCGTTCAACTACCAGATTGCCGCGACGGGAAGTCCGACTTCCTTCGGGGCGACCGGGCTTCCCGGCGGGCTGGGCGTGAATGGTTCGACCGGTGCCATCACGGGCACTCCTACGGCTACCGGCGTTTTCAACGTCACGATCAGTGCCATCAACAGCGGCGGCACTGGCAGCGCGACCTTGGTGATCACGATCAACTGACCGATGGTTATCGTTCCAGGGTCACCTTGACGGGTTCTCCGGTCGTCTCGAAGCCCTTCAGCACGTTCTGCTTCTTCGCGACGTTCACTTTTCCGGCCAAGGCAGATATGATGACGGCATCCTCATCCAGCTCGCTCGAGGTGAGGATCTGAACTCTGCCGGTGGAGTGGACCACCGCGGTGCCGGTGATGGGAAAGTCGCCCCCGAGCGGTGCGAGCCCGCTGCCGATGATGTCGAAGACGCCGGGCAGGGCGGTCGGCACGACCGTATAGGATTGCCCGACCTTGGTGCGCTTCTGGACGGCGAGTCCGCTCCAGTCTCCGGTCAGGTTGAGCGGAGTGCCCTGCGGCTTGGCCTTGAAATTGAAGTTGCCGTTTTCGGCGACGATCTTGCCGGTGATGCCGCGGCCGGCGACTTTTCCGGCAAGCGTTCCGTTCACCGATTGTCCGTTCACGACCCGGATGTAATTCCCGGTCAGCCTGCCCTTCTCATCGATGTCCCAGGTGCCGGCGAGGGTGAAGATCCCCGGGGCATCGTCGCTGAGGCTGTAGCCGGTCAGTTCCTTGTCTTCCTCGAAAGTGGCGAAGGCGAGGCCTTGTTCGGCCCCGGACAGGGTGATTTCCCAGGTGCCGACCGGTGTCGGTTCGGCGGTGGCAAGGACGGCGGGAGCGAGCAGCAGCAAGGCGGATGCAAGGAGGGGCAATTTCATTGGGGGAGTCCGGCGAGCAGGACGCTTGCTCCCGCCCACCGCCAGTTACGCGATCGCGGGGGATCACGATGCGAAGTCGACGCGGTCGAAGAGGTCTGCCAGCGGGAGTTCCGCTTCGATCTCCGGCAGCGGGATCACGGCGTCCAAGCCGGCATGGTGCTCGATGGCGAAGCCGCCTGCCGCCCGGCGGCGATGGACGGTGACGTACGGGGTATCCGGCTCGACGTAAAGCAGCACTTCGAGGGATGGGATCGTCGGATAAGCATCGAGCTTCTCTCCAAGATCCGTGCGCCGGGTGGACTCGCTGAGGACCTCGATGAGGACGACCGGCCGGTCTTGGAAGTGGTCTTCTGCCGGGTTTGGAGCGCACACGACCATGGCGTCCGGGTAGTAGAACCGGGTTTGGTCGGGGAACTTGATCCGGACCTTGGTATCGCTGTTGAAGGGCTGGCAGGGTTTGCCGCGGAGCTGCCCGAAGAGAAGCCCGAGCGCGTTCATCGCGATAATGTTGTGACGATTCGTTGCGCCGGCCATGGCATGGACCGTCCCGCCGAGATACTCATGCTTCACATCGCTGACTTCCTCTCCGGCGAGGTAGTCTTCGATTGAAATCGGCTCACTTTTGGCAAGAGCGGTCATAGGCTGAGACTACTGGATCCCCGCGACGGCGGCAAATCGCGATTTGGTTTCCTCACACGCACACCGGGCATTCGTTGATCTTCTTGAAGAAGTCGTTGCCCTTGTCGTCGACGAGGATGAAGGCGGGGAAGTTCTCGACGCGGATTTTCCAGACGGCCTCCATGCCGAGTTCGGGATACTCGACGACTTCTTGGCTCTTGATGTGCTCCTTCGCCAGCAACGCGGCGGGGCCGCCGGCGGAGCCGAGGTAGAAGCCGCCGTGTTTCTTGCAGGCGTCGGTGACCTGTTGGGAGCGGTTGCCCTTGGCCAGCATGACGAGCGAGGCGCGGTGGCTTTGGAAAAGATCGACGTAGCCATCCATGCGTCCCGCGGTGGTGGGGCCGAACGAGCCGGAGGGGTAACCGGCGGGCGTCTTGGCGGGGCCCGCATAATAGACGGGGTAGTCCTTGAGGTAATCGGGCAGCTCGCCGCTTTCATCGAGCCGTTCCTTGAGTTTCGCGTGGGCGATGTCGCGGGCTACGATGATGGTGCCGCTGAGCGAAACGGCGGTGGTGACGGGATACTTCCTGAGGGTGGCCAGGGTTTGCTCCATTCCTTGGTCGAGGTCGATCTCGACGCCTTTGAACTTCCAGTCGCGGTATTTCTCCGGGATGAAGCGGCCGGGGTTCTTTTCCAGCTTTTCGAGGAAGATGCCGTCTTTCGTGATCTTCGCTTTGGCCTGGCGGTCGGCGGAGCAGGAGACGCCGATGCCGACCGGGCAGGACGCGCCGTGGCGGGGGAGGCGGATCACGCGGACATCAAGCGCGAAGTATTTGCCGCCGAACTGCGCGCCAATGCCGATCTGGCGCGCGGCCTCTAACAGTTCCTTCTCGAGTTCGAGATCGCGGAAAGCCTGGCCTTGGGTGTTGCCGGAAGTCGGCAAGGCGTCGTAGTAGCGCGTGGAGGCCATCTTGACCGTCTTGAGGCAGGTCTCCGCCGAGGTGCCGCCGATGACCAGCGCGAGGTGGTAGGGCGGGCAGGCGGCGGTGCCGAGGGAGCGCATTTTCTCGATGGCGAATTCCTTGAGGCGCTTCGGATTCAGGAGGGCCTTGGTTTCCTGATAGAGGAAGGTTTTGTTGGCCGAGCCCCCGCCTTTCGAGACGAAGAGGAATTTGTAGGCATTGCCTTCGTTCGCGTAGAGGTCGATCTGGGCGGGGAGGTTGGTCTTGGTGTTGACCTCTTCGTACATCGTAAGCGGGGCCGTCTGCGAATAGCGGAGGTTTTCCTCCTGGTAGGTTTTGTGGATGCCTTTTGACAGCCACTCGGCGTCATCGCAGCCGGTCCACACCTGCTGGCCTTTTCTGCCGACCACGGTGGCGGTGCCGGTGTCCTGGCAGGCGGGCAGGATGCCCTTGGCGGCGATCTCGGCGTTCTTGAGCAGCATCAGGGCGACCATGCGGTCATTCTCGCTGGCTTCCGGGTCGTCGAGGATGGCGGCGACCTGCGCGAGGTGGCTGGGGCGGAGGGTGAAATTGATCGCCTTCATCGCTTCGTTGGCGAGCAGGGCGAGGGCTTCCGGCGCGACTTTCAGGACCGGCTGGCCTTCGAACTCGGAGAGGCTGACATGGTCCGTGGTGAGGCACTCGTATTCCGTGGTGTCGGGGCCGAGGGGGAAGGGATCCTGGTAAACGAAGTCGGACATGCGACCGAGCTTAGGCCGCGGCTACGGGGCGTCCAGTCCGGGGCGCGGGATTTCAATCGCGGCGGCGGCGGCGGCAAAAGGCGGCCAGTCCGATCGCGCCGAGAAGCGCTGACGAGGGCTCCGGGACGACGGCGAACCAGAGGCGGTCCTGATCCTCACCGCCATCGGCGAAGTAGTAGTTCAAGCCGCCCTGGTCGGTCCAAGCCGGGGTCGTGCCCTGGATGTTGTCGAGGAAGAGGTTGGCGTAGCCGAGGGCGCAGGTTGCTCGGGATGTTGGGAACAGGCCATCGGAGGTGGCTTCAAACTGTCCGGGATCCGCGACTTCGACGCCCAGTGTGGCAATTTGTTCGTGGATGATTTCCCACAGCGCGGACTGCATGCCGCCTGCGTAGCCGACGAGGTCGCTGAACTCGTTGTCGTAGATGGCATTGTAGGCCCAGTCGCCGCCGTTGAGGTCGATGTATCCTGGAGCTTGAGGTCAAAGCCAGGCACGGCGTTGGAGAACAGCGCGCGGATCTGCGCCTGGCGCAAGGTATCGATGGCTCCGAGGCCGGAGCTCACCAGGTAGGTCATGTCGCCGTCTTCTCCGGTGTAGAAGTCGGTGCAGAAATCGTAGACGGTGCCGAAGCCGGTCATCGACTGGTAGCGGAAGCCGGCGGACTGGTCGACGCTGTCGAAGATACCGTTGTTGTCGGGATCGATGAGGAACTCGATCTGGCCGCCGGTGTCGCCGGGAAGGCCTGCATTGAAGGCGTTCAACTGAATGCGGTCACCCGGAACGATGATCTGGGCGGAAGCGGGAAGGGCGTGCGCCGCGAATCCGAGCACCAGGGGCGCGAGTTTCGAGAGGATGTTCTTCATCGGGCGGCTGGGTTTAAAGGACGGGAACGAACTTCGATTGCTGTCAACGACGCGCTGATATTCAATAAAACCTAACTAAATCGCAAGATCGGAATCGCGGATGGCGGGGAGGGGCTTCCGACTCCGGGAGAATTCCGGTTTCAGTTGGAGACGAGCGAAGGCGCTGCTGGCATTAATCCATGGCGCTGCGGCGGATCCACAAGATGGCGGTGATCGATACATTCCTGAAATTGATGGTGGAAAAGCGGGCCGAGCGGCTGGTGCTGGTCTCGGACAAGGTTCCGTTTCTGCTGAAAGCCGGCGAGACGATCGCGCTGTCAATGCCGGCGCTGCGGGCGGAGATGCTGCTGCGGATATCCCAAGAGCTTGCGGGACCCGGCGGCGGGGCTCCGGCCGGGTGGTCGGAGGGGATTTTCGAGGCGGCGGATGGAACGAGTTTCGGCTACATGATCCGTCCGGGTGAGGCGGAGTTCCGGGTCGAGGTCATCGCCCTCGGAGCCGTGCCGCGGGGCGAGGATGCCCGAGAGGATGACCCGCTGGCGCTTGCCGTGGCGGCTTTTGCGAAGCCCGCGTTGGCGGTGCCATCGGTCGAATCCGTCGCGCGGCCTGAGGCGGATCTGCGGGCGACGCTCGATCTCGCGCTTTCGCTGGATGCGACCGATATCTTCCTTTCCTCGGGCAAGCCGCCGCGCGTCCGACGGAACGGGGCGATCGTGCCGCTCGACGCCGACCATCCGACCGCCGGGCAGATCCTCGGCTTGCTGCCGGATGAGGCTTCGAAGGAGGAACTCGGGCGAACCGGCAGTGCGGATTTCGCGATCCGCTGGGAGACCTCGGACGGCCCCCGGAGGATCCGGGTCAATGTTTTCCGCCATCTGGACGGCGTGGCCGCGGCGCTGCGGCCGATCCGCTTGCGGATCCCGCCGCTGTCGGAGCTTTCGCTGCCGGAGGATCTTCTGAAGCTGGCCGATTTTCCGAATGGCCTGGTGCTGGTGACGGGGGCATCGGGGTCGGGGAAATCGACGACCCTCGCGGCTTTGGTCGATCACATCAACCGGACCCGGGCGCGACATATCATCACGATCGAGGACCCTATCGAATACGAGCACCGCGACATCCGCTGCCTGGTTCACCAACGGGAGGTCGGGACCAATGTCGAGAGCTTCGCGTCCGGCTTGCGCGCCGCCTTGCGGGAAAATCCGGACGTCATCCTGTTAGGCGAGCTGCGGGATCTCGACACCATATCCGCCGCTCTAACAGCGGCCGAGACGGGGCATCTGGTCCTGGGCACCCTGCATTCCGGCAGCGCCACGGCGGCGGTGAACCGCATCGTGGACGTCTTCCCGGGCCATCAGCAGGCGCACATCCGCAACCAACTGGCGCTATCGCTGCGTGCGGTGCTTTCGCAGCGGCTGATACCGACCCGGTCGCGGGGACTAATTCCTGCTGTGGAGAAGCTGATGGTCACGCCGGGCGTCGCGAACGGCATCCGCGAAGGTCATGACCACCACATCCGCAACGCCATGCTGACGGGCGGCGAGGACGGCATGATCACCTTGGAGCGGTCGTTGTCGAACCTGGTGCGAGACCGCGTGATCGACCGCGAGACGGCCTTCCGACACGCGATGGACCGGAAGGCGCTGGAGCATCTGTTAGAGTGACCTTTCCCACTCAGATCCGGCCTTCATCGGCGTCGATGTAGTCCATGAAGGTGACGATGTCCGCGCGGTCCTGGAATCCGGACTCCGCTTTGCGCTGGGCGAGGCGTTCGGCGAGATCGTCGCGGAAGCCGCGGGTTTTCATGAAGGCGGACCACCAGGCGAGTTCCACGACGGTGCGCGGCGTGCCGTGTTCTCGGGACCAGGCGAGGGCTTCGGCGTCGGACTTGCCGGCGCGGATGAAATCGGCGAGCGGCGAGTAATTCACCCCGAGGAACTGGCAGGTCCAGAGGTCCATGCCGGAGCCGAGGTTGGCGTGGTAGTCGGGCGAAAGGGTGCCGGCGGCGTGGAAGCGGACTTTGTCGCAGAGGCGGGGGAAATAAACGATGCCGTCGATCTCGTCGCGCGGGCTGCGGGGGGCTTGGTGGGTTTCGGACATGATTGGTGACTTGTGGGCACTCCGAAAAATAATACTTTATTGACCATCAATTTCTTGCGTCCTGCTTTGGCATGTCTCGACCTATGATCCAGACCGGCTTTTTCACCCACGAGATTCAACTCCGCAGGCTCGACCAACTCGGTGACTCCCTCAAGGAGGTCGGCGAGGCAATTGAC
>NEUO01000077.1 GCA_002304315.1 Verrucomicrobiia bacterium Tous-C4TDCM
ACTGCCGCCGCATCGCCGTGCGCGACAGGTTGCGGCCGGCACCGTGCGGGGCGAAGGACAGGAACTCGTCGCGATCGCCGCCGAGCACCAGCAGGATCGGCTCCGCCATGTTCAGCGGGATCAGCCCGAGCTGCGGCCGACCGTCGGCATCCTTCCATGCCGGCGTCGCGCCTTTGCCGTGGAAAAACGTGTCGCCGCGCTGCCAGACGAAATTGTGCTCGTTGCCAACCTCCGCCACCGACCGGCCGCCGATCCGTTCCAGGAAACGCCGGTGGATCGCCCGGTGGTTCGCCTTGGTCCAGCGGGCCACATACTGCAGCGCGTCCCAGTAATCGCGGCCGGTGTCGGACTTCGCGTCGAGCCACGCCGCCGCCGCCGGGATGTGCTGCGCCGCCCGGGCGACGTGCTTTTCCGCCGCAATCTGGCCGCGCTTGAAAACATGCGCCCCGAGGCTTCGCGAGCCGTGGTGGGTCACCAGCACCCGATAGCGTTTCGGCGCGCCTTCTTCCTTCAGTTCGAAGCGCGCCGCAAGATCGCCGTGGCCGGTGATGCGGAGCATCGCGAGCAAGGCGGAGTCCACCTCGACCTCGCCGAGGTAGGCGAAGTGATTGCCGTCACCCTGGTCCGCGATCTGGGTCCGGGCCCGATCCCGCAAGCCGCGCAGGAAGCGGTTCTGCCAGACGTTCTCGTCGTTCACCGGGTCCGGCACCACGTCGTCGAGGTGCCGGTGCTCCGGCCCGAAGCGGGTCGAGGACATTAGCGCGTCGAGTTCCTTCGCCACGCTACTACGTTCCTCGTAAAAGGTCGCGAACATCGAGCAGCAGATGTCCGCCGAGTGGGCCGACGGGATGATCGCGTTCTCCACCGCGATCGCCCCGCCGACCGGGATCTCCGCCGGTGCCTTCCCGGCCGGGCAGGCGTCGGGCAGGATGACCCCGCGGGCGATCACCGGCGTCTTGAGGAGCTGGTGCATCTGACGCCGCACGGCCTCGACGTTCGCGCGCTCGTCCTTGGACTCCGGCACGATCGCCTCCGCCAGCGCCACCGGCCGCTCCCGCATCAGATGCTTCGGCGGCGGCGCACCGACATCGCGCTTCAGGAGTTTGAGCGCATACTTCGGATCGCTGATGCCCCGCGCCTCGTAGTCGGCGACCTTGGCGAGCAGATCCTTGATGACCGGCCCCGGCTCGTAGCCGGCGGCGATCAGGTCCTCGGAGGTGAGAAGATTCATGAATTTTCCGATTCAGGGATTGGTTCGCCATTCGTCGGCGAAGAGGCCGTAGTTGACCTTGTCGTGGAGCACGCCGTCGCGGCAGAGGCCGCCTTCGACGATGTTCTCGAACTTCATGCGCGCCTTCTTCATCACCTTGCCGGACGCGGAGTTCGCGGCCATGTGGCAGGCACCGATGTAGAGCAGGCCCACGTCTTCGAAGCCGTGGCGCAGGATCTCGCGGAGCGCCTCGGTCATGTAGCCGCGGCGCCAGAAAGGCACGCCGAGCCAGTAACCGACCTCCGCGCTGCAGCGGTCGGGCCGGAGCATCAGGGAGATGACCCCGATCATGCCGGGTTCGTCCTTCCGCTCGATGGCAAAGGCCCGCACCGCGCCGGTCTTCCGGTCGCGGGCGAGTTCGTCCAGCCAGCCGGTCGCGTCGCTGGTGCGATACGGATGCGGCATGGCGGACATCTTGAGTCCGACGCGCGGGTCACCGCAGTAGGGGACGATGGCCCCGATGTCGCCGCCGCCCGGCGGGCGGAGCCGCAGCCGTTCGGTTTCGAGGCGATTGCAGGAGATGGTTTTCATAAAATGGAATGGAAGGGGTGAAGCGGATCAGTGTCCGCGGAGTTCATGCCAGGCGAAGCGCGCGGCGCTTGCCAGGGCCAGGAAGGCAAGGATGAGAGTGACGGGATCCATGGTGAGAAAGGGAGAGGGAACGCCTTGTCCCCTCTCCCGGGGTTAGTGATTGAGGAAGTGATTCCAGTCGGGGATGCCCCACAGGTTGCGGATCCGCAGGGTGGCGGGGACAGGCCGGGGAGCATGAGGCCGGGAAAGCAGACGCAGTCCCGCTTCCGCGGGAGTCCGGGCTGCTTTCCGGCTGTTGATGGCGCGGTCGGACAGCACGCAGTTGTCCCAGTCGTCACGCCCGCCCCGCGAGCGCGGCATAACGTGGTCGATGTTCGCTTCGCCGGGAGTAAGCTTCCTCCCGGAATACTGGCAGCGTCCGCCGTCCCGCTCCCACAAGGCCCGGAAGCCGAACTTGGGACGGTGGACGGGCACCTTGGCATAGCGGGTCAGCACGATCACCGTGGGAATCCGGACCCGCCCGCGGGGCGTGCCGATCACCGCGATCCCCTCTCCCGTGCCGAGCCCGCGCCAGTCTTCCCAGTCGAAGGCCTGCATCGAGTCGCCGTCGATCCGCAAGGCGCGCGCGCTGCCGGTGGCCAGGTGGCCGAAGGCTTCCGCGGGCGTGGCGGTATCGATGGCAAGCCAGTGCCGGTTCAGCACCAGAACGGATGAGCGATGGAGGAGTGACGTGGTCATGGTCGTGCGGGGAAGTGGAGGATTGGGTTGACCTACCGGAGTTGACCTACGGTCTGTGCGGGGATGGCGCTGCGCGGATTTGGGAAAGGTCGCGAAGCTCCCGCTGCGCTGAACCCTCCCTGCCGCGATCACAACGCGGGGTGCTGCCGCTACACCAAGGTCAAAGCCGGTGTCGCCGCCAAAAGACAACAGTTCTCCCGCGGTCCAAGATATGCCATCTTGACCGCTACTATCTTGCAGGGATCAGAACCGGCTTCCGGATCGGAAGGTCTGGGATCCGTCGGGCGGGACGGAAAGGCTCACGGAAAACGTTTCAGAAGGGACACGGGGTCACGGTGGAGAATCGGGGAAAAGGTTGGGGTTCAAATCGCGGGAAACAAAAAGCCCCGCTTCCGGTGGGAAGCAGGGCGGCGGGAAATCCTAGGATCTACGCGGCTTTCAGGCCGCTGTCGGCCTGATCCTGCTTCGGGTGGGCGCCGGGTTACCGGCAAACGTCATTCCTTCATACGACAGCGGGCATGTGCCCTGAATTGAGGAACCAATGACCCGGCGCCAAGCCAAGCTCACCCCGGTATCGAGGATGCCTTGGCGTTTGGGTAGGGATCGGTGGAGACGCATCGGAGTGAAATGAAGTTGGCGTTAGATATGGATTCGATCCGGAACGGTCAATGATATTTTTCAGAAAAGTGCATCTTCACCTTTGGATGCCTGACGGACTGCACGTGTACTGGACCGCGGACTTTAGTCCGCTCGAAATCCGAATTCCCTGCGGACTAAAGTCCGCGGTCCAGTACATCGCCCGTCGTACTTGCCTGCCATGGTAGCTTTACAGCATGGATCACAAGGACTGGCATTCCCGCGGCTACCTCCCTCACTGCGACTTCGCGGACTCGATTCAGGGGATCACTTTCCGGTTGGCGGACTCGATGCCGAATGACGTCATCGACGGCTGGAGGAAGCAGCTCAAGGACGACGGAATCCATGGCCGGCCTGCCGAGACGGCGCTCTATCGCAAGATCAGCAAATACGAGGACGCCGGCTACGGGGACTGCATCCTGCGACGGGCGGAATGTGCGGACGTCGTTCAGGCGCAGTTAAAGAAACACCATGGCGAACGCTATCGCCTGCTGGAGTGGTGCATCATGCCGAACCACGTCCACGTGCTGATTGCCATGATGGAAGGCCATCCTCTCGGCAAGTCCGTCCAAGCATGGAAGGGCGGCTCGTCGGTTGAGATCAACCGGATCCTGAAGCGCTCTGGATCGATCTGGGCACCAGACTATCATGACCGATACATCCGGGATCAGAATCACCTGATAGACGCCCGGATCTACATCCGGATGAACCCGGTGAAGGCTGGCTTCTGCGAGAAGCCCGATGAATGGGAGTTCTCCAGCGCAGGATATGGCTGGAAGCCTTGATGCCGTGTACTGGACCGCGGACTTCAGTCCGCTCGGGAAGGCATTTCGAGCGGACTGAAGTCCGCGGTCCAGCACACTGCCCGGTCCTGCAAGACCAGGGGTAGGGCGTGGCACCCTTTAAACCCGCACGCCATCGACCATCCGCCGGATCCCCAGCGGATTGCCTTCCTGCAGCTCCGCGGGCAGGCAGCTTTCAGGAAATCCCTGCCAGGCGACCGGGCGGACGAAGCGGTGGATCGCCATGCTGCCGACGGAAGTAATACGGCCATCGGAAGTCGCCGGAAAGGGGCCGCCGTGAACCATGCTGTGGCAGACTTCCACCCCGGTCGGAAAGGCATTGAAGATGAGACGACCGGCCCGCTGCTGGAGCGCGGCGACCAGCGATGCGTGCGCGGCCAGCTCGGCCTCGGTGCCGTGGACCGTCGCGGTGAGCTGGCCTTCCAGTTCCGGGATCGCGGCCTCGATTTCGCCGATGCTGCCGCGGACGATGAGCGCCGCCGGGCCGAACATTTCCCCTTGGAGCAAATCGGCTTCCAGGAAGCGGCGGAGCGAGACGCTGAAGACCGCCGGAGCCCCCTGCCCCGGACCCGCGGCGGTGGCACTGCGGGCGATCGTCTCCACGCCTTCGGTTTCCGCGAAGGCTTCCACTTCTTCCGCAAAGGCACGGCAGATCGAGGCATTGAGCATGGTTCCAGGCGTGCCGGCTTCGACCAGCACCTTGAGTTTCTCCAGGAACACGAGACCGGTTCCTTCCGGCAGGAAAACCAGGCCTGGATTCGTGCAGAACTGACCGACACCCATCGTGAGCGAGCCGAAGAATGCCTCCGCCAGCGCCGCCTCACCGCGCTCGAGCGCGCCGGGCAGGATGACGACGGGATTGACCGAACTCATCTCGGCATAGACCGGGATCGGCTGCTCGCGGTTCGCCGCGGCGGCCATCAGGGCGGTGCCACCGGCGCGCGAGCCGGTGAAGCCGACCGCCTGGATCACCGGGTGCTGCACGACCGACATGCCGATGCTGCGACCGCCGCCATAGAGCAGCGAAAAAACCCCTTCCGGCATGCCCGTGCTGAGCGCGGCCTGCATCACCGCCGCGCCGATGATTTCCGCGAGACCGGGATGCGAGGCATGGGCGATCACCACTACCGGGCAACCCGCGGCAAGTGCCGAGGCGGTGTCCCCGCCGGCCACCGAAAACGCGAGCGGGAAATTGCTGGCGCAGAACACCGCGACCGGACCGAGCGGACGGAGCATCGAACGGAGGTCCGGCTTCGGCACCGGCGCACGGTCGGGCTGAGCGTGCTCGATCCGGGCATCGACCCATGAGCCTTCTTCCAACAGCGACGCGAACAAGCGGAGCTGGCCGGTGGTCCGGCCGGTCTCGCCGCGCAGCCGCGCTTCGGGAAGTCCGGTCTCCATCGGCCCGCGGCTGGCGAGGTCCTCGACCACGCCCTCGATCTCCGCGGCGATCGCCCGGAGGAAAGCCGCACGCACCGAACCCGGCAGCGCGGAATATTCCAAGAAAGCCGCGGCGGCCAGATCGACCGCCCGGTTCATCTCGTCGGTGGTGGCCGAAACGTAAGCCGGCTCCAGCGGCGTGCCACTGGCCTGTTGGATGCCGTGGCCGCACACGTCGGTGCCGTAGCCGCGGGAAAAACCGATGATCGAAGTGCCGAGGAGTTGGGATGTCATGGGGAAAGAATCAAGAGACCAGAGACAAGAGACAAGAGACAAGAGCGTAAGCCCAATTGCCTTTTTGGCACTTGGAACTTTCTCACTTGGAACTTCACACCACCGGCGCGGTGGCGAGGGCCTTCTCGATGATCGCGGTGGCTTCGGCGAGTTCCTTGCCTTCGAGTTCCAAACGCGGCGCGCGGACCCGGTTGTTGCCGTACTTGCCGGCGGTGGCGAGGGTTTGCTGGAGCTTGATGAGCTGGACGAATTTCACGACGGTGTCCATCCGCAGCATCGGCAGCATCCAGGTGTAGATCGGCATGGCTTCCTCGATTCGGCCGGTGGTGGCAAGGTCCCAGAGCTTCACATTGTGCTTTGGGAAGGCGCCGCCGACGCCGGTGATCCAGAACTTCGCGCCCATCGCCGCGCCTTCCAGCGCGCAGTCATCGACCCCGACGCCGAGCACCACGCGGTCGCCGCAGACCTCGCGGATGCCGGCGATGCGGCGGGCGTCGGTCGAGGACTCCTTGACGGACTCCACGTTCGGCAGTTCGTCGGCGAGCTCCTTGATGTGCAGCGGGGTGAAGTCGGTCTTGTACGCGACCGGGTTGTTGTAGATGATGCAGGGCAGGTCGGTGGCGGAAATCACGGCCTTCATGTGCGCCTTCATTTCACGCCAGTCGGAGGCGTAGAGATACGGCGGCAGGACCATCAGGCCGCGGCAGCCGTTGTCTTTCGCGGCCTTGGCGATGTCGACGGCTTCCTTGGTCGAAAGCGCGGCGACGCCCGGGATGATCGGGGTGTCCGGCAGGGCTTCGACGTAGGTCTTCTGCAATGCCAGCTTTTCCTCGAACGACAGCGTGGCGCCCTCGCCCAACGAGCCGTGGACGACGATGGCGGAGCAGCCGCCTTCGACCAGCCATTTGCCATGCTCCGCCATCAAGGCGTGGTCGATGGTCATGTCGGCGTTGAACTGCGTGAGGGTGGCGGGCATGACGCCTTTCCAAGTGATGCTCATGATGGTGCGGGGTAGGATTCGGTTAGAGAGATGCGGGAATTCCGTGGCGGAAGGGATCGGCGGGGTCGAAGAGGTAGTCGGACTCGCCGGTCACCCAAGCCCGTCCGCTGACGTGCGGCAGGACTTTGCCATCCGGCAGCACCTCCACGCAACCCGAGAAGACGGTGTCGAGAATTCCGGCTTGTCGCCAGATTTCACCCGGCGCGAGTTTCCCTGCGGCGTGGAGCGAGGCAAGCTTGGCACTGGTGCCGGTGCCGCAGGGCGAGCGGTCGTAGGCTTTTCCCGGACAAAGGACGAAGTTCCGGCTGTCCGAAAGCGCGGGATCGGTCGGCGGGCCGAAGGACTCGATGTGGTCGATCTCCATCCCGTCCGTGCCGGTGATTCCCTGCGCCTCCAGTGCATCGCGGACCGCGCAGGTGAAGGTGGTCAGCGCTTCCAGGTTCGCGAAAGCCACGGCGGGTCCTTGGTCTTCAATCAGGAAGAACCAGTTGCCGCCCCAGGAAATGTCGCCCTTCACAGAGCCCCAGCCAGGCACCTCGACCTCCACGCCGGTGGCGAGGCGGTAGCTCGGGACATTGGCCACGGTGACCGAGCCGTCGTCGTGGATGCGGGCGACGACCACCCCGACCTGCGTGTCGATCCGGTGCTCGCCGACCCCGATCCTGCCGAGGTGGGCAAGCGTCACCGCGAGACCGATGGTCCCGTGGAGGCACATGTTCAAGGTGGAGACGTTGTTGAAAAAGATCACACCGCAGCAGCAGTCCGGCTCGTGGGGCTCGACCAGCAGCGCGCCGACCATCGCGTCGTGGCCGCGGGGCTCGTTGCAGACGCTGGAGCGGAGCCAATCGTGCTCATCGCGGAGACGGCGGGCCTTCTCCGCAACCGTGCCGGAACCGAGGTCCGGCCCGCCTTCGACAACGACGCGGGTCGGCTCGCCCTCGGTGTGGGAATCAATGACGCGGAGACGTTGGACACTCATGGGTTGCGGCATGATCGTAGCAAGAGGGTCTTGGCGAAAGCACTAGCCGCCGCCTCCGAATCCGTATAGCACGGGCCGTCTACGCTTTCCGACGCCTGCAATGACCCCGTCCGCCCGACTCCGTAAGTCCTTCTTTGACACGCTCGACGGGATGCCGCCGCTCGACAGTCTCTTCGACGGCGTGCCGGACATCGTCTTTTTCATCAAGGACGCACAGGGCCGCTACATGGCGGTGAACGAGACGCTCGCGACCCGCTGCGGCCTGCCGGACAAGTCGGCGGCGATCGGGCTGACCGCCGAGCAGCTCTTCCCCCCTCCCCTCGGCGATGGTTTCGCGGCGCAGGACCGCGGGATTCTGAAAAGCTGCCGCGGCATCCGCGATCACCTGGAGCTCCACCTCTACGCCGGCGGCCGCCGCGGCTGGTGCCTCACCTTTAAGGAACCGGTGCGGGGCAAGGACGGCCGCATCGCCGGGGTCTGCGGCATCTCGCGCGACCTCCACGGTCCGCACGACCGACAGGAAGACTTCGCCGCGATGTCGAAGGCGCTCGACCACATCCACAAGCACTTCGACGAGCCGCTGCGGCTGCCGCAACTCGCGGATATGGCGGGCCTGTCGGTCTATCAGTTCGACCAGAGGATCCGCGCGCTTTTCCACGTCACCGCCGGACAGTACCTGGTGAAAGTCCGCATCGATGCCGCATGCGAGCGGCTTTCTCTAACAGCCGAGCCGATCGCGCAGATCGCGCTGTACTGCGGCTACTCGGACCAGTCGGCCTTTTCACGGCAGTTCAAACAAGCCGTGGGCATCAGCCCGCTTGCCTACCGGAAAAAGCTGCACGCTTCCTGAACTCAAGCCCCGCGCATCAGCGAGATCTCCGCCAGGCTGACCAGCGAACGCCAGAGTTCCTCGCGGACTCCGTTCTTGAGCTGAGCGACCGTCACCGCGCGCTCCAGCGTGAAGCGCCCGGAACGGGTCCGGCGCAGCGCGCTGAGGTGCGCACCGCAGCCGAGCTTGGCGCCGATGTCGTGGGCGTAAGTGCGGACGTAGAAACCCTTCGAGCAGTTCACGACGAAATCAACCTCCGGCAGTTCGATACGACGGATCTCGTACTTCGACACGGTGACCGGCCGCAGCGCGCGCTCGACCTCCTGTCCCTTGCGGGCCAGCTTGTAGAGAGGAACGCCATCCTTCTTGATCGCGGAAACCATCGGCGGCAACTGCTCGAAGGCGCCGGTGAAGGCATCGAACGCGGCGGCGACTTCTTCCGCGGTGAAGGCCGCCACCTCCTTTTCCTCCAGCACCTCGCCCTGGCGGTCCTGGGTGGAGGTGCTTTTGCCGAGCGTGAGCGTGCCTTCGTATTCCTTGTCCTCGCTCATCAGCAGGTCCTGGATCTTGGTCGCCCGCTCGACCACCAGCATCAGCAGTCCGGTCGCCATCGGGTCCAGGGTGCCGCAGTGGCCGATCTTCTTGGTGCCGAGCGCGCGCCGGGCTATGGCGACCACGTCGTGCGAGGTCATGTCGGGGGCCTTGTCCACCAGCAGCACTCCGCTGGGAACCATCGGTCCGGGGTTCGGTCGATTCATGTTCGGTAAATCTAGTAGTTGCGGGTCAGACCGCGGGAAGGACGAGTCGGACCGCATCGAGGACGCGCTCACGCGCCGTGGCAAGCGGGCCGGCCATCCGGATGCCGGCCGCAAGCGCATGGCCGCCGCCGCCGAACTCCATGCAGACGTTGCAGACATCGACGCGGCTGTCCTTCGAGCGCATCGAGACACGGATCTTTCCGTCCGGCAGTTCCTCGAAGAACACCGCGACGATCACGCCTTCGATGCCGCGGATGATGTCGATCAGTCCCTCGCTGTCCTCGGGCTTCAAGCCGAGCGTGTCGCGGGTGGCCATCGTCAGTTCCCAATGCGCCACGCGGCCGCCGCCGTCGATTTCCAGCGTATTGAGGAGCGAGCGCATCAGCTCCACCCGGCGGAAGGGATGGTTGTCGTAAATGAGCGAATTGATCCCGCCGACATCGAGGCCGGCGTCAATCAGATTCGCGGCCATCCGGTAAGTGTCGGCGGTGGTCGAGGGATACTGGAACGAGCCGGTGTCGGTCGACACCGCGACGTAAATCGCATCGCGGGTCGCGGCCGGCAGCGGCAGATCGAGCGCGGTGATCAGCTTGTAAAGGATCTGGCCGGTGGCGGGGCTGCTGGAGTCGATGTGGTTCAGATCCCCGTAGCCGGGGTTCGACTTGTGGTGGTCGATGTTGATCCAGAGCTTCGCTTTCGACGCGGCGTGCAGGGCAGCTTCGCCCAACCGCGGGCGGGTCGCGGTGTCGAGGGCGATCGCGACTTCGACATCGAGCGGTTCAGATGGCGGTGTTTCGATCCGGTCGGAGCAGGGCAGGAAAGCGAGGTTGTCGGGAAGCCCGTCCTCGTTGATCAGGCGGACCTTTTTGCCCGTGGCTTCCAGCGCCATGCCGAGCGCGAGTTGCGAGCCGATGGCATCGCCATCCGGGCGGACGTGGCTGAGGATCACGAACGAGTCGTGGGCGGCAATGGCCTCTCCGATTTCCTGATAGCTGGCGTTCACGCGTCTAGGTCCCCTCCGCGGGGGCGGCGATTCTCCAGATGGCCCGGGGACACGCAAGGACAAAGGCGGTAGTGCCTTTGCTTCGCTGAAGCGACGGCGGAACTCCTCTGGCGCTAGAAGTCTTGAAGCATCCGCATGAATCAAGGAGCGTCATGGACTGCGTGCAGCCCGCTGCCGCTTTGTTGCCACAGCCTGCTGTGGCGTCGGGCCTTGACTCGCCAGCAGGCTGGCGGTCGGAAAGCGGCAGCGGGCTGCCGCAGTCCATGGCCGCTTGCTGGGTCTCGACCTACACGTATCCCAGCCGCTTCAAATCTCGGCAACCGGCAGGTTCGCCACTTCCTCGCGGACCTTTTCGGCGAGGGGCGTCGAGAGGTAGCGCTCGGTGGACGAGCAGCCGATGGTGACGATGCGCTTGCCTTGGAACTCGGGACGCTTCGCCACCTGGATCGCGGACCAGACATTGGCACCCGTCGAGATCCCGGCAGGGATACCTTCGAGCTGGTTGAGCGCCTGGGCGGTGGCGAAGGCGTCGTCGTTGGAAACCTGGATCACTTCGTCGATGATCGAAACGTTGAGGTTCTTCGGGATGAAGCCGGCGCCGATCCCCTGGATCATGTGCGGGCCGGGCGCACCGCCGGAAATGACCGGGCTGGCAGCGGGCTCGACAGCGAAAACTTTCAATGCCGTGCGGGCTTTCAGCACCTCGGACACTCCCGTGATCGTTCCACCGGTGCCGACGCCGGCGACGAAGGCATCGATCTTGCCGTCCGTGTCGCGCCAGATTTCCTCGGCGGTCGTCTCGCGGTGGACCTGCGGGTTGGCCGGATTGTCGAATTGGCCGGGACCAAAGGAGCCGGGGTTCTCTTCGAGCAGCTTCTTGGCCATCGCGATGGCACCGCCCATGCCGCGGGCGCGCGGCGTGAGCACCAGTTCGGCACCAAGCAGGCGGAGCAGCACGCGGCGCTCGAGCGACATGCTTTCGGGCATGGTCAGAATGATCCGGTAGCCCTTGGCGCGCGCGACGAAGGCGAGCGCGATGCCGGTGTTGCCGGAGGTCGGCTCGATGATCAGGCCGCCGGGCTTGAGCGAGCCGTCCTTTTCCGCGGTCTCGATCATCGCCTTGCCGATGCGGTCCTTCACGCTGAACAGCGGGTTGAAGAACTCGGCTTTCACGAGGATCTCGGCACCGAGTCCCTCAGTCAGCTTGTGGAGGCGGATCAACGGGGTGTTGCCGACGGTGGCAACCATGGAGTCTGCGATGGGCATGGGAATATTGGGTTGGAAGGTTAGATCTGGAAATCGGAGTTGCCGGAGTCGATGTGCAGGCCGCACTCGTATTTCTCGCCATTGAAGCGGGTGGCTTCGGGGTCGAGACCGTCGACAGCCGGCCGGGTGCTATGCCAGTCGCCCATTGTCACGTAACCTTGCTCGGCCAGCGGATGCGGGGGCAAGCCGTGATCGTGCATGTAGGCGGAAATCTGAGCATCCGGCCAATCGAGGATCGGATAGACCTTCAGCGTCCTCTTCTGCTGCTCGGCGAAGGGCCGCTCTGTGCGCGTGCTGGAGTGGCTGCGGCGGACCCCGCTGATCCAGACGTCGGCACCGAGTTCCCGCAGCGCGCGGTCCATCGGCTCGATCTTGGTCAGCATCGCGTAGCGGTCCATGTTCTCCTTGCCTGGCTCCCAGAGGGGACCCCACAGCGCCTCCATCCGCGCCGCGGAATGCGTCGGCTGGTAAACCCGCAGATCCGTGCCGAAGCGCCCGGTCAGCTCCTCGGCGTAGCGGTAGGTCTCCGGAAAATGGTAGCCGGTGTCGATGAACACCACCGGAATGCCCGGCGCGTGGTCGGCGATCAGCTTGAGCATGACCGCCGCTTGCAAGCCGAAGCTCGTCGACGCGACCAAACGGCTGCCGTAGCGGTCGTGCAGCCATTTCAGACGCTCGCCGGCCTTGAGGCGGGCGAGGTCGGCGGAGAGCTGTTCGGCCTCCGTGATGGGTAAGGTGTCGGTCATGGGGCGGATAGGTCCCATAAGTCCTATAGGACCTATTTCAGTTCTTCAGCGCCTCTTCCTTGATGTTCTTGTGGAAGTCCTTGCCCTGCACCGTGGCGGCCACATAGCCGGCGCGGATCACGAAGTCACCGAAGCGCTCGCCGTCATTCCGCTCCTTCGCGTAGCGTTGGAAAATCGGCGCGAGCAGCCCGCGGATTTCGTCGGAGTGGATGTCCTCGCGATACAACTTGCTCAGCCGCTGGCCGGCGTGGCCGCCGCCGAGGTAGAGGTTGTAGCGGTCGGGGCCGCGGCCGACGAAGCCGATCTCCGAGATGAAGGGCCGGCCGCAGCCGTTCGGGCAACCGGTCATGCGGATGGTGATCGCGTCGTGGCGCAGGCCGGCGGCTTCCAGGTCCTCCTCGAGGTTGGTGATGACGACCGGCAGATAGCGCTCGGCCTCGGCCAAGGCCAAACCGCAGGTCGGCAGGGCGACGCAGGCGATCGACGACAACCTCAGCGCGCTGCGCTCGTGGCTGTGGGCGATGCCGTATTTCTCCAGCAGCGCCTCGATCTCCGAGCGCTTCTTCACCGAAATGTTCGCGATCACCAGGTTCTGGTTCGCGGTCAGGCGGAAGTCGCCGTCGTGGATCTTCGCGATCTCTAACAGGCCGGTCCGCATCGGGTAGGACGCCGTGTCGAGCACCCGTCCGCCTTCGACGAAGAGCGTGTAATGGAAGTTCCCGTTCTCGTCCTCCACCCAGCCGAAGCGGTCGCCGTTGTCGGTGAACTCGTACGAACGCACCGGTCCGAGTTCGTAGCCGAGATACTCGTTGAGCTTGGCGAGGATCCACTCCGGGCCGTGATCATCGACGGTGTACTTGAAGCGCGAGTGCTTGCGGTCGGTCCGGTCGCCGAAGTCGCGCTGCACCAGCACCACCTTCTCGGCGACGTCCACGACCTGCTCCGGCGTGCAGAAGCCGATCACGTCGGCGAGGCGCGGGTAGGTCGCTTCGTTGCCGTGGGTCGAGCCCATCCCGCCGCCGACCGCGACGTTGTAGCCAAGGAGCTTGCCGTCCTCGACGATCGCGATGAACGACAGGCAGTTGGCGAAGATGTCGACGTCGTTGCTCGGCGGCACGGCGATGGTGATCTTGAATTTCCGCGGCAGGTAGGTCTTGCCGTAGATCGGCTCCTGCTCTTCCTCGGTCGACTCGACCTTCTCGCCGTCCAGCCAGATTTCGTGGTAGGCGCGGGTGGCCGGCGTGAGATGCGTGGAAATGTCCTGCGCCGCCTTCAGCACCTCGGCGTGGACCGAGGACAGGTGCGGGTTCGGATTGCACATCACATTGCGGTTCACGTCGCCGCAGGCCGCGATCGTATCCATCGCCGCCTGGTTGATCTCGGCGATCGTCCGCTTGAGGTTGGTCTTGATGATCCCGTGGAATTGGAAGGCCTGGCGGGTGGTCAGCTTGATCGTGCCGTTGGCGAACTGGGTCGCGAGTCGGTCGGTCTCGATCCACTGCCGCGACGATGCCACGCCTCCCGGCACGCGGATCCGGATCATGAAGGAGTAGGCCTTCTCGAGGCGGTGCTTGCGGCGGTCGTTGCGCAGGTCCCGGTCGTCCTGCTGGTAGGTGCCGTGGAACTTCAGCAGTTGCTGGTCGTCCTCACCCATCGAGCCGGTCGAAAGGTCGGCGAGGCCTTCCTCGATCGTCCCGCGCAGGTAGTTCGAACGGGTCTTGATGCCTTCGTTGACGGAGAGTTTCTTTTCGCTCATGGCGTCTGAAAATTGGAACTTGGAACTTCGGACTTGGAACTTCGTCAGTAGACGTCGCGCTGGTAGCGCTTGGATTTCTTGAGGTCTTCGACGTAGGCCTCCGCGACCTCGCGGGAGAAGCCGCCCTGCTTTTCGACCACGTCGATCAGGGCTTCGTGGACGTCGTGGGCCATGCGCGAGGCATCTCCGCAGACGTAGAAGTGGGCACCGTCCTGGAGCCACGCGTAGAGCTCCTTCGCGCGTTCGACCATGCGGTGCTGGACATAGACCTTTTCCGGCTGATCGCGGGAGAAGGCGACGTCGAGCTTGGTCAGGTTGCCGTCCTTCAGGTGCTCCTGCCACTCGGTCTGATAGAGGAAGTCGTAGGTGTAGCGCTGGTCGCCGAAGAACAGCCAGTTCTTGCCTGGATTGCCGAGCGCTGCGCGGTGCTCCATGAAGGCGCGGAACGGCGCGACGCCAGTGCCGGGGCCGACCATGATGACCGGCGTGTCGGCCGAAGCCGGCAGGCGGAAGTTCTTGTTGGCGTGAGTGTAAACCGGCACCTGTCCGCCTTTCTCGACGAGATCGGAAAGATAGGTGGAAGCCACGCCTTTCCGCGACTGGCCGTGGGCTTGGTAGCGGACCGATGCCACGGTAAGATGAACTTCGCCGGGATGGGCGAGCGGGCTGGAAGCGATGGAGTAAAGCCGCGGCGGCAGCTTGCGGAAGATCGCGGCAAGGTCCACGGCGGACAGGCCGTCCGGTGCGAAGTCAGCGATCGCGTCGACGATCCAACGACCCCACTGGTAATCCTTGAGCTGGTCCTTCGCGTCGTCGGCCAGCAAGGCGGCGAGCTTTTCGGAACCGGAGAAGCCCTGGAGCTTGGTGAGCACGGCACGGGATAGCGCGGTGACGTCGAAGTCCTCGCGCAGGGCATCGGCCAGCACCTTGGCACCGACGCCCTTCACCTCGACGCTTTCGCTACCGGACAGCTTCGACGCCTTGAGGATGCCTTCGACGATGTCCGGCGAATTGACCGGGATCACCGCCAGCGCGTCGCCCGGCTCGTAGCTCAGGCCGGAGCCCTCGAGCGACAATTCGTAGTGCCAGGTTTCCTTGGTCGTGCCCTTGCCGTTGAGCAGGACCTTCTCAAGAAGCTCCGACGGGAATGGGTTCTTCTTGCCGAAGTCGGTCGCGACCGGAATAGCGGCAACTTCCAGCGCTGCGGTGGCGGCCGAAGGACCGAAGGCCTTCAGCGCGGCATCAAGCCAGGCGGCATGCGGTTCGTCGAACTCCACGTCGCAGTCCTGGCGCGGCAGGATCCGCGTCGCGCCAAAACTTTCGAGGCGGGCATCGATGTCCTTGCCGGTCTGGCAAAATTTCTCGTACGCCGTGTCGCCCAGCGCGCAGACCGAGAAGCGGACCTTCTTCAGATCGGGCGCGGCACCGTTCATGAATTCCTTGTAGAAAGTGGTCGCACTTTCCGGCGGCTCGCCATCACCCCAGGTGCTCACGATCACCAGCAGGTTCTCGAACTTCGCGAGATCGGCCGGGGCGAGGTCGGACAGATTCTTCACCGCCGTCTGGAAGCCCTTCTTCTTGGCCACTTTGGCGGACAGGTCGGCCAGCTTTTCGGTATTCCCCGACTCGGTGCCGTAGAGCACGGTCAGCTTGTTCGAGCCCGCGGCTGCCACGGGTGCCGAGGCTGGAACGGCAGCGGCGGAGAGAAAGCCGGCGAGCCAGAAGCGCTGTGAAGCATCAAGGCCCGCCAGCGCGAGATCGACCGCGCGGCGTTGATCGGGAGAGAAGGGAGCGTGCTCGGGAAGCATTACCTTAGTTTGTTGCTCAGGTTTGTAACCTATCCACCCCAGCATTTGCCGGTTCCCCCTGGCGCGCAAGGCAAATTCCGCGTCATCCTGCCACTTTTGGCTGCTCATTCGACCCTTCCGGACCCGGGCCGCTTCAGGGATTCACCTCACGATTCCGGAGTTGTGATCGAAGAAACCGCGGTCGGGAAAAGCCGGACCTCTGAAATTCGCCCGACTTCCGCCCCGTAGCGGTGGCACATGTTCACGGATTTCGCCCGGCTGCCGATTCTACTCTCATTGGCCCTCGGTCCCCTTATTGCCGGGGCGGAGGAAGGAATCTCCTACAACCGGCAGATCCGCCCCCTTTTATCGGACCAGTGCTTCGCCTGCCACGGTCCGGATGCCAACAAGCGAAAGTCCAAATTGCGGCTGGATGTGCGGGAGGACGCGATCAAGCCCGCCAAGTCGGGCGTGGCAGCCATCGTCCCGGGCAAGCCAGACGAAAGCGAGCTGGTGGCGCGGATTTTCGCCCCGACCGACGACGAGGATTTGATGCCACCGAAGAAGACTCACAAGAGCCTCTCGGCGGACCAGCAGGCGTTGATCCGGCGATGGATCGCCGAGGGCGCGGAATACCAGGGCCACTGGGCCTACTTGCCGGTGGTGAAGCCGGCCGTCGATCCGGCCGCCGGCCATCCGATCGACACCCTGGTCGCCGCCCGTCAGCAGACCATGGGTTTGACCGCCTCCGCGGAAGCCGACCGCCGCACGCTGATCCGGCGGCTTTACGCCGACCTCCACGGCCTGCCCGCGCCGCCAGCGGAAGTGGAGGCTTTCGTCCGGGATAGCAGCCCCGACGCCTATGAGAAGTTGGTCGACCGGTTGATGGCCGCTCCAGCCTATGGAGAACGCATGGCGGTGTGGTGGCTGGACCTCGTCCGCTACGCGGATAGCGCGGGCTACCACTCGGACAAGGAACGCAACGTCTCGCCGTTCCGCGACTACGTCATCGCCGCCTTCAACGACAACAAGCCCTTCGACCAGATGACCATCGAGCACCTGGCGGGTGACCTCCTGCCCGATGCCACGATGGAGCAGCGGATCGGATCTTGTTTCAACAAGCTCCTGCTCACCACGGACGAGGGCGGAGCGCAGGCGAAGGACTACGAAGCGCGCTACCTGCAAGACCGCGTGCGGGCGGTTGGCACCGTCTGGCTGGCGCAAACCTGGCAGTGTTCGCAGTGCCACGATCACAAGTTCGACCCGATGCTTGCCAAGGATTTCTACTCGATGGGCGCTTTCTTCGCGGACATCGAGGAAGGGATCATCGCGGCACCCGAACGGGGAGTCCCGCTGTTCGACGAAGGCGGGAGGAAGGAATCCGCGGCCTTGGAGGAGGAGCGGGCGAAACTGCAGGCGGCATACGGCGAGGACACGCCTGAGTTGCAAGCGCGGATCGAAGCCTGGGGCACAGCGCAGGTGGCGGCAGGGGTGGCCGAGGAATGGGTGAAGGGCTTCGCCAAGCCGACCGCCGAGCGCACCCCGGACGAGCGGAAGAAGCTGCGCGATGCCTACAAGACCAAGTTCCCCGAATTTGCCGCCATCAAGACATCGCTGGACCAGGTGGTCGGCAAGCAGAAGGCGCTGCTGGACGCCACGCGCCATTGCATCGTGACCCGCGCCACACCTCAAAAGCGCACCGTGCGGATTCTGCCGCGCGGCGATTTCCTCAATGAGTCCGGACCGGTGGTGAGTGCCGCGTTTCCCGGCTACTTGCCGGTGCCCGTCATCGAAGGCCGCGAGCCCACCCGGCTGGACCTGGCGCGATGGCTGGTTTCCCGCGACCATCCGCTGACCGCACGGGTGCTGGTGAACCGGCTGTGGAAACTTTACTACGGCGTCGGCCTGAGCAAGTCACTGGAAGACTTCGGCCTCCAGGGTGAGATGCCGCTCAACGAGCCCCTGCTCGACTGGCTGGCTGCCGAGCTGATGGACCGCCAGTGGAATGTGAAGGACATGATCCGGCTGATGGTGACCAGCCGGGCCTATCGCCAGACCTCGGTGGCCAGCGTCGAGCAGCTTGCGCGGGACCCCGAAAACCGCGAGCTGACCCGCCAAAGCCGCTACCGGATCGAGGCGGAGTTCGTCCGGGATTTCTCGCTGGCAACTTCGGGCTTGCTCGTCCGCACGATCGGTGGGCCGAGCGTGAAGCCTTATCAACCGGATGGCTACTGGGAGAACCTCAACTTCCCTGCCCGCACCTGGCAGGCCTCAAGCGGGGAGGCGCAGTACCGGCGCGGCCTTTACACCTGGTGGCAGCGGATGTTCCTCCATCCGTCCATGCTCTCGTTTGACGCCCCGAGCCGCGAGGAATGCGCGGCGGAACGGACGCGCTCCAACATTCCCCAGCAGGCGCTTGCCTTGCTGAACGACCCGAGCTTCGTCGAAACCAGCCGGGCCATGGCCGGACGGGTGCTCAAGGAAGCGACGGGCGACGACGACGCACGGATCGGCTGGCTCTGGCGCGAGGTGCTGCAACGAGCACCGACCGGCTCCGAGCAGGCAACGTTGCGAGCCCTATTGGACAAGCACCGCTCGGAATTCAAAGCCGACCTACCCTCCGCCCAGGCATTCGGCAAGATCGCCACCCCGGCACCCGCTGACTTGGACCCCGTGGAGCTGGCCGCCTGGAGCAGCGTGACCCGGGTCGTCATGAACCTGCACGAATTCATCACCCGGTCCTGAACCCCCTTCCCCGCCCCTTTTCCCGTGACTCCCTACTCCACTCTCCATCGCCGGGCCTTTCTGACCCGCGCCACCTATGGCTTCGGTGCCACCGCGCTGGCCAGCCTGATGAGCGACGACGCCCGTGCCGACGGCCTGCCCGGGATCCTGGCGGCCCCGCATTTCGCGCCGAAAGCCAAGCGGGTGATTTTCCTCAGCATGGCTGGCGGGCCTTCGCACTTGGAGACCTTCGACTACAAACCGAAGTTGGCCCAAATGGATGGCAAGCCGATGCCGGAAAGTCTGACCAAAGGCCAGCAAATCGCGCAACTCCAGGGAGCCGCCTTGAAGTGCTTCGCCCCGCAGCACGGCTTCCAGAGATATGGCAAGTCCGGCCAGGAGTTCAGCTCGCTGCTGCCACTGCTCGGGACGATGGCCGATGACCTCTGCATCATCCGCTCGGTCTACAGCGAGGCGATCAACCACGACCCCGCCCACATGTTCATGAACACCGGGTCGCAGATCGCCGGGAGACCCAGCATGGGCGCGTGGACCACTTACGGCCTGGGCAGCGAGGCGAAGGATCTGCCGGGATTCATGGTCCTGACCTCCCACGGACGCGGCGGCCAGAACCAGCCGATCGCAGCCCGCCAGTGGGCCAGCGGGTTCTTGCCGAGCCGGCATCAGGGAGTCCATTTGCGAGGCAAGGGGGATCCCGTGATGTATCTGAATCCGCCGCCCGGCATCACCGCCGACCGCCAACTGGACGTGGTCAAATCGATCAATTCGCTCAATGCCGAGCACGACGCGATGGTGCATGACCCGGAGATCGCCACCCGCATCGCCCAATACGAGATGGCCTTCAAGATGCAGTCCAGCGTGCCGGACCTGATGGACCTGGGCAAGGAACCCGCCTCGGTGATGGACCTCTACGGTTGCAAGCCGGGGGACGGCAGCTTCGCCTACAACTGCCTGCTTGCCCGCCGCCTCGCGGAGCGCGGTGTCCGCTTCATCCAGCTCTACCACAAGGACTGGGATCATCATGGCGACATCAAGCAGGGCATTGTTTACAAAGCCGAGGAGATCGACCGCGCCTGCATGGCGCTGCTCACCGACTTGAAGCAGCGCGACCTGCTGAAGGACACGCTGGTCATCTGGGGCGGTGAATTCGGCCGCACCCCGATGTCCCAGGGCAACGGCCGGGACCATCACAACAAGGGCTTCAGCATCTGGATGGCCGGCGGCGGGGTCAAACCGGGCATCCACTACGGTGCCACCGACGACCTCGGCTACCACGCCGTGGAAAACCCGGTCGATGTCCACGACCTCCACGCCACCATGCAGCATCTGCTGGGCATCGAGCACACCCGCCTGACCTATCGTTTCCAAGGCCGCGACTACCGCCTCACGGACATCAAGGGGAAGGTCCTCAAAGCGATCCTCACCTGAGCCTTCCCACGGCGGCTTTGTGACAGCGTCGCATCCTGCGGGCTTGCCGATGCCCGGATTCCCGCGTAAGAACTCGCCGCCGTGCCTCCGGATGCCAATCCAGAGCGCACGACCGCTTGCCATCCGATGGCGTTCTGATTCATGCCGCCCAAGTGCTTCACCGCATCAAGCCGCATTAACCCAGGATCGCCGGGCCGGCAGCGGGAAAGACGGAAGTCTTTCAAAGTCAATCAACGGAGGGGTGGCAGAGTGGTCTATCGCGTCGGTCTTGAAAACCTAGAAACGGCCTTTTCACCGATTTGCGGAGCGTAGTAAATCGTTCACGGAAAGCGTCTTGCGAATGTTGCAACAAGGTTGCGAAAGACCGATTTCACCAAAAAGCGGTATCTTTTTTGGTATCACCTCCCGGCTGTCGATCACGTCGGTCCTGCCACCCCACCCCACCCACCCGGATTCCCTCATTCGCTTCCGGTCCTTGGACCGGGTGCGCCTGTTAGAGTGCCGGTTTTCTCGCGGTCGGGTGGTATCATTTGGTATCACCCATGCCGCCCTCCCCTCCGGTCGATCCTGGCACGAAAAACCGGCCAGCGGTGCCCGCCATCCACCGCGGTGCCGGTCGAGGTGCCGGTCACCTCCAGCCGGTCGAGGTCAGCCGGCCGATCCACGCGGGCGCGGGCAACCGGCGACATCAAGCAAAGGTCAAATTGACCCTTGCTTGCCACGTCGATCCACGCGGGCGCGGGCAACCTGTCAGCCTATGAGCGGACGAAGATGTCGCTGGGGCGGCTTTACAACAGGACGAAGAAGGCGCAGGGCGGAACCGGGGCGAACCAGCACAAGGGCACTCCGAAAAATAATACTTTATTGACCATCAATGGCTTGCGTCCTGCTTTGGCATGTCTCGACCTATGATCCAGACCGGCTTTTTCACCCACGAGATTCAACTCCGCAGGCTCGACC
>NEUO01000078.1 GCA_002304315.1 Verrucomicrobiia bacterium Tous-C4TDCM
GTCTGGCGCTGCTCTGGCGAGTAGCGGAGCCGGCCGTCGCTGCCGGTGCGAATGATCGGGGAGTCCGGGGCCGGTGCGGATGATGTCAGTTGCATACACAGGTATGTATGCTGGTCATGCGGCCGGACGGCTAGTGCCCGTCGGTTGAGCGCTTACCTAGTAATTAGAGTCCTTTCGGATTAATTTTTGTGGCCAGTTTTTTGTCAGGTTTATGGGCACTTCGACTATTTTTATGGGTGATTACCGGCTGGGTGAAACAACCCTTTTTTCCCCGCCCTCCGGTCCGGCCCAACGGCCGTTTCAGGAGCCTTCCGCCAAAAGCAAATTCCTAGCAGCTCAACGGCTACCAACGACAAAGGCGGATCCGAAGATCCGCCCTTGTGTCGGTTGGGAATTGGAAATTGAAGGACTAGCGCTTGCGTCGCAACAGCATTATACCCCCTGCGAACATCGAAAGGAACATCGACGTTGGCTCCGGGACCACTATTGCGCGAGCAACCGTAAATGAAACGATCCCTACGTTACTGGTGAAGCCTGCGAACGCACCAGCCGGGTTGGCGCCTCCGGCTGGAATGTTAATGAACGTGTTGTCGTTGAGATACACCGATAACGGAGAATTTAAAGCATTGAAACTCGCACCGGTCATAAGAAATGAACCTCCGATGGCCGTGGGGAGTGTTCCACTAAAGGTAAAGGTTAGACCCGCGCCGGCACCATTTGTGCTCATGGCACCGGAGTCTGCGTAAAGGTTACCAGGAGCCGAGGCCGAAAAACTGTAAGCCGTCCCCGGCACGGATACGTCTACCCCGTTTACATAAAAACCAGCAAAGCTGTTGAAAGTTTGCGTGACATATCCCGGAACTGCAGCATTGAAGGCAGTTTGATCAGTATAAGAAGTAATCAATGCATATGTGCCTGTACCAACGTAGAGATTCTGAACCGAAGCAAAATCTGTCCCCGTATCTGGCACAAATGTGAGTGCAGCCATAGCCCCGCTCTGCAAGAGCCCGAAAGCTAAGGAGCACAAAACCCATGCCCTAATTACAGGAATTGGCTTTAGGGAACCGGCGTTGAGCGCGGACATAGTTGGTATTGTGGACATGGTCGGTATTGTGGACATGGTCGGTATTGTGGACATGGTCGGTATTGTGGAGATGGTTGGTATTGTGACTGGCAGCTAGGAATTTGCTTTTGGGCTACTAGGAATTTGCTTTTGGCGGGCGGCTCCTGAAACAGCCGAGCGCCGCAACTTTCCCGCGGCAATTAAGTGCCTACCCAGATCGATCCGAGGGTCAAAACCTTTCGAGGGGTTTTTGCGGAATAATCGCAGGATGGCGAAGTTCTCAGGGGTGGAGATTCTGACCTATGCGCTGATGAACAACCACTTCCACCTTCTGGTGAAAGTCCCGGAGCGGGCGAAGTTCCTGAAGCGCTTTGAGGGGGAGGGCGGCGAAGCGAGGCTGTTGGAACACCTTTCGTTGCTGTATTCCAAGGGCTACATCGCCGGGGTGAAGGTGGAACTGGCGCGGGTGCGGGAGGCGGGACGAGGGGAAGAGGCCGAGGCGATTTTGGAGACGTTCCGAAAGCGCTTCTGCGACCTTTCCTGCTTCGTGAAGGAGCTGAAGGAGCGTTTTTCGCGCTGGTTCAACAAGCACCACGACCGCCGCGGGACCTTGTGGATGGATCGCTTCAAAAGCGTGCTGGTGGAAGACGGCGAAGCGTTGCGGACGATGGCGCTTTATATCGATTTGAATCCGGTGCGCGCGGGGGTGGTGGAGGACCCGAAGGACTATCGGTGGACGGGCTACGGCGAGGCGAGCGGCGGGAGCAAGCGGGCGCGGCGGGGGCTGTGCCGGGTGATGGAGGCGCCGATGGATTCGTGGGAGGAGAGGCGTGGTGCAGGGACGCCGGGGGAGGCCTACCGGTGCTGGTTGTTTGGCGAGGGGATCGAAGCGGGAAAGCAGGCAGTGGAATCAGGAGAACGGGCGAGCCGCCCGTTCCCCTCTTCCCCCAGCTCGCGGCGCGGCTTTTCGAAGGAGCGGGTAGAGGCGGTGCTGAAGAGCGGCGGGAAACTGTCGCGAGCGGATTTGCTGCTTTGCCGGGTGCGGTGGTTCAGCGACGGGGTGGCGATTGGCAGCAAGGACTTCGTGGAAGGTGTATTCAACGGGTGTCGGAGCTACTTCGGAGCGAAGCGCAAGACCGGGGCGAGGAGGGTCCGTGAGGATGCAGTAGAGAGCCTGTACTCGTTGCGGGAACTAAGGGTCGATTCCGTAAAGTAGCCTGCGTTACCAGTGCTTGAAAAAGCCGCGCCGAAGAGGCTCGCGGCCCGGCGGTGCCTCGATGCCCGCCGAGAGCGGTCGCTTGGATCAGCTGGTGGAACATTCTTAAGATTTCCTAGGTTATAAAATATAATTTAAAGTAAACTTATAATGAAAATCATTGAGTTATCTTGTTACTTTTCCGCGCTTGCCTGAGCTTGGCAAATTCCGGACTTTGCGCAGTTGCCGGATCGGAGCTTCGCCGTCTGCGCCCGATACTCTCCTCCGCCATCCTTCGCCTCCCCTTTCGATGAAAACTTCCGTTGCTGCGACCTTCCGCCTGCTGTTCTCGCTTCTTTTCATTTCCAGCATGATGCCGGCGTCGGCCGCCGTCATCTACGTGCTGAACAACCAGCGGCCTGGAACCGACTACGGCCTGCGCTTGGACAATCTCGTCTCGCAGGGATTGTACTTTTTCGATTTCGAGTATCCCGGCGCGAGGATGCTTTTGACCTACGATCCGGCCACCAAAGAGGTTCATATTTTCGGTGTGGCCTTCGGTGGCAAGGCAGGTGGAAGCCGCTTTTCCACCGATCCGGGCGAGTCCGGATTTTGGGACATCAATTTCACCTATTGGACCAACGTCCAGGACAATGGGTCCGGCGATCCGAGCCTGCTTGAAATCTTTTCCCAGAATGCGAATTCCGCAGGGAACAACGTTTCCATCCAGCTCCAGGGAAGCTCGAATGTGATCGCGCTGTATGAAGACAACAGCACGAGCTTCGGCGGCGTGACCTTCCTCATGAAGCCGGACGGCAAGGGGGCCGGGCCTGGCGGCACCGATGTGGCCGGCGTTCAAGCCGGCCGGAGGTGGCTTTGTTACAGCTCCAACAATACTTCGGGTGGAGGAGTTCAGGACTGGGCTTTCGTTGCTGTTCCTGAGCCATCAGTGCCGATGGCGGCTGGGGTCGGGATGCTGTTTCTCC
Organism: Verrucomicrobiia bacterium Tous-C4TDCM; assembly: GCA_002304315.1. Lineage (GTDB taxonomy): Bacteria > Verrucomicrobiota > Verrucomicrobiia > Verrucomicrobiales > Akkermansiaceae > Haloferula. The sequence continues at coordinate 3,245 of NEUO01000078.1, forward strand.
TCGCTCGCCGCAGGCGGAGCGCGCGAGACGCTTGAACCTTTGGGTCATCTTCGGGGCAGTCTTCCTCTAGCCCGCTCTCACAACGGGTTTTCGGTCGTCTTTCGCGACAATTCTTGCCTCGGCATTTCTGGTTCTTGAGAGTGGGCGTGGCCCATGGAGGAAGAGCGGAACAGCCCGAGTAAGCAGGAGGACGCGCGGCGTCCCTTTTTTCGTCGCCGCGATACATGGCTGGTTTTGGCCGGGCTGCTTCTGATCCCGCTTGCGTCTTTCCTGCCGATTGATGCGGGGCGCCATGCAGACCTCGATGCGTCGAAGTTGCGGTTGGGACTCGGGATCTTCCTGTGCATCGGGTTCCTGTGGGTGACGGAAGCGCTGCCGCTCGCCGCGACTGCACTGCTGGTGCCGGTGCTTGGCGTGCTGGCCGGGGTGATGGACATGAAGTCCGCACTCGCCGGGTTTGCCGATCCCTTGATCTTCCTCTTTTTCGGCGGCTTCGCGCTGGCCTCGGCGATGTCGGTGCAGGGGCTCGACCGCTGGATCGCGGACCGGATCGTCCGCGCGGCGAAGGGAAAATTCCTACGGGTCTCGTACTTGATTTTCGCGGTTACCGCCGGGCTTTCGATGTGGATGAGCAACACCGCCACCACTGCGATCATGATCCCGCTGGTGATCGGCATCCTGGGTCACGCCTCGAAGGATGATGCGAGGCGCGGTAATACGATTTTCCTGCTTCTCGGCACGGCATACGCGGCCAGCATCGGGGGGCTCGGTACTCTGGTCGGCACGCCGCCGAACGGCATCGCGGCGGCGAAGCTGGGCATTGATTTCGTGGGCTGGTTGCGTTTCGGCATTCCTTCGATGCTGGTGCTGCTGCCCCTGATGGCGGTGGTTCTGCATGTCACCTGCAAGCCCGCCCGCGCCGACTTCGCGCTGCCGGAGCGGCGGGACTTCGACTGGCACGGTCAGCGGATCACCACGCTGGTGATTTTCCTGCTGACGGGACTGGCGTGGATCTTCGGTGGACTGCTTGCGCCGCGGCTCGGGATCGCGAACTCGTTCGACACGGTGGTCGCGTTGCTGGCGGTGCTGGCGCTGGTCAGCACGCGAGTGGCCGGCTGGAAAGATATCGAGGCCGGCACCGAGTGGGGGGTGCTGTTGCTGTTCGGAGGAGGGATCGTGCTCAGTGCCCTGCTCGACAAAACCGGGGCCAGCCTGTTTATGGCGCGCGAGATTGTGCACTTTGTCGATGGCTGGCCGGTGATCCTGATCATCGCGGCATCGCTGCTGTTCGTGATCCTGCTGGGCGAGTTCTCGAGCAACACGGCGACTGCGGCGCTGATGGTGCCGATCTTTTACTCGGTGGCGGTGGAGCTCGGCATGGCGCCGTCGAAGCTGGTGATCCCGCTCGCGCTGGCCTCGTCGTGCGGCTTCATGCTACCCGTGGCCACGCCGCCGAACGCAATCGTCTTCGCCACCGGCCGGATCCCGCAGCGGGAGATGCTCCGAGCGGGCGTGCTGCTGGACGGGGTCTGTCTGGTGGTGGTGTCGCTGCTGGCGTGGTGGGTTTTCTAACAAAGTCATCATGAGACTCATCGCGTGGTTCATCAGCCTTTCCGTCCTGGTGCTCGGCATCTGGCTGCTATGGGGCGGGGCGTGGGATGAACGTTTCACCTTGCGAGGGGCGGTCGCCTGGCTGGAGAGCGCCGGGTCGTGGGCATGGGCGGCGGGGATCGGGCTGCTGGCGGCGGACCTGGTGCTTCCGGTGCCGGGGACGGTGGTGATGTCTGCGCTGGGATTCGTCTACGGGGTTTTGTTGGGCGGGCTGGCGGCGGCGGCGGGGTCGATGATCGCGGGACTTTCTGGGTATGGCGTCGGCCGGCTGATCGGCGAGAAAGCGGCGCGCAAATTGTTAGGCGATCTGGAATTCGAGAAAGGGAAGCTGCTCTTCGCCCGCGGCGGCGGCTGGATGGTGGCTTTGTCGCGTGCCCTGCCGATCCTGCCGGAAGCGTTGTCATGCACGGCGGGTCTGGTGCGGATGCCTTTCGGACGCTTCGTCGCGTCGCTGGCCTGCGGCAGCCTGCCGGTGGGATTCCTGTTCGCATGGATCGGCTCGGCCGGCCGCGAGGCACCGGGTTGGGCGCTCGCTTTCAGCCTGCTGGTGCCGGCTTTGCTGTGGGCTGCCGCGCGCCGATGGCGGCAGGAATGACCGTCTGGTCTTCTATCCGTGCTGGCGGATGGCCGCCGGTTCCAACGCGTCATCGGAATCGCTGTCCTGCACTGAAGGCTTGCCGTGCCCGCTGACATTCGCGCCGTCTTCGCGTTTGAGCAGCAGGAAGGTAGCGGCGCTGCCCACGGTGACCGCGCCTAACAGCAGGTAGGCCTTGTGCAGGGCGGGGACGAGGAGGTCCGCGTTCGAGCGGTCAATCCCGCCGAGGAACCAGCCGGTGACCAGCGAGGCGAAGGCAATGCCGAAGCTGATCGAAAGCTGCTGGGCGGTGCTTGCGACGGTGCTGGCATCGCTCGCTTCCGCGTCGCTGGTGTCGGCATAGGCCAACGTGTTCATGGCGGTGAATTGCAGGGCTGACACGCTGCCTTGAAGGACGCTGAACATCAGGATGGCCCCCACCGGCGTGCCGGGGCCGACTTGCGAGAAGGCGGCGATCATCGCGCCGATCAGCAGCGTGTTGACGAGCAGCACGCGGCGGTGGCCGAAGCGGGCGAGGATTTTCTGGACGAGCAGTTTCATGCCGATCGCCGCGGCGGCCTGGGGCATCACCAGCAGCCCCGCCTGCCACGGCGAGAAGCCCATCCCGAGCTGATAGAGCAGCGGCAGCAGGAAGGGCATGCCGGAAATGCCGAGGCGGGTGATGAATCCGCCGGCGACCGACACGCGGAAGGTTCGCAGCCGGAACAGCTCGACCGGCAGCAGCGGCTGGGTGGTCCGCCGGGCGTGCCAGAAGTAGGCGGCGATCAGGGCGAGCGAGACCGCGGCCATCGCGGCGATGGGCAGCGGTTCCATGCCGTGTTCGCCGAAGATTTCCAGAACCCATGAGAGCAGCGCGATCCCGCTGCCGAAGAGCAGGAAGCCGGTCAGGTCGAGCGGGTCGGGCTGGGCCGCGCGGTGATCGGGCATGTGCTTCTTCACCAGCCACAGGCCGAGGAGGCCGATCGGGAGATTGATGAGGAAGATCATCCGCCACGGCAGCCAGTGGACGATGATGCCGCCGGTCAGCGGACCGAGCAACGGGCCTAACAGGGCGGGGATGATCACGAAATTCATCGCCCGCAGGATGCCGGATTTCGGGAAAGTCTTGAGCAGTGCGATCCGGCCGACGGGCATCATGAAAGCCGCGCCGAAGCCTTGGAGGATCCGCGAGGCGACCAGCATCGGCAGGCTCGTCGAGAGCCCGCAGGCGAGCGAGCCGAGGGTGAAGACCGCGACCGCGAAGCCGAAGACCCGCTTCGTGCCGAACTTGTCCGCCAGCCAGCCGCTGAGCGGGATCAGGACCGCGATGGCGATGGTGTAGCTGGTCAGCACCGATTTCAGGCTCAGTGATGCAACGCCGAGCGATTCCGCCATCGTCGGCACGGCGGTGTTCACGATGGTGCTGTCGAGTTGCTGCATGAACAGCGCCACGGCGACGACCCAGGGCAGGTAGCGGCGGGTTGTTTCCAAGCCGGCGTCCACCGGGGGAATGGACGCGGGGGCTTCGCTCATCGGATGGGGACGAGGCTAAGCCCAAGCTCCGGGAGGACAACCGGGATTTCGCCGCGGGAGTCATGTTTCCGGCTCTAACTCGTCCGGGTACTCGAGGTCGTAAGCGGAGCTGCAATTTCGCCAGCAGATTTCTTCAAGGTCTTCGCGGCCGATCGCTTTGTAGGCCTCCGCCAGCGTCATCCAGGTGAGCGCGTGATGTTGGTAGTCCGGCTCGTTGAGTGCCCTGCGATAGCAGTCGATGGCATCGCGATGAAGGGACATGTCGGCGTAACGTCTGCCGAGATTGTGCCAGGTTTCTCCCGGATCCACATCAGCTGGGAATCTAAGAGCCTGCTTGAGCGCGGCAATCGACGCCTCAAAGTTTCCCTCGGCACTTTGCGCTGCACCGAGGCATGCCCAGAGATGGCCTTTCCCCGCCGCGTCCGGATGATCGATGGCAATTTGGTACGCTTTGATCGCAGAAGGATAATCGCCGGACGCCAGATAAAGTTGCCCCAGTTCCGGCCACGCGTGGACGGAGCAGTCCGCCGAGTCGCTGGCTTTCTGAAAGCAATCAAGGGCTGTTGCAGGATCGCCTTGGTTGGAATGGAGGTAGCCGAGTTGGAGCCAGACGAAGGCTTCGTCATCGTGGCCCGGTTGCCCCAGAGCTCGGTGGAAACTGGCAAGGGCCTCCGGACACTCGTCTTTTTCAAACTGCAAGATGCCGATGTTTCGCCAGGCTTCGCGGATGGCACTGAAGCCGGGCGATGCAAGTGCCGCATGATAGCAGAGGATCGCCTGGTCGTGATTTCCTTGCCCGTGGCGAGCGAGGGCTTCGACGAACTTGATCTCGCCTTGGAAGCGTGTCTTGTCGCGCAAGGACACGAGGAGATTGAGGCACGCCTCGTTCTCGTCGAGGTAGGTCTTTACCAGTGCGGATAACAGCGCTTCCGCATCTGCAAGCCCGTGCGCCCTCGCGAATCGAAGCGAGTCCTGATGGGCCGGGGCGGCGGCTGATGTCTTGTTGCCGGCCCTCCGGTGAGAGAGCCTGGCCTTCCAGAACAGCGCTCGAAAGTCGGCATCCGTGGTCCCGGGATGTTCATACCTGGCGAGATCGCTCTCTTCGGCAGCCTCCATAGTCGGGAAGCTAAGCGGATGAGACCGGGAGACAAGCAAGATGGCCGCGGAGTCCAAGGAACCTTTGACCGGTGAGGTGTGCCTGACAGCACCGAGGTGGATTCCGGGCGAATCTTTCCACTTTCACCGGAGTGGCCAGCCTGACCACGATCCGGCCATGACAACTCGTGGTCGGATCTTTTCGTTGGCGGCTTCGGCGGTTCTTCTCGGAGGATGCGGGAAGAAGGAGTCGCCGGGTGTTCCGGGATCGGCTCCCGGGGAAAACGTGGCCGCCGTAGTCGCGCCCCCGCCGGTTGCCACGCACCTCGGCATCGCGACCCGGGTGCCGGCGGATGCCGATCTTTTCTTCGCCGGCTACGGGGCCGACAGGATGATCGGCGGGGTGATCCGGCGCGTGCTGGAATCGGATGTCGTGTCGAAGATTTCCGAAGGCGAAGAAGCGGAGGAGAAGTTGCGGGAGGCTGAAGATGTGCCGAAGTATGCGGGGGACGAGGCTTTCGTATTCGTCGGTCCGGGGGTCGGCGTGCAGTTGGAAACGGTCGGCCGGAGTTACCGTGAGTTGTCCGCGGCGTGGATCGGCTTCGCGGCAGGAAGCTTGCTCGATACCCTCGCGAAGAAAGACGGCGAGTCCGGTCTTTCCGGTCTGGAGGACAGTCTTTCCGAGGACCTGTTAGGAAAATGGATGGATGCGGTCGAGAAGGACGAGCGGCTGCAACTTCCGAGCGTGGTGATGGGTTGGCGGCCGCATGCCGAAAAGGAAGCGGAATGCCGGGACGCGGTGACGAAGGGGCTGGAGGCGATGCTGGCGGGTAAAAGTCAGGTTGCTCCGGTGGCTTTCGAGGTGTCCGGCGTGGCGATGAAGGGCCACGAGTTCTCGGGGCGGGAGATGTTCGGCGAACTGGTGACCAAGGCCCGCGAGGAATTGCAGAAGCAGGGGAGCAGTGCCGAGGCGCTCGAGAAGATCTCGCCGGAGCGGATCGAGCGGCTGCTTGCGGCAATGGAGAAAGTCCGGCTGACCATCGCGAGCGGATCGCTGGACGGACGGATCGTGATTTACATCGGCAACGGTGCGGAAGGCTTTCGCCTGGCGGAGACTCCGGACAAGTCGCTGGCGGCGACGGATGACTTGAAATGGACCCACGGCCACGCGGAGCAGCGGATTGCCGGTGTGGCTTATCTTTCCGAGCCGATGGTCCGGGCGGCGCTGCCGTGGCTCGATACCTCGGACTACTGGCTGAGCCTGTCGCGCGCCATCCGCCCACCGGTCCGCGAGGAGCGGCTGCTGCGGGAGTTGCTGGCGGCCATGGCGGATACCAGCCGCGAGCTCGCCCAGCGGGATGCCTCGGCATGGTCGGCGGTGGTCGTCGAGGACCAGGGCTGGCGCTACGAAAGCCGCGGCGGCTGGGCGGATCCGGCGCTCGACTACGCCGCGCCGCTGCGGATGACCGATGCCGCGATTTCGCTGAAGCCGGCGGTCCGCATGCACTGGGTGCAGCACCGGGGGCGCAATGACCTGTCGTGGAAGCAGGTCGAACAGCTAGGCGTGCTGGCGGAGTCGATATTCAACGAGTTCGGCGCGGCGGATCCATCGGTGACGGCGATGGTGCCGGACGGTGCCTTCCCGCGGATGATGAAGGAAATGCGTGAACTCAACCGCGCCTACCGCGACGAGTTCCATGCGGGCATCGGCGACGAGGTGGCCTTCGTGATGGACATGCAGGGCGAGGTGCCTCCTTTGCCGGGCATCTCCGAAGAGACGGTGGCGGCGGCGCGCATGCCGCGCTTCATTGTCGCCCGGCCGGTCACCGATCACGCGAAGATCGACGCGTCCGGAGCCTCGTTCGCCGCCTCCTGGAAAGGCCTGACCGGCTGGGCAAGTGAGCTGTCGGGAAGTGAGGTGCCCTTGATCCTCCCGCAGAAAATCGAGTCGAGCGATCTGGTCACCTGGTATCCGCCGCTGCCATTCATCGGTGGCGATTTCATCCCCGGAGTGACGATGAGCGACTCGCTTTGGATGCTCGGAACATCGAAGTCGATGGCGGCCGGGTTTTCGAAGGCCATGGCGGCGCCCAGCAGCGCGAGCGAGGCGGGGATGATCGTCGAAATCGACTTCTCACCGATCCGTGACTGGCTGGCCGAGCTCTATCAGCGGAACGAGATGGAAGTGGAGGAGTTGGTCGGGGACTCGCCGGTCTCCATGGAGGGTCTCACTGCGGAGAACCTGGAAGAGGCGGCCGCGGGCTTCCGCCAGTGGCAGGGGTTAAGCTACCGGAAATGGCTGGCCGACGGCAAGCCGGGGACCAGCTTGCACCTGCGGATCGCGGCGGCCGAGTGATCTATCGATTGCTCGCCGCGAGTTCAGTGGCTGGTGACATCCAGCCGGAAGCTACCACCGCCGAGGGAGGATGGTCCGGAGTTGCTGATGCGTGGTTTGCTGATGGTTTCAAGGGACAGCAGCCACAGGTTATCGGTAATTTTCTACGGGGGCGGGCCGGCTCTTATGGGCGGCCAACATTGCGGCGGCCTGCGCTTCGGGTTTGCCTCCCATCAATGGCTCCGCTTACGCTCCGCCGCATGTCCCAGCCGCGCATCGTCGTCAAAGTCTTCCTCTACCAGATCACCCCGCAGATCTGGCGGCGCTTTTCGGTGCCGGCGTCCTTCAATTTCCTCCAGCTCAACGACGCGATCCAGGACGCGATGGGCTGGGAAAACAAGCACCCGCACGAGTTCCGCCACGGCAAGGGCAAGCGGCTGACCGATGTGATCGGGCCGGTCGGCCTGGCCGACCAGGTGCCGAAGGGCGGCGAGTTCCAGGACGAGCTGAAGCTCACGCTGGCGGACTTCATCGGCAAGAAGCGGCTGCCGATGCGGATGCTCTACCGCTACGATTTCGCGGAAGACTGGCTGCACGAGGTCGTGCTCGAAAAGAAGGAGGACGGCGACGAAGAGGGCGCGGTCATGATCGACGGCGCCCGCGCCTGCCCGCCGGAGGACTTCGGCGGGGCCTTCCAGTACATGGAAGCGCTGACCGGGCAGATCGGCTGGTACTGCGGCGAATACGACCCCGAGGCCTTCGACATCAAGGAGGTCGTCTTCGGGGGCAAGAAGCGGAATCCGAAGAAGCGGAAGCTGCTTTAAAAGGCGGGTTTCACCGCCAAGACGCCAAGTTCGCCAAGTTTTCTGAGGTTTTGATTTCGATCCGGGGAGCTTCGCCCCAGACTCCAGCCACCCTTCCTTGGCGTTCTTGGCGCCCTGGCAGTTCAATCTTCTTCCCATGGCCCACCTCGGCGAACGCGCTTCCCTGACCATCCTCCGCGAGCAACCCTTCGGCCTCTTTCTCGATGCCGGGGACGAGCTTGGCGAAGTCCTGCTGCCGCGCCGCGAGATGCCGATGAAATGGCAGATCGGCGGCGAGGTGGAGGTCTTCCTTTACCTCGACTCCGAGGACCGGCCGGTCGCGACGATGAAGCACCCGAAGGTGATGCCGGGCGGCTTTGCCTACTTGGAATGCCTCCAGCTCACCGGCGTCGGTGCTTTCCTCGACTGGGGCCTGCCGAAGGATCTGCTGCTGCCGTTCCGCGAGCAGAAGGAAAGGATCGAGGTCGGCAAGTCCTACGTCGTGCATGTCCATGTCGACTCCGCCAGCGGCCGGATCGTCGCGACGCGGCGGCTGAACAAGTTTCTCAACAAAACGCCTGCCGAGTACGCCGAGGGCCAGGAGGTGAACCTGATGCTCTACGGCAAGACCGAGCTGGGCTACAAGGCGATCATCGAAGGCAAACACTCCGGCGTGCTGTTCGCCAACGAGGTCTTCCGCCGTCTGAATGCCGGGGAGCAGACGAAGGGCTACGTCGTCCAGTGCCGCGGCGACGGCAAGGTCGACCTTTCGTTGTATCCCCCCGGCCGGGCGCGGATCGATGACTTGGAAACGCGGATCGAAGATGAACTCAAGCAGCGCGGCGGTTTCTGGGCGATCAGCGACGCGAGCCCGGCGGAGGTGATTCACAAGGCGCTCGGGGTGAGCAAGAAGGCCTTCAAGCAGGCGACCGGCGCGCTGTTTAAGAAGCGGAAAATCACAATCGGGGACGAGGGAATCCGGCTGGTGGACCAGTAGGATGGTGAATGACCTCGCTGCCGATCAAGTCCTATCGAGGTGGCTCAACCGCGTCCTTATATCGCTTTTCCGCGGCGGATACTTCCCGGGCAAGGAACTCCTTCAATTCTTCCGGAGTCTTCAAGGTCCCTTTCGTCATTCGGTCGCTGGCTTCGTTGGCGATTTTCACGTGATCGCGAAATGCCGCGCCCCAGGTACCTTGCTTAAGGAAATCCTCGCCGGAGAGGCCGCCAATCTGGTGGTTCGCGTCGATCTTCCACGCGCCGTTCACCTTGCTGAACCCGACCGGGTCATCTCCGTGAAACTCGAAGGCCTCGTTCGGAGATCCGTCGTCGTCTTGCCACTTGATCACGAGTTCGGCCTTATCGTCGCCGACAAATCTCACCAACGCGCCGGTGAGTCGCTTTTCTGTCAGGTCGAGCGCCGCATCGCGTAGATCACCTCGACTGAATCCGATCGGCTCCAGGATCACCCGGGCGGCTTCCACGCCGAGCTTTTTGGTGGCGATCTGGTCAAGCCGTCGGGTGGAAGTCCAAAGCCCAGCTATGACATCCAGCGCGCCGGACCCGTTGTCGCCGGCGATCGTGAAGCAACTTTTGGCCGCCGCCGAATCAGTCTACCGAACCGCGTTGATATAAATGCGGTAGGTGGAAATGGGATCGGCGAAAGCGGCGGGATTCGTGACGGGCGGTGCTTCCACGGGAGCTTCTTCCGCCATAGAACCGACGGCGAATGCCAAAAGAACAAAAAGGCCCAAGGGGGGGCTCCCGATGCGCAAGCACGTCAAACAATTTCGGCGTTTCATGGTGAGACGATGGGAAGATTCCCGGATCTCGAAAAGCTGAAATCTCGCTTACGTGTGTGGAATCTTGAGGCGCGCCAATCCAGATGGCGGGCCTCCAATCCCGTCATCCGGAAAGATCCTCCGCCTTCCCCGCGTACCGCTCCCCGCCCATGAAACTCACCGTCCTCCTCGCCCTTCTCCCGCTTTCCCTCCTCCGCGCTGAGGGGCCCTATCCCGTCGATCCCGCGTCCGTCCGGCAGGAGGGCGTGCCGAAGGGGGTGACGACGAAGCACGCGTTCAAGGACAGCAAGATCTACCCCGGCACCGAGCGGGCGTATTGGCTGCATGTCCCGGCGCAGTATGACCCGGCCAAGCCGGCCTGCTTGATGGTTTTCCAAGACGGCGGCGGCTATGTGAACGAGGGCGGGGCGAACAAGGTGCCGATCGTCTTCGACAACCTGATCGCGAAGGGCGAGATGCCGGTGACGATCGGGCTCTTCGTCGATCCGGGCGTGGTGCCGGCCCCGAATGCGGAAAGCCAGCCGCGTTTCAACCGGAGCTTCGAGTACGACGCCTTTAGTAGCGACTATGCCCGCTTCCTGATCGACGAGTTGATTCCCGTCGTGGCGAAGGATTACAAGCTCAGCGACAATCCCGACCACCGCGCGATCTGTGGGGCATCGTCGGGCGGGATCGCCGCATTCAATGCGGCTTGGCAGCGGCCGGACGCCTTCCGCCGGGTCTATTCGATGATCGGCACTTTCGTCGGGCTGCGCGGAGGTGATGAAATCGCGACGCTGGTCCGCAAGACCGAGCCGAAGCCGCTGCGGATCTTCCTGCAGGACGGTTCGAACGACCTCGATATCTACTGCGGCGACTGGTGGATGGAGAACCAGAAGATGGAGCGGGCGCTCAAGTTCTCCGGCTACGAGGTCGAACACGTCTGGGGCGAGGGCCAGCATTCCCACAAGCACGGCGGAGCCATCATGCCGCAGGCGCTGCGCTGGCTGTGGAAGGATTTTCCGAAGCCGGTGGCGGTGAACTACGAGGCGTCCCGTAGTCGGGCGAAGGAGATGCTGGTGCCCGGCGAGGACTGGCAACTCGTGAGCAAAGGCCACGGCTTCACCGAAGGTCCGGTGCCGGCTCCGGATGGCGGGATCTACTTCACCGACATCCCGAAGAACACGATCCACCGGGTCGCCGCGGACGGAAAGGTGTCGATCTTCCTCGAGAACACCCGCGGCACCAACGGCCTCGCCTTCGGGCCGGACGGTCGGCTCTACGGTTGCCGCGCGGGAAGCGGCGAAGTCGTCTCATGGGACCTCGCGACGAAGCAGGAGAAAGTCCATGCGAGCGGGCTCAAGGCGAACGACCTGGTCGTCGCGCACGACGGCACGATCTACGCGACCGAGCCGGAGAAGAAAGCGGTGTGGATCGTTCGCCCAGGCCAGGACAAGGTGCTCGGCACCGACCGCTGCAACGGGGTCAACGGGATCACCCTGACGCCGGACCAGACCCGGGTCGAGATCGCGGATCCCGGCGGCCGTTACAGCTGGTCGGCGGTCAGGGCCAAGGATGGCTCTCTGACAAACGTCCAGCCGTACCATCACCTCCACCTGCCGCCCGCCGATCCCGATCCGCGCAGCCGGGCCGACGGGATGAAGGTCAGCCGCGACGGCTGGCTGCTGGTCGCCACCGCGATGGGCGTGCAGGTCTTCGATCAACCCGGCCGGGTGAACCTGATCCTGCCTCCGCCGGCCGGCGCGAGGTTCCCGTCGAACCTGTGCTTTGGCGGGGCTGATCTGAAGACCCTCTACATTACGGCCGGCGACAAAATTTTCAAACGGAAGGTCAAGCTCACCGGGATCAACGCGTGGGAGAAGCCGGTGATTCCGCCGAAGCCGGGCTTGTAGAGCAACTTTGCAAGTTGCACGCGAGGGCGGCGTGAAGGGAGGCTTCGGATCCGAAGGAGTTTGGCGGGCCGTCCCGAGCACACAACTTTCAAAGTTGTGCTACTACTGCTGCGGCGTCGGCGGCTTCTTGCCTAGGGTGGCGGCGAGGTCGAGCAGGAGCTTCTCGCCGAAGCTGGCGTCCTCGCGTTCGGTCATGACCTGGCGGGCCAGGGCGGGATTGTCGGTGATCAGGCCATCGACCCCGCGGCCGAGCTGGGTGGACATGTCGACCGGGTCGTTGACGGTCCAGACGTGGACTTGGACGCCGCGCTTGTGGGCCTGGCGGACGAGCTGGCGGGAGGTGGTGCGGGCGTTGAGGCCGAGGAAGTCGAGGTCGAGCTTGGTGACGTTGCCAAGCGCGACGCTGGAGAGCAGGCCGACCCTCCACTCCGGCCGGAGCTGGCGGATCTTGCGGATGCCGTCGTGGCTCAAGGACATGACCATGACCTGGTCGGCCATGCCCGCGGCTTCGACGAGTCCGACCACGCGTTCCTCGAGGCGTTGACTATGACCGTAGTATTTCAGCTCGATCAGCACACCGGAACGATCCTTGCACAGCGCCAGCACGTCGGCCAGCAAGGGCGTCCGCTCGGCCGAGAAAGCGGGGGATTTCCATGATCCGATGTCGATCGCCGCGAGTTCGGCGTCGCGGAGTTCCCAGATCGGCCGGGCGGGGCCGCCGACGCGCTTGAAGTCGCTGTCGTGGAAGACGAACACGCTTCCGTCCGCGCTTTCCTGGACGTCGATCTCGACCCAGTCCGCACCGGCTTCAACCGCCTCGCGCACAGCAGCCAGCGTGTTCTCCGGGGCCACGGCCGAGGCCCCGCGGTGGGCGATCACCACGGCAGGGTGCTCGTCGTGGATCGACTCGATCCATAGGTGGGAGAGGAAGATGGTCAGCCCGCAGCCCGCGAGCCCGCCGGCGATGGCCGACTTCCAGCCCAGAGGCAGGCGGCGGGCGGGCCGGCTCGGGCGGGAATTGTCGTCGAGGCCGGAGTCGAGGTAGAGGCCGGTGTTCTGCAAGGCGAGCAGCGAAAGCCCGCAGGCACCGGTGAGCCAGGCGATCGCGCTGGCCAGGGCGAAGCAAAGACCGAGCACCACGATCAGCCAGCCGATACGGTCTTGAAGATGGCCGGCGGCCCACAGCGCGATGGCGGACCAGGGTAGGTTGAGGAGCCAGGTGACGAGAGGCGTGAGCAGGCCCCAGGCGACCAGACCGCAGAAGACGCTTTTGCGGCGGCCGGTTGCGCCTTCGCGGCTGAGTCGCAGCGCGGCGTCGGGCGACTCGCCGCGGAAGATCGCGAGCGGCAGGGCGTGGATCCAGCCGGTGGCGATGCGGGCGACGAGGATGAGATGGCCGAGCAGGACGAGCGACGCCAGCACGAGCGCCCAGCGGAAGACCGGCGGGTTTTCGGCGAGATAGAAGTTGATATCATGATCGCCGAGCATGCCGAGGTAGATCGCACCTAACAGTCCGGCGGCGGGCAGGCTGCAGAGGGCCAGCCGGACGATGAAGCGCAGCGAGATTCGCATCAGTCGGGGCAGCGCCGGGATGAGCAGGGGGAGGACGGCATCGGTGTCGGATGATCCGCCTTTCAAGAGCGAGCGGGAAGGAATGAGCAGCGTGGCGTAGCCGAGGAGTTGCAGGGTCAGCACCAGCGTGCCGATCGCCAGCACGGCGACCGCGCCGGCCGGGCTGAAGATGAAGGCGGCGATTTCCGTGTCGCTGAGGGCGGTCTCCCCGGAGACCAGCACCGCGCCCTGGATGGCCGCCGCGGCGAGAGGGGCCGCGTGGGTGCCGGCGACGATGGAGAACGCGAGGTGGATTCCGAGGAGCGTCTTCCAGCCGTGGGCGAAGGTCAGGAGCAAGGCACGTTGGGAGGCGAAATCCATCGTTGTGAGCCTCCATGTCGTGGCGTTGAAGTCACGCCGATTCACTGGCGGGTCGGTCCTTTGGGCTTCAACCGCAGGGACTGCCGGTATGGGATGGTAAGCCATGAAGCTCCCGTTGCTCCTGCTTTCCGCGCTCGCCATCCTCCTCGTCGCCAAGGAATCGCCGAATCCCGAGACGAGCGTGAAGCCAGGGATCAACCAAAACTTCCTCGACCCGAATCTGAAGGTGGACGAGTGGCTGCAGAAGTTCGAGTAACCCAAGTCGACCATGGCCTCGCTGGTCAAGGCGATGAAGCCCGGCGCGATCCTGGTGGTGGTCGACTTCGAGCGGATCGAGGGCGTGACCGCCGACTGGATCATGGGCCACGTCCGCGCCGGCAAGGAGGTCTTCCGCAAGGAGATCGAGGACGCCGGGCTGACGCTGGTGGAGGAGGTGAAGATCGACGGGGTGAAGGAGAATTACGTGCTGAAGTTTCGGAAGGGGTGAAGGGACTTGGAACTCCGTCCTTGATTTGAGTTCGATGTCGGTCATCATGTCCGACATGAGATCTAAAGCTAAAGGCATTTCCCCGGTGTCCTTCACCGTGCGGGACATGAACCGCAATACCCAAGCGGTGCTCGAAGCGTGCCGGGTTCACGGGCAGGTGCTGATCCGCAGCCGTAGCGGGGAGAAATTCAAGATCGAACCCGTGGTGGCGGAAGCCCCGGCCACCTCCCCGGCTCCGGCGTTTGCGGAGCGACTGAAGCAGCATCGCGAGAAAGTCCGGGCGCTGGGCTTCATCGGACCGCGTGCCGAGGATATGGCACGATTTAACCGCATCATCGCCGGCGAGGAATGAAGGTTTTCGCGGACACCAACTTCTTCACCTGTGCATTGCTCGATCTCGAGTGCACGGATTCGGCCGCTTCCCTAATGACGCACTTGGGAGAGAACGGGGAATCATTGCCGGTGACCCGTCTGATCCGGATGGAGTTCACCAACGCGCTCCAGCGGCTCGTTTTCGAGGCCAAGCATGGGTCGCAAATCCTACGGATGTCGCAGGATCTTGCCTTGCTCGCACGGGCCGAGTTCGACGAGGGGTTTGCGTCGGGGGAGTTGCTTCGCTGGTCGCCGATCCCGGAGGGCGAATTGGAGGAGGCTTTCGAGATGCTCACGTATCGCCACACGGCGAAGCATGGCTTCCGCACCTATGACCTGCAGCACGTCGCTTCGGCGCTTTTGCTAGGCTGCGACACGTTCTGGAGCTTCGACGTGAAGGCAAGGAAGCTGGCGAAGCTGGAGGGGATGAAAGTCAACCTGATGCGCTCATGATTGCCGACCCTGTGAAATTCAAATGTCCAGAAGTCAAGCCCGTCTGTCCTTCAGCTTCAGTAGCGAGAAAAGGATGACATTGCGGATGGTCGGATCGCCGGTGAGGATCATGATCAGGCGGTCGACTTCGGAATATGGGCAGGGCCTGTTCAGGACCCATTTCGGCGCATGATGCCGACCCTTTTTTGCGCACGCGCCCCTGTCTCGACATTCCAATGTTCGCTGGTTCCGTCGGCGTAGACTTTATGGATATGGCCATTGTCAGCAACGGTAACTATCGCCGTGGCCTCCAAGGCGGCGAATTCCTTTTGCATCTGTTGCCACTCGTAGGGCTTCCCATCATGAACCACATAGATCTGCGATAGGTAAAATAAGAGACAAAACTCGCGCTCGCTGCGGAAGGTCGCCTTGAGAATCTGTTGGTCGTAAAATCGATTGCTAATTCTTCCGCCGAGGAAGAAACAGGCTAGTCCCAGCAGGAACAACCAAGAGACGCTGATGGCCAGCGTGATCGAGACAAGCGGAACAATCAGCCTCAGAAGGGTCAGTATCGCGGCGGTCTTGGCAGCTCGGTCACCATTCAGAATTCTGAGGATGTCGGTGTCATGGCGAAATACGAAACGCCTTACTTGAGCTGTGCTGCCGACGATGTAAGCCTGCAAATCCTTGAGGGATCGAAACGGGAATCTCCGGATGTCGATGAAGATTAACGGCAACTGCGGATCGCTCCTTTTTAGTGTGACGATCAATTCGTCGAGGCGGGGATTTTTCATAGGGAGGCGGATTTTGTTGTCTCCACTGATCCCTCGCCAATCAAGCCCTTAAAACAGCCCGAAGGGTCACATCCCTCTGAAACCCCGCCTCGAATGGTCGGGAGTTTTGGAACAAGAGCACTGGAATCTTCGGAGAGCAAGGCGCGGAAGTAGGCAAATTTTCAACCATTCGCGTCCATTCGTCCACTCGCAGTATAGAATCTAAAGCGAGGTAGCCTTGGGATCCAGCCAAGTTGCAAAGATCGATGGAGTGAAGTAGATCAACGTGCTGAAGCTCAAACAAGGGAGAGGTTTACGCTCGCCATTCCTCAACGCCGTTGGCGTAGGTGTGCGGATCACGTCAAACCCTGGGTAGCTCGTGCCTCGCAACCCAGGGCTATGGAATGCGGTCCCGTTGGGACATGAGCTGGCTACTCCTTCCGCTTCAGCAGCGGGAACAAGATCACGTCGCGGATGGTCGGGGCGCCGGTGAGCATCATGATCAGGCGGTCGATGCCGATGCCGATGCCGCCGGCGGGGGGCATGCCGTGTTCGAGGGTCTCGATGAAGTCGTAGTCGACCTTCTGCTCTTCCTCGCCGCCGGCCTGGTGCTCCAGGCGGTCGCGCTGGACGTCGGGGTCGTTGAGCTCGGAGTAGCCGGGGGAGATTTCCTGGCCGTTGATGATGAGCTCATAAACCTCGACCGTCTTGCCGCCGTGGGTGACCTTGGCGAGCGGGACGAGTTCGCTGGAGACGCGGGTGACGAAGCAGGGATCGAAGCTGTGCTCCTCGACCTTCTTTTCGAAGACCTGCTGGACGACCTCGTGGTCCTCCATGTTCTCGGAGATCTGCACGCCGAGTTCCTCGCAGCGCTGGCGGCGTTGCTCGGCGGTGAGGGTGAAGAAGTCGGCACCGGCTGCTTCCGCGATCAGGTCGTGGTAGTTCGCGCGCTTCCAGGGGCGCTCCAGATTGATGGTGCGGGTGACGTTGCCCTCCTCGTCCTTGTGCTCGATCCTGAGGCCGCCGCAGAACTTCTCGGCGAGGCCGCAGACGAGTTCCTCGACGAGGTCCGCCATGATCTCGAAGTCGGCGAAGGCCTGGTAGGCTTCGAGCATCGTGAACTCCGGATTGTGGCGGCGGGAGATGCCTTCGTTGCGGAAGTTGCGGTTGAGTTCGAAGACCTTGGTGAAGCCGCCGACCAGCAGGCGCTTGAGGAAGAGCTCCGGGGCGATGCGCATGGTGAGCGGCATGCCGAGGGCGTTGTGGTAGGTCTCGAAGGGACGCGCCGCGGCACCGCCGGGGATGTCCTGGAGCATCGGCGTTTCGACCTCGAGGTAGCCGCGCTGATGGAAGAAGCTGCGGATCTCGGCGACCATCTGCGAGCGGGTCACGAAAATGGCGGCGCTTTCCTCGTTCGACATCAGGTCGAGGTGGCGCTTGCGATACTTGATCTCGCGGTCGGCGACGCCGTGCCACTTGTCGGGCATCGGGCGCAGGGACTTCGACAGGACGGTGAACTTGGAGACCTTGACGGTCGGCTCGCCGGTGCGGGTCAGGAAGGTTTCGCCTTCGATGCCGAGCCAGTCGCCGCGCTCGAGGCACTTGAAGACGGCGAGCTGGTCTTCCGGCAGGTCCTTGATCG
>NEUO01000079.1 GCA_002304315.1 Verrucomicrobiia bacterium Tous-C4TDCM
CCAACTTGCGGTCGACCCGCAGCTCGACATCGACGTTGTTGTCCGGGTAGTCGCCAGGTTCACCGGGGATCGAGGCCATCGAAAGAAAGGGATGCCCGTCATTGCTCTGCTGGCGTTTCAACTCCATGCCGGCGCCGCCGAATTGCAGGTAGTAGCGGTCCGCCTTGCCGGTCGTTTCAAAGGAATCATCCGCGAAATACACCTGGATGTTCGGGGTGTTCCGCCAGGAGACGCGGAAGCGGAGCAGGAAGGAGCCGGGGATGTCGAATTTGCGGAAAATCGTGCCGCTGTTGTCGGCGGCGAAGCGCATGGAGTCGAAGCGCCAGCCGTTCTTGATCTCCCAGCCGGAATCATCCGCCGGACCGCGGTAGACGATCTTGGGCGGGCTCACCCCGAGCTGGATGGTATTCACGGAGGAGCGGGGGATCTTGATCTCGCCGGCGAAGAGGGTGCGCACTATGACGGACTCCGCGTCGATCGCGGCGAGCTCGCCGGGGAACTGGTCGCCGTTGGCCAGCACGACCAGCGCGTCGTCCCTGTCCTTGAATTCGCCAGCCGCGGCGAAATTGACCCGCTTGAGCCGGTCGGCCTTTAGTTGGAAGGGCTCGAAGGCGAGCGGGCTGGAGAGCATCAACTGGCCGCCATCGGCCAAGGCGGTGACGGTGCCGGACAGCTTGGAGCCATCGGCCAGCAGCACCTCATCCGCGGCGGCGGGAAGGAGCAGGAAAAGAAGCAGGGCGGGGCGGATCACGGGATGGATAAGGGGTCAGGGGGCATCGTCCCAAGCATCGAGGAAGCCCCCGGTGGACTGGAACTCGAGGACGACGGCGGGAGCGAGGTCGAGATTGATTTTTCCGACGAGCCGGTTGTCGAGTTGGATCCTGCCGTCGGCAGAGGAAAGGGGGATACCGCTGATCCGGCCGACCGGCTGGAGGTGGATCGTGATCTCGGAGGCTTGAGCTTCGCTCGGCTTGCGGCGGTGCTCACGGGCGAAGTGGACTTCCGCGATCTCTTCGAGCGGGATCTTCAGCGGGGCGTAGCTGGCCTCGATCTCCAACTGCCCGTCGCGGATGCCGAGGACTTTGCCGGAAAAGCGGTCGGTGCCGTTGTTCAGGAGCACGATGTCCCGGGACTCGCTCTCCATGCTGCGGGCGGAGTCGGTCATGCCGTTCCACTCGGCGATCACCACATCGGAAATGCGGATTTCCGAGGAACTGCCCTGGGCCTGGAAGCCAACGCCGCCGCCCGGTGCCTCGTAGGAATTCTTGCCGTCTTCGCCATCCGCACCGTCGTCGGAGGTCTTCCACTGGATCGCGAATTCGCCGTCCACATGCACCGCGATGGTGCCGGCGCGCCGGTCGCAGCGGATCTCGAAAATCGCCTCTCCGGTGTCGTTGAGCCGCACCGAAGTGCTGCCGACGCGGACGCGCTCGACTTCCGGATTTCCTTCTTCGTCGAAGCCGGTGCGCTGGAGGTGGACGTAGCCGGATTGGAAATTCAAAACGTAAGCGCTGCCGAACAGGCGGGCAAGGTTCTGCATCCCGCCGAAGTTCGGACGCGGCACTTCCTTCGCGCCCTCTTCCTTAACTTCGGCTTTCGGTTTCTGAAGATCGGCATGGAAGGCGATCGAGATGTTCGGACGGCTGCGCCAGCCGAGCTTGAATCGGAGCAACGCGCGGTCCGGCATGCCGGCGTCCAGCGTGATCGCGTCCTGTCCGCCGCGGGAATACCAGGAGGCACCGGTGTGGGCCCACGAGGGCTTCTCCTTGCCATCCTCGTCCTTTTCCTTGGGCACGACCTTGGCCCCGGCATTGCCGGCGAAGGGATCGCCTTCGAAGGCGGAAACATCCGAGCGGACGATCGACCAGCCTTTGTCGTCGAAGGGCCCGGCGTAGAGCAGGCGGCCGCCGAAAGGGTGGGGCGCGATCATCGCGACAGCATCGCGTGGCAGTTCCAAAGTGCCAGCGGCGCTGGTCTCGAGCGTGAAAGTCCGTTCGTCCGCAGCGACCACCTTGCCCGGGATACTGTCGCCATTGACCAGCGTGACATGGCAGGGGTCGTTCAGCGGGGAAAGCGGCTTCGCGTGGCGCAGCACGATCTGGCGGACCTTTTCCCGCTGGAAGGGCATCGGTGTCGCGACGTCCGGGCGGGTCCAAGTGATGGTCCCCGCCGGGTCCATGCCGGCGAAGCGGCCGTCGATTTGATTGCCGTTGGTGAAGCGGAGCAAATCGTCAGGGCTCTCCGCCGGGGCCTCCGCGGCGGAAAGGGGGGCGGCCAGCAGGCCGGCGATGGCGAGGGAACGGATCATTTTTCGTAGATCGGAAGGAATCGGTAATTGAGGGCCAGCGAGAGCAGGGAACTCGCGGTGTTGAAGGACTGGCCCTTGTTGCCCGGCCACGACCCGTCGCGGGCCTGGATGGTGGAAAGATAGCGTATATTCAGGAGATTCCACTCGTTCCATGCCTCGGGGTCGGCGTGGAAAAGCGCCTGGGACATGTAGTATTCGAAGTAATAGGGGTAGTGGCGGTCGCGGAATGTCATCTGCTTGCGCAGGTATTCCACGGATGACTGGAAGCCCTTGCCCTCCTTGTCTTTCGCCAGCGAGAGGCAGAGCACGCCGATGGCGGTGAGGGTGGGCTTCCCGCCACCGGCCGAGGTGTAGCCGTAGCCGCCGTCGCTGCCGCGGCAGCGGGCCATGTAGGCCAGGCCTTTTTTCAGCGCCTCGTCCGGCACCGGCAGCCCGGCGTTGCGGGCCGCGAACAGGGCGACCAGCTGGCAGCCGGAGACCGTGGTGTCGGCATCGCTGGTGTCCGGCGTGTAACGCCAGGCATCGGAGCGGTTGCGCTTCTGGGCACTGAGGATCAGCTCGATCGCCTTTTTCAAGGCCAGGGCGAGTTTCGGATTATCGACCGCGCCGTAGGCCTCGGCCAGCGCCAGGGTGGCGAAGCCGTGGTTGTACATGCTGTTGCCGATGTAGCCGTTGCTGGCGTTCTGCTGGGAGATGATGTATTCCAGTCCCTTGGTAATGTTCTTGGCAAAGCGTCCGTGATCCGGGTCTTCGCCGTGGGCCAGGAACGCCACCACGCAGAGCCCGACCACGCCGGGCTCGCTGCCCATGCTGTCGTCCCACGAGCCGCGGTCGTTCTGCGTTTTTGCAAGATACGCGAGCCCGCGGTCATACATCGTGTCGACCTGCGCCGGCACCGGATCATCCGGCCGGCGCGGCAGGTCCTGAGCCGCGGCCGAAAAGGCGGCAGCGAGAAAGATCAGGGGACGGCAGAGGAGCTTCATTTGGCGAGTTTTTCAGCGGCCCGGTTGTAGGCGTCGAGCGCCTGCTGGAATTCGGTCGGCAGGCTTTGGCCGGCCTTGCCGGAAGCCTTCGGGACGCGGCGTGCTTCGACCTTGCCGCCAGGTTGGCCGGGATTGGCGGAATTCGCGCTGTCGGATTCACCGGTCTGGCCTTCGCCGCCTTGATCGCCGGCGCCCTTGCCTTGGCCCGGTTTGTCACCCGGTTTGCCCTGGCCCATCATCTCCTGCATCATGTCGAGCATGGCTCCGCCGGATTCCCCGGGCTTGCCTTGGCCGGATTGCTTCTGCTTCTCCTTGGCGGCTTCGAAGATCTTTTCGATGACATCGGTCTCCGCCGCGATCGTGACCCCGCCGGTGTCCGTTTCGAGCAGCAGTTCGGAAGCCTCGTCCATGGCGTCTTCCACGCCTTCGAGCAGCTCGATCACCTTCGAGTTGGTCTGCTCGATGATCAGTTGCTGGACGTCCGCCGCGAGCTCGTCTTGCTGGGTCGACAGCTTGCGGGAGCCTTCCTGATGTTCGTGGATTTTCAAGGCGAGTTCCTTCTCCTCTTCGGCGACGGCGAGGAGCGGCAGGGCGAGGAAAACAAGGGCGGCTTTCATGGCTTGGCGGGATCGGCGGGTTCGAACGAACGGCGGAGGGTTTCCAAGGAACGGGTGCGGGCGCGGATGTCCTGCTCCTGCTGGATCATCTTCATCACGCGGAGCATGAACTCGAAATCCTCATCTTCCTGCGGGGGGGAGTCGCCGCCGCCCTCTCCGCCGCCGTCCTTCTTCTGCTCGCCTTCGAGCAGCTTGGCCCACTCCTTGAGCTTGTTCGCCCAGAGCTCGGCCTTTTCGCGGGCGAGGAAGCCCTGATTGACCTCCAGCAGGCGTCGGAGGTCCTCGAGGTCGAGGTCGATCTTCGATTCGATCATCGCGTCGAGGATCTTACGGTAGGCCTCCTTGTTGGTGCGGGAGTAGAAATGACCGAGGTCTTCCTGGATCCAGCGGATGTCGGAGGTCGTGTTGAGCTGCTGGCGGATGATGTCCTGTAGCTTGCCCGCATCGGCGGGGTCGAGCTCCGCGGTGAAGATCGCGGCGGTGCGCTCGTAGGATTCCCAGACCGCGGTGCCCACGCCTTCTTCCTCGGTCGCCGCCTTCTTGAGCCGGTTGACGAAGGTGCTGGCTTCGAAGCGCTCGTTGGCGTCGTTCGCCTTCTCGATCGCCTCCTGCATCTTCTTCAGCACGTCCTCCTGCTTCTCGACGGCCTCCTCCACATCCTCCTTGGCCTTCTCCGCGGTGCTCTTCTGATCCTGGGCCTCGCCCAGCTTTTCCTGCACCTCGGGCATGTCCTTTTCGGAAAGCTCCTTCATCGCCTTCATCGCGTCGGCCATCTTCTTCATGGTCTCCTTGTCGATGCTTTCGTTGCGCGCGCTGTTCTTGAAAAGCTCCTGCATCTTCTTGGCCAGATCGTCCATCCGCTCGGTCTGCTGGCGCTCGGCATCTTCCTGCGCTTCCAGTCGCTCGCGGTTCTCCTCGGCCTGCAACGCCTCGGGATCCAGCTTCTCAAGCCGCTGGTTTTCCTCAAAAAGGCCGCGCTCCTTGCGGGCCAGGTCTTCCAGTTCGCTGATCGCACGGTCGAACTGGGTTTTGAGCATCTGCGCGTGCTCGTCGAGGGTCAGGACGAACAACGTGACCGGCTCGGAATACGACCGCGGGCGGCCTGGCAGGTAGTCCTCCGACCAAGCGCGAAGGGTCAGCTTCTGCGGCGTGATCTTGAAAGCGGCCGGTGAAAACGCGGCCGGGCTGGACAGGCGGTTCAGCGCGGGTCCGCCTTCCAGCAGCTTCAGCTCGCCCTTCGCCGGCACCTCGTCGGTCGCCCGGGTGAACTCGCCGGACCATTCAATGCCGATCTTGCGCACTCCGAAGTCATCCTCGGACAGGACTTCGAAATCCACCGTCTCCTCGGCCAGCATCACGTGCTGGCGTTGCATGCCCTGGATGTAAATCCCCGGTGCCTCGTCCGCCAGCGCGTCGACCCGCACTTCAAAGCCGTCCTCGCCCCGCAGCCCGAGCACGTCGGTCCAGGTGATCGGCACGGTGAAGCCTTTCTCCGCGACTTCCAACGGCGGCGTGGCGGCTTTCGTGCCGGCCACCGTCATGGCCCCGCCTTCGCGATCGGGAGTTCCTTCGGCACGCAGCGGGCCGAATTCCGCCGTCGCCAGGTCACGCGGGGTCGCCTCGGCCGTGATCGAGACCTTGCTGCCCTGCACCGCCGACAGCACGCCGGAGCCGAGGTCCACCTCATGGTCGGGGAGTTGCAGGTAATCGGGGTAGCGGACATCGGCGTAAACCCGGCTGATCGATGGCCGCAGCGTCGGCTGGACGTTGATCGTATGCTTCGCATCCCCAATCTCCAAGCGGACCACCCCTTCTTCGGTCTGAGCCGGGAAGGCGAAGCGGTAGCCGCGGTCGGCCAGCGCGGCGGCAACCGGATCTTGGCGGCCGTAGCGGGCGATGCCTTCGGCGGGCTGCCATTCGGAATCGGCGGCCAGCTTGACGTCCAGCGTGAAAGCCTCGCCTTGAGGAACCACCAGGATTTCCGGCAGGCCCTCCAGCGCGGTGAAAGTGTAACGCGGGGAAGAGGAGAGCGGCATCAGCCAGCGTTTCAACGAGCTCATCCCGGCTTTCGGCGCGACCACGAACGCGGCGGTGCCCACGAGCAGCCCGGCCACCACGGCCAAGGTCCAGCGGCCATGGCGCGAGGCCGGCAGCGCACCTTCGAGCTGGCGTTTGGAGGCTTCTTCCGCCACCCGTTCCATCGCCGCGGCCCGCAGGCGGGGCGACAGGGTGTCGGCATCCTCCACCTGGCCTTGCAGCTCCACCACGCCGAGCAGCCGGTCACCCAGCCCCGGAAAGCGCTTGGCGATCAGCCGGGCGAGCTGGTTCTCGCGGCGATGCCCCCAAACCCAGCGGTGCAGCCACAGCGGGGCGAAAATCGCGGCGAGCGAGGTGCCGCTGATCAGGATCGCGAGCCGTAGCAGACCCGGCGTCTGCCAGATCCGGTCGAGTGCGAAGACCAGCAGGAAGGAGAAAAGCAGCCCGAAAATACCCGCCAGCACGGCTTCCGCGATCTTCGTCCGCCAGAGCCGGCGGCGGAAAGCATCGAGCTGCAGGCGCAGCGATTCCGGCATCGGGATTTCAACCGGCGTTTTGGGGTCTTCGGCCATGGATTCAGGCAGTAAACGTCAGCTTGCTCATTTGCTTTGCGAAAGTCGCAGGTGAATGGTGGGAACTCCAGCGGATTTCTTGCGGGAATGGAGCGACACCGCCCGACCGTCTCGCCTGTCTTCAATCGCCGCAATAGGGATTCCCCGCACGTTCCGCGCCAATCGTCGTCGCGGGCCCGTGGCCGGGGAAGACGACGGTCGATTCCGGCAGGGTGAGCAATTTCCCGCGGATCCCGTCGATCAGCAGTTCCGGGTCGCCGCCGGGCAGGTCCGCGCGGCCGATCGAATCGGCGAACAGCGTGTCGCCGGAAAACAGCTCGCCGGACTCCGGGAGGTGAAACGTCACGCTGTCCACCGCGTGGCCCGGCACGTGGGCCAGCCCCATGGTGCAGCCGCCGATCTCCAAGGACTCCCGCCCCTCCAGCAGGACATCCACCGCGAAGGGCGGCACTTTTACCGGCATGCCGTAGGAGCGCATCATTTCCTCCAGGGTCAGGCCGGTGGAGTAGGGGAGCCAGGCGTGGATCTTCGCCCCCATCGCCGCGACCGCCGCCGCGTCCTCCACGTGGTCGTAGTGCTGGTGGGTCAGCAGCAGCGCCGTCGGCACGATGCCGCGCTGCGCGAGGTAGCCGGCCATGCCCGCCGGGGCATCGACCGCGACCCACGAGCCGTCGGGTGTTTGAAAAAGGTAGCCGTTCGTCTGGACAAAGCCGCCGGTGAAGCAATCGGGCATGCGGCGGATCAAGCGCGGCGACGGGGTGGGTGTCAAACCGTCTGCCCTTCAGCTCAGGTCCAAAAGGTGAGGTAGGGCTTTTGCTCGATGAGGCGCTGAAGGTAAACGGCGAGTTCCATCGCGTGGTAGTCGCCCCACATGCTGGATTCGCCATAGGCGGCTTTCGCGGGGTCGGGGCGGTGGTCCCAGCCGTTGGGCTGGTGGTAGATGGAGTGGAGCAACAGGCCGTGATGGGCGGGGTCGGTGGAGAGGTAGGGCTCGCTGAAGAGCGATTTGGCGGTGACCAGGCCGGCCTTCTCGTAGCGAGCAGCATTGGCGGAGTCGCCCTTCGATTCGAGGTAGCGGGCGAGGCGGAACAGGCCCTGGGCGGTGATCGCGGACGCGGTGCTGTCGACCGGTTCGTAGGCGTTGAAGGGATCGGCCGGGCGGTCGAGGTAGTCGCCGAGCTTGTGGAGATTCGGCGCGCCCTGGTCCCAGTAGGAAATGCCGTCGGTCGGGGTGTGGGCGAGGAAGTTGTCGGCGGTGGCGGTGGCGGCCTTGCGCATCAGGGCTTCCCACTTCGCCTTGCCGCCGTGGGGCTCGAACTCCGCGGCGTCCATTGTATCTAACAGTTCCAGTTCTTCCGCGAAGCCGAGCGTCGCCCAGGCCTGGCCGCGGGTCCAGGTGCTGAAGCCGGTGTAGCCTTGCTGCGAGTTCGGGCAGCGGTAGGCGCCGTCCTTGGTGTTGAAGACGCACTCGTGGGCGGTGCGGCCGCGGACGTCGTAGCTGTCGCGTCCTTCGCCGTAGAAGACGGAGTAGAGCGCGGTGGACTCGATGTGCTGGAGGGCGCGGTCGAGCAGGGAAATCGCCTTGTCGCCTTCGCTCATCAGCACGTGGCCGAGGCGGTGGGCCTCCATCAAAATGCGGCAGGAACGGATGGTGTCGACGAATAAGGAGTGCGGGCCGTTGAAGGAATGGATGAATCCTCCCCCCTGGCGGACGGTCCAGCGGGCGGCTTGGACGGCGCCGGAGACCTTGATGGCGAGTTCGTAGAAATTCTTCTCCCACTCGTCGGCGGGCAGGCGGCCTTCTAGCATCAACCGACGGAGGTTGCCGTAGGTCGAGAGGATGTTGAAGCCATGGTCGTGGACGCCGATGTGCGAGACGTGCGAGGCCATCTTGCGAACAGTGCGCTCGCGGCCGCTGGCGAGGCTGGATAGGTCGCCGGTGGCATCGAAGTGCAGGATGGCGATGCCGTAGCGGAAGCCTTCGGTCCACTCGGTCCAGCCGCGGGTGGTGTATTTGCCGCCGACGGTGAAGACCGGCGAGCCCTTCGACTCGTCGTATTCGCGGTCGATGGCGTCGATCTTGTCCTTGGCCAGCGCGAAGAAGTGCTGGAGAGGAGACTTGAGGTCGGCGAGGGCGGGAGCGGAGTCGAGGTGGATCATGGGTTTAAAAACGGTGCTGCTTCGTGAGGTGGACGATGGTGAGTTCGGCGTCTTCGAGGATCTCGTAGGTGTGTTCGAGCATGGCGTCGAATTTCAAGGCCTCGCCGGCGGCGAGTTCATGGCGCTCGCGGGGGAGGGTGACTGCGACGCGGCCGCGGAGAACCCAGCAGATCTCATGGTCGTCGCCATGCGCTTCCGGGTGGGTCAGCGAGCCGCCAGCCTTGGCGGTGGCGTGGAAGCAGTCGATGCCCTGGAACGACAGCTTCCCGAAATCGAAGGGGCCGGAGCGGTAGCGGGTGGCGGACTTGCGATGGGCGGCGACGGATTCGGCCAGCGACAGCAGGTCGGAGGCGGACAGGCCGAAGGCGCGGGCGATGCGGTAGAGGGTCTCGAGCTCGACGGCGTTATGATTGCGCTCCAGTTTCGAGAGGACGGATATCGAGATTCCGCAACGGGCCGACAGCGCGTCCAAGGTCAGGCCCTCGCGTTTGCGGAGGTCGCGGACCACGGAGAAATCGAGGTTGTCTAGCAGGGCGGGCTGCATTTCTTGGGGTGAAAGAAAGCGCTTAAATTTTCCCTTGCAAGAAAAATGAAGAATGCTTCCTTGGCGGGCGGAAATGAGCCCGGACCAACTCGCGATCCACACCTTCACGAACAAGCCGTGGTCAATTCACGAGTGCTTGGAGAACTACGCGCGGCGCGGCATCGGCGGCGTCTCAATCTGGCGCGAAACGGTGGCCGGGCAAGACCTCGGGAAGGTGAAAAAGCACCTCGACGACAGCGGCCTGAAGCCGGTCAGCCTGGTGCGCGGCGGATTTTTCACAGGCAAGGAAGCCGTGACTCGCGATGCGGCCATCGATTCCAACAGGGGTGCGCTGCGCGAGGCCGAGGCGCTCGGGTTGCCGATGATCGTGCTCGTCTGCGGTGCGACGATCGGCCAGACGCAGGAAGAGAATCTGGATCAGATCCGCGACGGCATCGCCGCGCTGCTGCCGCAAGCCGAGAGCGCCGGGATCCGGCTGGCGATCGAGCCGCTGCACCCGATGTATGCCGGCGACCGTTCGGCGGTGGCCTCGATGCGCGACGCGAACGAAATGGCCGAGTCCTTGAACCACCCGCTGGTCGGCGTGGCGCTCGATGTCTTCCACGTCTGGTGGGAAAGCGGGCTCGAAGCGCAGATCCACCGCTGTGCTGAAGCTAAACGGCTGTTCGCGTTCCACGTCTGCGAATTCAAGCCGGACTTCGATCACGTCCTGCTCGACCGCGGTCTCCCCGGCGAGGGCGTCAATGCCTCCGCCCGCATCGCGAAGATGGTGCAAGCCACCGGCTTCAGCGGGCTAACTGAGGTCGAGATTTTCTCCCGCAAGTACTGGTCGGAGAATCAGCACGACTTCCTCGAAAAGATCATCGCGAGCTGCGCGGACCTTTGAATTGAAACCACGGAATACTGGGAATACACGGAAACTGTCGACCCCGGCATCCACACCTATTTCTTTCCGTGTATTCCGTGCCTTCCGTGGTTCCCTTCAAACTCTGATTTCATGAAAACCAAGAAACTCGGCATCATCCTCAACGGCGTCACCGGACGCATGGGCACCAACCAGCACCTCGTCCGCTCGATCCTCGCGATCCGCGACCAGGGCGGACTCATGTGCGGCGACACTCTGGTCATTCCCGATCCCATCCTGACCGGCCGCAACGAGGACAAGATCCGCGCGCTGGCGGCGAAGCACGGGGTGGCTCGCTTCACCACCGACCTCGATGCCGCGCTGGCGGATCCGCATAACGAGATTTTCTTCGACGCTTCGGGCACACCGTATCGCATCGGCTTCCTCGAGAAGGCGATCGCTGCGGGCAAGCACGTCTATTGCGAGAAGCCGACGGCCGTGTCCTTCGGTGAAGCGTTGCGGATCGCCGAGGTCGCCGAGAAGGCGGGCGTGAAGAATGGCGCGGTGCAGGACAAGCTGTGGCTGCCCGGCTTGCGGAAATTCCAACTCCTCAAGGAGCAGGGCTTCTTTGGCAAGATCCTAAGCGTGCGCGGCGAGTTCGGCTACTGGGTCTTCACCGGCGAGCACGAAGGTCAGCCGATCCAGCGGCCGAGCTGGAACTACCGCAGCGAGGACGGCGGCGGCATGATCATCGACATGCACTGCCATTGGAGATATGTCATCGACAACCTCTTCGGCAACGTCACCCGCGTGTTCTGCAAAGCCGCCACCCACATCGAGCAGCGCCACGACGAGAGCGGCAAGCCCTTCCAGTGCACCGCCGACGACTCCGCCTACGCGCTGTTCGAGACCGACACCGGCATCACCTGTCAGTTCAACTCATCGTGGAACGTCCGCGTTCGCCGCGACGACCTGCTCACGATGCAGGTGGATGGCACCGAGGGCTCGGCGATCGTCGGCCTGCGCAAGTGCTGGGCGCAGCACCAGAGCGTCACCCCGCGGCCGGTGTGGAATCCGGACATCGACAGCCCGATCAACTACTACGACCG
This sequence comes from Verrucomicrobiia bacterium Tous-C4TDCM, assembly GCA_002304315.1. Lineage (GTDB taxonomy): Bacteria > Verrucomicrobiota > Verrucomicrobiia > Verrucomicrobiales > Akkermansiaceae > Haloferula. Next base: position 11,175 of record NEUO01000079.1, read on the forward strand.
CTGGACCGAGGTCCCGGACCAGCTCCACTTCGAGAACGCTTTCAAGATCCAGTGGGAACTTTTCCTCAAGCACGTCGTCAACGACGAGCCCTTCCGCTGGACCCTGCGCGAGGGGGCCAAGGGCGTGCAACTCGCCGAGCTGAGCTGGAAGTCGCACGAAGCGGGGGCTTGGGTCGATGTGCCGGCGGTGGGGTAGCACCGGCCACCACTGCCCAAGTGACGACCTGAAACCCGCCCCCACCCCGGCAACCGTCGTGTTGACCGGGTCTGGTGGCGGTGATCCGGAGTCCGGCTATTTGAGGTAGGGCGCGATCCCGTTCGCAAGTTCGAGGATCCCGATGCCTCCCAGAGGCAGAAGGATGGCCCGCAGCAGCGGATTTTCGGTGGGCAAGTAAATGGTGTCCGCGCGGAGTTTGGCGAGGGAGTCGATTTCGTTGCCGCAAAAGGCTTCTATTTTTCCAGTATGGATCGCCTTCGCCCGGCGCAGCCGGGCGGACGCAGCGACGAAGATGGCCCGCATCTGGAACTGGGCGAAGGCTCCGGTGATCAACGGCAGGGACATGGCGGTGACGAAGAAGATCATCTCTCCCGCCGGATAGCTGACGCCCTCGAAAACGGAGTAGCGGGTCACCAGCAGGATGAAGAGCAGGGTGAAGGGAATGCCGACGGCGGGGGCACTGGCCCGAAAGCGGGAGGCGGCGATTTCCACGAGTGGAAGTTCCCACAGGCCGATGTCGCGCGGGTCATCGAAGGGCTTGAGCGGCGAGAGCCATCCGGAGAGACGGGGCCGCTCCGGAAGCAAGTCGTCCGGCAGGTCCATGCGATGGCCATGCAGGTAAGGCGACGACTTGCGGGTGCCGCGGTCGCGGAGGAAGCGGCCGAATTTCGCGAGGCTGAGGCCGAGCCTCAATTGAGTGTCGATGACGAAGCAGCAGCTTACGACGAGGGCGATCTTCGCGGCCATATCCGAGTATTGGAACGCGGTGCGTTCGCCCGCGCCTCGGAGGAATGGCGGCGCCAGCGTGTTTGGTAGCTGGCTTCCGCTGAGGACCCGATAAAGGGTCAGCAGCGCCACCAGCCCGACGAGGATCCGGATCAGGCGGTTGCTGAGTGAAGTCGCAAGACCCTCTCGGGCGAACGAATCGACGAGGCGGGATTCCGGCGAGCGGCCTAGGAAATGGACGATGCGCTGCTGCTGGAGCAGGGGCGCGGCGGAATCATAATCCGCTTTTCGGTGTCGGCCGAATGGTTTCCCCAACCGTTTGGCAAGGGCGCGGAAGTGCGGTGGCCTGGCGTGCGAGAGAATCACCAGCCATCCGGTGATGTCCCAGGGCGATGGGTAGCGCAGAAATCCGTGGGAACGGTAGGCGCGGATCTCATGTGGTTGGCGGCGGTCGCCGGAGCGATAGCCGCCAAAGGGGTAGGCATTTTTGACTTCCCGCATGTTCAAGGCGAGGCGCCGGATCCCGAGGAACAGGAGGGTGGAAGCAAGGGCCACTGACATCGTGTTCCCGATGATCACCGGAATGCCGCTGATGCCCGAGAGCCAGACCCGTGGCTCGGCTGTAGCGAGTTCGTGGGCTTCCGGGGAGCGCCATCCGTACCAAAGGCAAATCCCGGCGGCGGTCAGGACGACCGCTTGGCTGATCCTCGGGATCCACCGGAATTGGCGGCCTTTCCAGATCCGGCGGTTGAAGCGGGTGGTGAACCAGATGCACGCCGATAGCACCAGCGCCGAGAGTCCGATGACCAGCAGGTGGACGCCTTGCTCGATCCGCTTCGGTCCAGTGATGGCGACGCGACCGGGAGAGACCCCTTGCAGGCTGTGGTCCTGATGGTTCCAGAACGCGAGCAGATGGGGGCCCTTGCGGCCGATCTCGTAGATTTCCACATCGCGGCGAGGCCAGCGGAGTTTGGAGGCCGGGTCATTCTTCAGGTTGTTGGGGCCAAAGCGGATGGCCTGCAGGACCGCGAGGTAGGTGGAGGTTTGTACCGAGGAACGGAAAGGGGGGATGCTTCCCTGGAGGGTGCCGTCGAGGGAGAGTCCGAAGGCGGTAGAGACGACGAGGTTCTGGGCGCAGCTGCGGTCCCTGCCTTGCCAGAAGAGTGCATCGAGGTCGTTGGCGGGGCGTCGGTTCAGCAGGGCGTCGATCAGATAGGCGTGCCAGACCGAACCGGCGCTGTGGCCGATCGCGTGGAGCGAGACCTTGCTGCCGTGGGTTTTCAAAAAGTCGGCGAGCGCCCTGATGAAGTGGAGCCCGTCGCCGCCTTGCGAGAACGCCTTGCGGGCGCTTTCCTTCATGGCGCCCCAGATCTTGACTCCGCCGATGCGGCGGGCGGCTTTCTCGACGGCAGGGTCGATGAATAGGTCGCCGCGGGGCAGCGTGTCGAGGGAGCGACCTCCGCCGAGACGCTTCCAGAAGCTGCCGAGCGCGGCTTCGATCATCTGGCCAAGGGTTTCGAGAAGTCCGGTTTCCCAGATGAAGAAGAGGGGATAGACGCCGTTGGCATTCCACCACGGAATCTGGGCGGCGGCTCCGGCGAGGGCGACCTTCTCTTTTACCAAGCCGCCGTGGGCGTAAAGCATGAGCGGCAGTTTGCTGCCGGCGGGAAGGCGGGAAATCGCGTCGGGGAGATGTTGCTTGAAAAGCGCGTCGATGTCGGCGGCCGTGGTTCCGACCTGACCGTCGTTGCTGTATTTCCCGTGCCGCAGGTTGACCAGATGCGGGCGCAGGCTTTGGAAGTCGGGGCTCTCTCCCGAGCGGGAGCCGAGTTTCGAGGCGAGTTCCCACGATGGATAGTCGATGTGGCAATCGAGCCCGGCGGAGGAGTCCTCGCCGGTCCTGGCGGTCCGGGGAATCGCCGCGGCGACGAGGGCGCGGGCGTCGGCGATGAGGGGGTCGGCGGACGGGGCCCGCGGCACGGCGGGTTTCGCGGCGGGCTTTGACAGCAAGGCGGCCACTCCTTTGAGGATCGTGTCTTTGTCGAGCGAGCTACCCGGGCAGGATTTGGCATCGGTCATCTCGTTGTGAAAGCGCAGGGATTGCAGGGCGAGCCCGTGCTTTTTCATCAGTGCCGCGATGACGCCGAGCACCGCTTGCAATTGAGTGCCGACGAGCGGGTCAGCGCCGCGGTCGAAGTCGCCGATGATCTCGAACATAAACGGCCCGCTGGTTTCCGAACCGTTGAATCCGGTGGCGCTGGCAGGCGGCCGGTTCCAGTCGCGGCCGGTCCAGATGGTGCCTTCGGGTCCGATCGAGATATGTTGGGCGATGTCCGACCAGCCGTTCTCGCGGGTGTGGTATTCCCACATCGACTCAATCGAGCGGAGGCCGCGGTACTGCGCGTGGTTCGGCCGCCAGGTGTGGTGCATGTGCACCGAGTCGATGCGGCGGGTGAGGGGGGTGAAGTCGACGAGTTGCTCGAACTGGGCGAGCGTCAGGGGGAGGAAGGGGCGTGGCATGGGAGTGTGGGATTGGATGGGGTTCGAACGGGGGAGGAAAAGGTCAGGGCTGCCGGTTCCACGGATTGCCGAGGGCGACGACTTGCTGGTCGGTCGCGAGGATCAGTTTGGGCTTCTGGACGTAGCAGAGGTCCTTGAGTTCCGCGGTCGCCAGTTCGACGAGCTGTTCCCAGCGGATGTCCTTGGCACCGGCGTCTTCACGACCGCGGATCAAGGACCGCCAGGCCCGATCGAGGGCGAAGGTGAAGGCTCCGTAGGTGACGTGGCCGTCCTGATGTTCCAGCGCCACGTCGTCCTCGGCACAGGCCGAGACAATGACCGGGAGAAAGGGGCCGGGAGTTCCTTCCTTGATATAGGAAGGGGGGGAGGGGCAATCCGGAGCGACTTGCCGCCGGAGGCTGATGGCCCGGCCGAAGCGGCGGAGAGTGCCATTTCTCCCGACATAATCGTCCTTATTGACGAAGCTGAGGTTCTTTCCCGGGGCTGCGGTTTCGGGCAACTGAACATTGCGAAGGGTGAGCCGGTCCTTCGCGTGGTCGAAGCGCTTCCGGCCATCACCACGGGTAAGTTCCCGGGAGTCGGCGGCAGGCCTTATCCAAGCACCCCGCTGGTGCTTCTTGTCCCAATTCCAGACGAGCCCGCGATGGGCAACGTCGAGCGGCGAGCCGAGCCCCCGCATTCGGGCGCTGCCGGAGCGCGACATGCCGTCGGAGTGGCAGCAGTCGAGGATGATCGCGAACTGGGATTCGTAGGGAAGCTGCGAGTAGAGGCTCAGGATGTGGTCGTCGAGGATGGCGGTGGCCGGGGTGTAGTCGTAGTCGTGGGGGCAGAGGCATTCGTCGAGGCTGTCGACCGTTTCGCCGACTCCGTAGCCCTCGAGTTGATGGCCGTGGCCGCTGAAGTAAAGGAGCCGGAATCCCCCCGGATCCACGTCATCGAGCAGCCAGTCGAGCCGGTCCCGGATGGCCGCGGAGTCGGCCCGCTCGTTGTGCAGCAGACGTATGTTTTCCACTGAAAAGCCGGTTTCCTGGAGCAAGGCGGAGATCAGGTAGGTGTCGTTGACGCACCCTTCGAGCGAAGGGATGTCGGAGCGGCCGTAGTGGTCGATCCCGATGAGCAGCGCCCGGTGGTCCTGTGGGTCGCCGTGGGGGCGGAGGCTGCGGCGGATGATACCGGAAAGCGGGCGTTGGCCGGGATACAGGGCTTGAGGCCAGACCAAGCGACGAGTTTCGAAGCGGTCGAGGTAGCCGATGGTTCCCGGGCCGGAGGAGACCGCGGCGTGGTCAAGCGGATCGGGATTGTCGAAGGGAACCAGGACCGGATGGAAATTGATCCAGTCCTTCTTTTCCCGCGGATTATCGCCCGGGAGTGGATGGTCGCGTCGGCAATCCTCGCCGTGCAGCCGGATGTTGGCGGTGAAAAGTTCGTCGTTGGGGTTGTAGAGGTGAAACCAATGGGCAGCGGAAGGGAGACCGACCAGGCGACCACCGTGGAGGTTCCGCACGTAGGCGTTCCCGAGTTGCGAGCCGAACGATATGAAACAACGGCCGCGGACTAGGTCGGCACCGCCAGTGATGCCAGACAGCGGATTGCGAGGGGATCGGTGACCCAGGTCGGCGGATGAGTAGTTGACGAAGGCGTCGTAACAGATCAGCGAGCCTAGGGACTGGGCGACGATGACGTCTGGACCGGCCGCCGTGATCTTGCGGGCGACTGCGGCGCGCAAGGTCGAGCGGAAGTCTGGTTTGCGGGCCCAACGGACAATCATGCCGGCGGTCCAGCGGAGTGCTTCCGCCCGGGCGTCCATGCCCCGCGACTGGCGGAACATTCGCTGGGTGGGCTGTCTGGAACCCGACCAGCCGAGCATTTCGAGCGACTGTGAGAACTCGTCGACCTCGGGCGGGTCCCCCACGAACTCGGCCGCAATCAGATCACTGTAGGTAAAGACTTCGAAGATTGGCGCGCGGAGGGGATGTGCCAGCCCGGGGTCGTCTTGAACGAGAGCCTCGGTCAGCCGAGCGATCCAGGGAGCCGCCCAGGCATCGCTTGGTTCGTCCAGATCCTCCGGTCGACCGGTTCCATGGACGAGCAGGACCCGCACCGCAGCGGGCTGGTCAGGAAACCGGGAGGGGGACGGGGATGTCATCGTAGAGGGAGGGCGCGGTCGAGAATCGGTATTCCGCAATTCCAGACTCTGCAGGGTTTCAGACAGGATCGTTCTAAACAATCGGGCGGAGGATGATTTTGATTAAGAATGACTCCCATGCCGTATCGGGCCGGCTCCTAGTTACCGGGAGTGAGCGGGCGGGCAGGCTGGCCGGCCCCGGGGCTTGTCAGCGGGCGGCGGGCGGGTAGCTTCGGGGCATGAAAGTTTCACTTCTGCTGCTGTCGGCGCTGGTCGGCACCTTGATTTCCGCGCGCGCCGGGACGCCGACGCAGGCAGACGGGGTGCGACGCTTGTATGAGGCGGACTTCAAACAATGGGTGCTCCGTTTGCAGGTGGCGCCCGACGCGGCAGCGCGGGAGAAAATTGCGGCGGAGCGGCCGGACACGGCGGCTGCGGCGAAAAAGATGTGGGCGGTGATCCAGCCGAATCTGGCCGAAGGCTGGACGGTGGAACCGGCGGCTTGGTTGCTGCGGATCTCCTCGGGGCTGGTGATTGAAGACGATATCGGCAACGCGAAACCGATGTTGGGCGATGCTTCGAAGGCGATCCGGGATGCCGTGGAGAAGCATCACCTGGCCAGCAAGAATCTCGCGCCGCTGTGCATGGCCCTCGTGACCGCCAGCGATCCCGGATCGCTGCCGCTATTGGAAAAGATCGAGAAGTCGAACCCGGACAACAAAGTGCAAGGAGTGGCAGCGTTGGCGATCGCGATGCTCTTGAAGGACCTTAGCGACGAGCCGGAGGTGATGCGGCGGCGGCTGACGATGCTGCGCAAGGCGATCATCGAAAGCAGCGAGATCGAGATCAACGGCGTGACCGTGGCGAAGATGGCGGAGGACGAGCTCTACATCATCCAGTATCTCAGCAAGGGGCGTGAGGCTCCGGATCTGGCGGGGACCGGATCCGGCGGGCAGCCGATGCGCTTGTCGGACTACAAGGGCAAGGTGGTGGTGCTGCTGTTCTGGCGTTCAGAAGAGGGCAGCACCGGGCAAGTGACCGAGATGGCGCAGCGGATGCGGGCGCGCTTCGCCGGCAAGCCGTTCGAGATCGTGGGGGTGAACCGCGACCCGCAGATCGCGCTGCGGCAGTTGCAGGCAGCCGGCAAGATCGCGTGGCCGAATTTTTCGGATCCGGCTGGCAAGCTGACGGCAGCCTACCGGGTCAGTTCATGGCCGCTGGCCTACGTGCTGGATGGCGACCGGAAGATCCACTATTTCGGGCCGATGGGCTCGTTTGTGGAATTGACGGCAGCGGCGGTGTTGCAGGGGAAATGAGGTGGAGGCGGTGGGTCGAAAGTCGAAGGTCTGCAGGTCTGAAGGTCGGCATGTGCTTCGACATTTGGACTTTCGACATTCGGACTTTTAGACGGCGCTTTGGCGTCTTCTTTGGCCTGCCTACCGTCCAAGCCAACTTAAAGATCGGCGCTCCTTCCGGAGGGCCGGCGCGATGGTTCTATAGCGCACCGAAGCACCGAAGCACCGAAACACCGAAACACCGAAGCACCGAAGCACCGAAGCACCGAAGCACCGAAGCACCGAAACACCGAAACACCGAAACACCGAAACACCGAAACACCGATTCACCGATTCACCGGCTCACCGTCCATCAGCTCGGCGGCGAGCCAGCGTTCGAAGGCGGGGTGGTCGTTGAGATCGTATTGCCAGGTGCGGAAGCCGAGTTGCTTGCCGGTTTCGATGTTGGCGGGGAGGTCATCGATGTAGCGGGTTTCGGCGGGCTTGAGACCGTGGACTCCGATGGCGTGGTGATAGATTTCCGGTTCGGGCTTGATCGAGCCGGCTTCGAAGGAAAGCACGGCTTCGGGAAAGTGGCGGAAGATGTCGTAGTTCTCGAAGATCCACGGGCAATGGATGCCGTTGGTGTTGGAAAACAGGATCAGCCGGTGGCCGCCGGCGGCGAGGGATTCGACGACCCGCCACATGGGCTCGACCGGGGTGAAAATGTTCCGCCAGGCATGGAGGAAGTCATCGTGCGGGACTCCGCTGCCAAGCCGCTCGATGGCCCAGGGGACGTATTCCTCGACCGGGATGCGGCCGGCTTCGAAGTCGTCCTTCTTCTCTAACAGGACCATGAGGCGTTGCATGGCGTCGGGCGTTCCCGGCGGCAGGAGTTTCGCGAGCGAGGGCTCGAAGTGGAAGTCGAGCAGGACCTTGCCGATGTCGAAGAGGAAAGTCATGGCGGGAGCTTGAAGTTCCAAGTTGGGAAGTGCCAAGTGCCAAAGGGATGCGAAGGCAGATGAAAAGGGCCTGCCAGCGGTGTCTCACTTGGAACTTCCTCACTTGGCACTTCCGCTGCGCTCCAGAATGTGGCGGGCGGCGGCGATGGCGCCGGCGTTGCGACCGTGGAGGGCGAGCTTGCGCTTCATGGAGCGCCAGAGTGCGGCGTCGTCGGCGAGGAGGTCGGCGACGGCGCTGCGGATGGCTTCGGGACTTTCGGCGAGCTTGCCGGCGCCGATCGCTTCGAGCAGGCGGAGATTGCCCTCTTCCTGGCCGGGGACGAGGTGGTGGACAAGCATCGGGCAGCGGGCGGCGAGGGCCTCGTGCACGGTCGCACCGCCGGCCTTGCCGACGACGAGGTGGTGGGAGTTGAGAAGTTTCGGGACCTTGCGGGTCCAGCCCTTGATCTTCACGCGGCCGGGGAAGGCGTCGCGGATCTCTTTCGCGCGGGGCCACAGGTGGCGGACGTTTTTGCCGAGGACGATGGTGATCTGGGTCCGCGGGGAAGCCTGGAGGACGGCCTTGGCGAAGCGGCGGACCTGGAGGCGGCGGGAGGTGGTGAAAAAGAGGACGCGGAAGGGATCGCAGCGGTCGTCGGCGGCGACCGGGGTCATCCGGGAGAAGTCGGGGTGGACGGGGAAGCCGGTGTCGATCACCCGCTCGGCCGGGAGACCGCCGCGAATCATCGAGTCGCGGGTGAAGGGGTCGGAGACGATCCACTCGTCGGTCGGGACTTTGAGCCAGGCGGCGTTGATCTCGATGGAGTCGGTGACGACCGTGAAGACTTTCGGGGGCGCGGGATTTCCGGCGAGCAGGCGTTCGAGGAAGTAGGGGTAGAGCGGGTAGGTGGCCACGACGGCGTGCGGCTGCCAGGTGTCGACGAGTTCGCCGAGCTTGCGCTCCGGCTTGCGCATCAGGGGCATGCGCTGCTTGGAGAAATCGACGTCACCCGTGCGCAGGTAAACGAAGTGCCAGAGCCGCGGGGCGCGGGTGGTGACGAAACGGTAGCCCTTGCAGATCCAGCGGGTGCTGACCGGGGCTCCGAGCAGGCAGGGGTCGGTCACACGGACCTCGGCGCCGGCTTCTTCCAGCGCAAGGGCCAGATTTCGGGCGGCGCTGTTGTGGCCTTCACCG
>NEUO01000008.1 GCA_002304315.1 Verrucomicrobiia bacterium Tous-C4TDCM
GACGGAGTGAATCGAGGCGAAATCCGCCGATGACGGCTGCCAAGGCTAGGAATGGCCGGTCCCGACGAAAACCACCCCACTCGCTCAGCTGAATCAGCCGGATTTGGGACAGGCTCTAGCTACCGCCCTGCCCGAGTTTGACGACCTTACCGTGAACGATGCGCGGCGGCTCGGAAAGGCTCGCGGCTCCGGCAACGGACACCAGGGCAAAGGCCAGGGCGATCCACCATGCGGGCAGAGAGGTGTTGCGGAAATCTCCAGTATTCATGAATCAATGTTCGTTAGGTTTTGAAAGTGCCGGAACCGCGGCTGCGGGGGGCTTTGGCGGCGGCGGGGCGGCTCCGGCCCGGGGTGGCAGGTCCGCGAGGGCCGCGAGCGCGGCAGGGAAACGCTCGGGCGGTGCTTGGGAAACGATGCGGTGGGTGAATTGCTCCTGCAGCCGCTTGCGCTGTTCCTCGACGAGGCTTTTGCGGATTTCCGCGCTGACGGCCTCGAAGGGCTTCAGCGCGGAGGCCCGGCGCTCGATCAGGCGCACGAGGAAAAGCCCGTCCTTGCCCGCCACGATCTCGCTGAGGTCGCCCGGGTTTTTCAGCGGGGCGGCGAGTTCCAGCACCGCCTGGTGCCAAGGGTCGCTGCCGGGGCGGAGTTCCAGCCAGCCGAGGTCGCCGCCGATCAGGCGGGAGGGCTTGTGCTCGGTGTTGCCCACGGCGGCGGGGCCGAAGCCGGCGGCGGTGGGGAACTGGTCCCCGCCAGCAATGACCTCGGCGCGGATTTGCTCGAGGCGCGGGCGGTAGCGATCGACCAGCGGCTGCTGGCCGCGGGTGTTGAACCAAAGCAGGGCCACGCGCACGGACTCGGGCTGGGTGAAGGCATTCTCGCGCTGCGCGTCGTAGCGGGCGCGCACCTCGTCATCGGAGATTTTGACGGCCGCGAGCTGGGGCGCGAGCCGCACTTCCTGCAGGCGGGCGATGAGCAGCGACTCAATCTGGGCCGCGGTCTCGGGGTCGCGTTCCAGCCCGGCTTGGCGGGCGGCGGCGGCCAGCGTGGCTCGCTCCACCAGGCGGTCGAGCGCCTCCGTGCGGGCCTGCGGGCTGTCGGCCGGACCGGGGCGGGTGCTCCACCAGTGGCGGAAGTCGTCGCCGCGGACAGTCCAGCCATCGCCCTTGGCGAGCACGCCGGGCTCGTCCTGGGATTCCTTCTTCCCGCAGCCTGCGAGCAGCAGCACGGCGAGCACGCCGCCCCACAGGAGGCGGTGACGACGGACCACAATGGCGCGATGGGAGGCAGGAGCAGGCATGATTACATTCCAGAGGAGGAGAAGGTGGTGAGCTTGAGCTGAACATCATCCACCGTGTCCATGAAGCGCTGCATCGCGGCCGTCGGGTCACTGCCCAGCGAGGCGGCGGGGATGAAGAGGATCCATTTCGTGTTCCAGACCGAGCGGCTGAAGAGCTGGTTGTCAGCGTAGGCGGGGTCGCTGCCGGAGAGGGCGCCGCCCGCGGTCGGGTAGGCCCGGAAGTCGCCCAGCCGGGTGAGCTCCGCGAAGCGGCCGTTGAGGCTGTCCACCGCCGGGTTGAAGGCGTAGTCCCGCAGGTGGGTTGTGTTGATCGGGAAGGGCACCGGGATGCGCTGGGTGACCACGTTCCAGCCGCGGGTCTGGGGCACCAGCCCGTCTGAGTAGCGCATGATGTCCAGCCCCGCCGGCACGAAGTAGACCCGCGGCGTGGCGGCGAGCTGCTGCTTGCCGTCGGCCGACACATCGTAGCCGGAGAAGCCGACGCCGACCGAGCGCAGCTTGGTGGCGAAGTTGGCCGTGCTGTAGGCGTGGTCCGCCGCGGCGAGCGCGTTGCCGAAGAAGTTGCGCCCGGGGTTGATCTCGGTGGAGAACTCGATCTTGAAGCCGGGCTGGGCCGGGCCGAGCGGACTGGCGAAGGGGCGGCAGCGGCGGGTGAAGTCGGGGTCCTGGTTGAGGTCGGCCACCTGGGTGCTGGCCAGGTAGCTCTTCCAATTCTGGTTCGAGGAACTACTCCCATCGACTAGGATGCGCTTGCCCTCGGTGCGCAGCGAGAGGGTGGAGGTCTCCCACTGCGGATTGTTCAGCCCGATCTTGCTGCCAAGGAAGTCGTAGTTGGACTTGAGCTTGGCGAGGATCTCGGCCAGGCCGCCGTTGCCGACCTTGGGCGCGTCCCCGTCCCACTGGCCGAGCTGGCGCACTTTCATCAGGTCCTCAAGCACGCTCACGGCATTGGCTGGGTGGCCGGGCGAGAGGCTGGTCTCGTAATCGTAGGCCTTGGCCGCCAGCCAGGCGAGGCACACCGCGGTGTCCATGGTGCTCTCGTATTTGCGCGCGGCGTCGTCCCGGCTGAGGCGGGCGATCATGTCGCCGTAGCGGTTGCCCTGGGCGCGGCCGGCGAGCATCTTGTTCATCGCCGCGCGCTCGGAGACGAGGCGGTTGGCCTCGGCCTCCAGCGAGCGGACCTTGGCACCCGCCATGTTGAGTTCCTGGACGGCGGCCGCCATGTTGAGCCGCTTGGAGGGGTCCTCCTGCAGCTCGTTGGAGAGCTCCTTCAGCAGTTCGAGCAGCTCGTTGAACTCGCTGTAGACCTCGGCGTCGTTCTTTTCGAGAAGTTCGGCCTGCTCGGCAGCAATCTCGGCAATTTCCCTCAGAACTTCAAATGTGTGAGCAAACGCCCTTGCCGTCGCCATAGCGGCACCAGAGGCAAAATTAATCCCAAAAACAAATGGCTTACTCGGAGCATTTCCTCCCACAACCGTCAGGTTCACATCTGCTACGTCCCCTGCAAGATCAGCCGCTTCTACAACAGTTTCTCTTGCTTGTTCCACATTATATATAAGCAACTTAGTTACACTAATAAAGTCTTTGAGTCCGGAAACAATCCCGAGATACGTCTGCCGACTGATCTGCGCGCCATCGAGCGACACCAGACGCCGGTTGGCGTATTCGGCCAGATTGGCGAGCTTGTTGATGTAAACCTGGTAGTCGTCGACCGCCGTTTCCAGGGCGATTTCGGTGCGGAGCAAGTCGCCGAGCGCGCTCTGGATCTCGCCGGTGGCGGCCCGGCGACCCCAGCCCTCCGGGGCCTTGAAGGCGTATTGCGAGGTTTTGGAAATCGGGATTTCCACGGAGAGCGTATTACCGGGGGCCGCCGCGCCTTCACTGAAGCCATTGATGATGAGTTTGGGATACTGATCCTGCTTATCTTTGGAAAGGTAGAATTCGTCGAAGAGGTCCCTCATCTCGCTGTCATTCAGATTATTCATTCCCGTGGGCAGGAACTCGAGCTTGCTGCCGGTCGTTGAGAGCGAATCGTAGATCGAGATCCGCGCGTTCCGGAACGCCTCGGGCAGGCCGTCGGGGGTGTTAGCCGTGGGCAGCAACTGCTCAACGGTGGTGGCGTCGAGATACGTGTAGGTGATGAGGTCGGGACCGGTGTAGCCTTCCTGGAAGATCTGGCCCGCGCCGATGGCACCGTTGTAAGGGGTGCCGAGCAGGGCGATGAGGCGGTTGCGGTAGTCGATGTCCTGCTCGATGGCCTTTTGCTTGAGTGCGCTGGTGTCGTCCCCGATCTGGCGCATGGTCTGCGAGGTGGCGCTGACGAAGTCGAGGGCGGCCTTGGCGTTGGATGCGGCGGCGACGGCGGACTCGTAGGTCTGCTGGAAGTGGGTTTTTCGCTCCCAGCCGTTGCCATCGTAGAAGGAATCCAGCCCGAAGCTGACGGTGTCGGGATTGACCCCGATGGGGGTGAGGCCTTGGTTGACGCCGTCCAGGGTCTGCTGGATTTCCCGGAGGCTGCCGGCGAGGGCCTGCAGGTCGGTCTTGGCGGTCTGGCGGTTGATCAGGTTGAGCCCCTCGAGTGGCTGGCCGGTGGTGGGGTCGGTGGAGCCAGCGGGGAGGATGGCATTGCCGACCATCCAGTCGAAGACAGCGCCCTGGCCGGCGCGGTTGGCCCACTCGGAGACGCCCCAGGCGCGGGCGGGGTCGGCGGCGTCGGTATAGCCCTGCCACTGGGTGGCGGGGTCGGCGTTGTAGGCGTCGCGGTAGGTGGCCTTGACGATGGAGAGGCCACAGCGGGCCTTTGCGGCGGCGGTGCGGGCGAAGGATTGTTCGTCGAGGTAGTCGGTGGGGATGACGTTGCCAAGGAGGGAGTAGAGCTCCGCGCGGGCCTGCCAGTTGTAGTTGTCACGCTGGAGGAGGCCGTAGTGCATCTTGCTGGCGGAGAGGAAGTGCCCCCAGGCATCGCCGTGGCCCATGGGGAAGATCAGCCCGGCGTCGGTCTCGTCGATGAGGCCGTCGCGGTTGGCGTCGCCGATGCCGTAGTTGGCATTGTAGGCGGCCTCGCCGAGGCCCTTGAAGTAGTTCCAGAACAGGCGGTTCTGGACCGGGTAGGACTTCAGGTAGTCGGTGCCGCGCAGGAGGGACAGCTCCTCCTGGAGGAGGCTGGGGACCTCGTTCGCGAAGGCGAAGATGTAGGGGTTGGCGGCGGAGAGCTGGGCGAAGTTCAGGGCGGTGTTGTCGGCACCGGCGGTGGTCAGGGAGAGGGAAGAGTTCTGGGCGTCGGTGTAGGCCTCGCCAGCCAGCAGATCGTAGAGCATGGCGAGACGCGTCGAGGCGAGGAGGAGGGCCTGGTTGGTCCCGAAATCGGAGGGATAGCCGTTCGTGAGATCCTTGGCGCGCTGCAGGACGGTCTCGTAGAGCTCGATGAGGCCGACGTTTTCGATGGCGTCCTTCGAACTGTTGAGGGCCACGGGGCCGACATAGGGACGTCCGGCTTGTCCGAGCATGCTGGAGCCGGTGGCCGGGGCGTCGCCGGTGAAGTCGGCGGAGAAGCGGGCCTCGTAGGGGTTGACGGCGTCGAGCACGCGCTTGACCCAGCCCATCAGAAGCTGGGGCAGGAAGCGGCGCGCGCCGCTGGCCTGGAGCTGCGGGGAATTGGCCGCGCCGGCCCACTGGTAGGGCACGCGATCCGCTGCTGAAGCGGCCGGAGCCCAGTTCGGCGAGGCGGCGTCCAGGTCGACGAGGCGCCAGGCGGTGTCGCGCACGCTGCCGGCGTCCACCCGGGTTTAGGTCTCGATTTTGGCCAATTCATCGGCGTGGCCGTAGCGGACGTAGAACAGCTTGTCCGCGAGGATCAGGTCGGGTCGGCCGGTGAAGCGGATGGAATTGAGGCCCTTGCCCTGCTGGTAGATCGACCAGCCGGTGGTGGACTGGTCTGGAGTCTGCAGGCCGTCGAGCGGGGCCACGTCGTGCACCCACCACTGGTAATAGACCTTGTCCGAGGCACCGCCGAAGCCCCCGGAGTGCACCAGTTCTACTTTTTCGTCAAAGGCGTCCTGCGGGGTGATGACCGAGATGGCGCCGCGGTAGCGCTCGTCGCCGAGGCGGATGACATGGAGCGTCACCGCGCCGCTGACCTTCTCGTCGTTGTTCTCCACCACGGTGACATAGCGCTCCTCTCCGGCGGCTTCGAGGAAGGACTCCGGGTTGGGGACCAGCGTGGCGCCGGTGCCGAGGCTCTTGAAGGAACGAAACTTGGTGGGCACCTCCTCCTCGGTCCCGTCTTCTTTGAGGAACTTGACCGTGCGCTCTCCCGGGGCCGCGAGCCTGAGACCGTGGGGAGAGCCGACCAACGGGGCACTCTGGCTTTCGGCGTGGCCCACGGGGTTGGACTGCTTGAAGAGTTGCTCGACGGCCTCCGCCCACTCGGAGTTGCCGGAGGCCAGGTTTTTCAGCGTCGTCACATCACCTTCCGTGATGACATTGGGCAGGATCTGGGCGATGGCGAGCGGTGGGCGCGTGAGGGAGGGGTCGCCGCTCTCGAGGCCGTTGACGGTGCCGCGGAACACGAGTTTGGCCTGCAGTGTGTCGTAGTAAAACCGCCGGCTGAGGGCGCCGCTGAGATCCTTGAAATACCAGCGAGAGCCGCTCACCGAGACCTTGGCCGGATTGGCGGGGCTGAGATCGTCAGGCATCTCCTCCTTGGCGTAATCCACTGAGACGATGTCCAGCAGGCGCATGAAGCGGGCGTTAAAGGACTCGAGGTCATCATCATTGATGGCCAT
Organism: Verrucomicrobiia bacterium Tous-C4TDCM; assembly: GCA_002304315.1. Lineage (GTDB taxonomy): Bacteria > Verrucomicrobiota > Verrucomicrobiia > Verrucomicrobiales > Akkermansiaceae > Haloferula. The sequence goes on from NEUO01000008.1 coordinate 6,082, forward strand.
GTCCGGCGTGGCGGAGTCGAAGGCGACCTCGCCCGAGGCCCAATTGATGACGGCGGGCAGGCCGGGAGCGGCGGGGTGGTCCGCCTTGTATTCGCCCCCGGCGTAGGCCAGGGTCTCGCCGCGCTTGAGCACGGGATAGTTTTCCTTCCAGTAGGCGCTGTAGTCGATGGCCCGGGCTTCGAAGCTGCCATCGGTGAATTTGGTGAGAGGATCATTCTGACCGGCAACAGGCGGCAGCCAGCAGACCGGAGTGCCGTTGGCCTTGGCCTCCGTGCCTTCGCCCAGCCAGAAGCCCTGGGCCAGCGGATACCAGAAGCGGTATTCGAAACGGCCCGGAACGCGATTTTTCGCGTTATCCTCGATATCGCCTGCCACCACCCACGGCACCTCGTTCTTGTCGTGCCAGAGCGACTGCTGTTGAAGATCCTCAGAATCAACCTCAAACACCACGTTTTTGCCTTGGCTCTCGTTGAGGATGCGGACACCCACCGCCAGGTTCAGCGGATAGATCGGCGTGACGAGGTCGCCGGCAAATGTCACTGTTGTGAATTCATAGCGCGGGTTTGCGGGTTGGGCCACGGGTTCGCCCGCCTCGTCCACCGGCAGGTGGGTCTTGGGATCCCGCGCCGGAAACTCCTCCGTGCCCGCCAGCGGATTCCCGCTGGTCAGATCGAAACCGCGCGTCTCCCGCACCCGGTAGGCGATCATGCCAGGCTGGCCGGTGGTCGCGTCCGTGTATTGTCCGAGCACGAAGGGGTCCGACGTGTAGGTTGTTGATTCTGTCTTGTCGACGCGGTTGATGTATCGCTGCAGGGCAAAGAAGGCGCTTTGGCCGATATTCTTCGCGTTGTCGCCGGTCATGGCGGCAAGGTTCGACGGCGCGACGAGGGCATGCTCCTCGTTCGGATTGAAGCCCGGCTGTTCTCGGTCAGGCTGGTTGTAAACGGTGAGGTTGGTGTATTTGACCGGATCGAAGACCCGTTGGGGCTGGGGATTGGCGAGGGACTGGTTGACCCCCTCGCTGCCGAGTTGGCTGGCGATGTAGATCGCGGGGACGGTATCGTCATCATCCGCAGGGAAGTTGACATCATTGTAGTGGGTCAGCAGGTGCGGCCAGCCCACGGGCGGGTGGAGCAGACTGGCGGGATCGGAGCCCGGGTTTTCGTAGTAGCCGATGCTGAGTTGCTTTTCCTCCTTGAAGAGACCGCTCCAGTTTACCGGATAGACCGGACCCCACTTTCCGACGGCGGCACCTCGGTCGTAGAGGGTGGCGTTGTAGTTGGAAACCTCGTTGACGAGGTAGCCCGAGCCGTAGCCGGCGGTGTCGTCCACGCTGGTGATGCGCGAGGCTACGGTTTGGGCGGGGCCATCATTCTGACGGGTTTCAGGGGCAAGCGAACCGACCACGCGCACGGCGATTTTCTCGCGGTTCAAGTCGCCGGTGGCCGCTCCGGTGGTCGGGCGGTAGCTGAAGACGAGCACCGTCCGGGCGTCGGACGTATTCTCGCTGAAACGGGGACCCGAGGTGTTGGTCTTGTCCACCTTGGCCGAAGCCTGGGTCGAGAAGGCCTGCCGGAGGAAGCTCCAGCGGTCGGTGGCCGATGGATCGAGGTCGACCGGAAAGGGCGAGTCCGTTTTGGGCGAGACGAGGTAACGGTAGTGGGCGCCGGGGGTGGCGGGGAAGGAGGCGTTGGTGGCGTCGAAGGTGACGTTCGTCTCGTAGGCGGGCGCGGTCCCGAGGTAGTTGCCCTGGTCGTCCTCGCGGTAGGCAAGGGTCTCGGTGTCCGCCGGGAAGGCGGCTGTCACCTCCATGTGGTAGGTCTCGCCGGTGTTCCTGTCCTTCCAAGCCAGGGTGTAGGTGCCGGGCTTGAGCGGATACCATTTCTTTCCGACGTAATCCCACTGCCAGGAATCGCCCTGGCCGCCGGTCCAGCCCGGTTCATCATTGATCACCTCGGGCGCGGTCACGGCGGGCTGGCTGTTGGCGGTGACGGAGACGAGCACGGCGTCATCCGGGAGATCGGGCGTCAACTGGGTGTCGATGGCATCCCGGCTGGAGAAATCGAGCCCCTCGCCGATGGCCAGCTCGGTGCGGTAGGTGGTCCTGTCGACCTCCACGGTCATGCTGCCGGGGGCCGAGACCGCCGGGATGAGGTAGGACTTCGCCACCCTGCCGCCATAGGTCGTGTTGGAGAGGGATTCCCGGGTGATCGGGTTGAAGTTGTTGATGGCGTTCGAGACCTTCTTGAGCGTGTAGCGCCGGTCCGGGGTGCGGTAGAGCGTGCCGACCTCGAGCCGCTCGCCCTCGGCGAGCCACAAGTCGAGCACCCGGCGGATCCCCGCGGCGGTCTGGGTCTGCTTGACGCTGCCGTCGAGCACACCATCGATCTTCTTGAAAAACGGGTAGTTTTGGAAGGCGGTGAGGGCGGTCTCGGGCAGACCGACGGCCATGACGTCGACGGTGAAGCGGAATTTCTTGTCCCACATCCAGAAGACGCGGCGGTAGTCGGCCATCACGCCCTTTTCACCGGGGTCGATGTTGTGGGTGGCGCCGGTGGTGGTGTCGAGGGGATTGAAACGGAAGCCGGGAAGCACCGCCGCCGCGACCTGCGCGCCGGTCGCGGTCTCGGGAAACACCGAGCCAAATCCGGCGGTGGCGAAGGAGACATGGCCCCCTTCGGCGGAGGTGGTGGTGAAGGCCCCGAAAGCGAGCTGTTCGCGGGCGAGGGCATACAGCTTCGAGGGTGGGAGCGACTGCTGGGTGGTGCCCGACGGGGCATAGGTGAGGGCGGGACGCCGCCCGCTGACTTCGTAGGCATTGAGCTCGACGATGTGGTCTCCGGCGCCGAGGTGAAGAGACTGCTCGAAGTCGCTGGAGTCGTCCTGTTTTCCGTTGGGGTTCCAGATCCGGTTGCCGTCGATGAAGAGTTGTGCGCCATCGCCACCGCTCACTTGGAAGGTGTAGGTCCCGGCGACATCGGCGCGGAGCCGGGAACGCAGGGTCCATCCGTAGTAACCCGCCGGGCCGTCCGCGGGCGCCAGGTCGGGAAGCGCGAAACCGGACTGGATGGAGCTGGCCTGCACCGGGAAGGACGCCGTGTCGGCGACGCTGGTGGGCAGGGTCGTCCCCTCGCGGCGCTCGATGTAAACGCCGGCCATGTCGGCGGTGGGCAGGGTGTCAAAGGGGAGCTCGAGGCCAAGGGAGGCGTTCCCGGGGCCCACGAGGAGGGTGGTGCGGCCGCTGCGGACCTGGTCGATGCCGAGGGCGGTTTTACAGACGCGCAGGTTGTTGAGGCCGCCCGGGAAGAAGCCGTCCGCGGTGGCGGCACCGGTGGCGCGGGCCCCGATGGTGACCGTCTGGCTGCTGCCGGAGAAGTTCAGCGCCTGGTTGCCGGATCCCACCACCTTGCCGTCGCGATAGAGGGTGACGGTGTTGGCGGTCTTGTCATTGACCGCCGCCCAGTGGTGCCAGCTGTTGTCGGTCAGTGCGGCGGGCGCCGCGACGGTGACGCCGTTGTTCGTCAGAAAGAACGCGTTCCCGGAGGTGAAACCGGCACGGAGCTGTGCGCCCGAGGCAGTGGAAGATCCCAGCGCGACCACATTCTGATCCGCTGTCATCGTGACGGGATCGCGCCGGGCCCAGAACTCGATGGTGAAGGATCCGTCGCCGCCGATCAGTCCAGTGCTCGCGGAGTTGGCGCGCAGGTGGTCGCCGCCGCCGGAGAGTTGCAGGAAGCGCTCCGGAGAATTGGGAGCGTTTTCGATGACATAACCCTTCGGTTGGAACTGGATGTCCAGCCCGTTGCCGGTGCCCAAGATCTGCGAAAAAACCACCGAGTCAAAGTTGTAATTGAGCGGGCGGTAGTTGCGGCCGAGCGTGGGTTGGTTCGTCGAATCGGTCACGGAGGAGGCGGAGAGCCCTTGGATGTTCTCGGTGCCGGTGTTGACCTCCGCAAGGTAATCGAGTTCCCACTGCCAGTTCACCACGGTGGACTCGGTCAGCTTGACGGTGGACCCGCCCAAAAGGGGCTGGCCGCCGATGGAGCCGCCCATGAGCTTCGCCCGGTAGGCCGCCCGAAGCCGCATGTCATCCTCGGTGCCGCTGAGCGTTTTCCGGTAGCGGTCGAGATAGACGAATGGCGGGACGCTGAAAGTGACGGACTCGCCGGTGTGGTAGCTGCGGCGGCCACCTGGAGGAGAAACCAAGCCCGAGCCGAACTGGCTGATGACGTCGAGCGTTACATAGGTATCGGCCGCGATGGAGACATTCCGGATTCGATGGGCCTGATTCAGGGCTCCGGTCTGGGCTCCGAATCCGATGCGCCATCCCTCCGACTGGGAGGCCAAATATGACACGGGGATGTCCTTGAGGATCCGATACCCGTTCCAAGTGACGCTGACGAGCCCGCCGCCCTTTTCCAGGTCGCCCACGAGATCCACCTGGACCGGGACCCAGTTGTCCCCGGTCGTGAGCGACTGGGAATTGCCCGAGGCATCCTCGACCACCGGGTAGGCAGGCATGCGTCCGGCCTGGCGGCTGCCGAGGAAGGAAATCCCGCCCTTTACAACCGAATCGTAGACCACCTCCACCGCCGGCGCGCTGTCGAGATCACCACCGTCAAAGGTGTCGAAGGTCACGGCGAGACCGCTGGCGAGACCGTCCACCCCGATGGGTTGGTTGGCGGCCAGTTCGGGGCCGAAGTTGAAGCTGAAACCGTCCGCAGGCGGGGTCGTGCCTCCGGTGGTCTGCACTTGGAATTTTGCCACCATGCGGCTCACCTTCTGCCGTGCGGGGATGGACTTGACGACCATGGTGCCGGACTGGCTATTGGTCGCCGGAGAGAGCTCCACGTAGGAAGCGCCCGCGGGTATTACCGCACTGCCTCCCAAGTCCACCTCGCCCCCGGTGACATCGTTGGGGAACTGCAGATCCTTGCTGAAATAGGCCTCCGGAAGGCTGAGTGGGGCGGAGGTGTCCGGCTGGAAGCTGTAGCGTTGCAGCGTGATGGATACGGCGCCATTTCCGCTGTGCGCCCCGCTGTTCCGGGCGAGCACCGGGGCCGCCGGTCGGTTGGCAGTGCTGGTGAACACAAAGGAGCCGCCGCCGCCGCCGCCGTCGCCGCCGTTCGGCCCGCTGCCGCCACCGCTGTAGCCGCCGCCGCCGCCACCGCTGCCGTCATTGTTATTCTCGGCCCGCCCCCCCTGGCCGCCGCCGCCCCACCCGCCGGCTCCGCCTTGGCCGGTGAAAGCAGTGCTGATGAAATGACCACCGCGGTTTCCCAAGAGATAGGCAATGCCCTTTTCGGCAATGTCAGTCCCATAGCCACTGGTGAAATATCCCGCGCCGCCCGCACCGCGTTCATAAAAGTTAGTGGTGGAGTCTCTCGCGCCATTACCGCTCTTCCCGCCCCAGGAAAAATCGCCATCCTCGCTGGTGGCGTTGCCCGGGTTGCCAACGTGTTGCGAGGCCGCACCGCCGCCGCCGGCGACGATTAGCAGAGGTTCATCGTCTGACGAGGGGGCGAGCGGGGTCGCCGTGTTTTTCACCCGAACGATGGAAGAACTGCCGCCGCCGCCGCCGCCGCTGGGGTTGTTGCCGTCACTTCTCCCCTTCCCCCCTTGGCCGCCGACGGCAATGCGCAGCACTTCCCCTTTCGTCAACCGGACCGAGGCTTGGATCTGGGCACCCTTGCCGCCCGCGTGGCTGCCGTTGCTGGCATCACCGCCCTGCCCGCCGCTGACATCGAGCAGATACCAGCCGGTGTCCGGCACCGTCCAGGTCTGGAAGGTGTTGTCTTGGAAAGTGAAGCCGACCGGTTGCTGGGCAAACGCGCCTGCCGTCGCGAGGAGGCTCATCAGAAAGGCGATCAGCAGACGGCTCATCCGGCGGACAGCGCCGAAGCCGGGTGTGACTCGTTCGGCCGGGGTGATGGCAAATGATAGGTGCATGGCTGGGAAAAACATGGGAGCTTACTGGAGGGTGTCGGCGGTGGTGATGCGGCGCAGCGAGATGCCACCCTTTGAGACGATGTCCTGCCGGGCGAGACCGCGGGTGGTTTCCTGGTAGGTGCCGGTGAGGATGGTGGGGTCGGGCGCCGCGTCGAAGGTGATGGAGAAGCTACGGGAAACGGGGTAACCGGCACCGTGCTGGGGATGGAAGGCATGCCGGAAGGGATTGCTGCGATGGAAGGCGTCGAGCGTGAGGGGCGACGAGGCGCCGGTTCCCACCATGCGGCCAAGGCCGAGCTGCCCGTCCAGCGGCCAAGTCAGATAATAGGTCTCCGGCAGGTCCGGCGGACGGGACGGGCGCGTGCCGAGGGAAAAATAGGCGCTCACATCAGCATCGGCCACCTCGGCCGGGCTGGCGATGCCCTGCGCCGTGGCCACCTTGCTGCGCAGCGAAGCTGAAAGATGGGCCGCGCTGAGGTCCCGCGGCAGGTCGAAGGTGACCGTTTCGAGGCGCAGCCCCACACGAGTGCCATCCGCCCGCTGCTGGACGCCGTCGAGGTAGGGAATGCGCGTTTCGTCAACCACCAGCACCTGGGTGGGGGCGATGTCCGGCGAGGCGGTTTTCGTCTGCATCAGGATGGAGCGGGGCACCAGACGCGCCTGCCCTGCCGAGTCGACGTGGATGAAGATCTGCATCGGCAGTTCGCCGGTAGTGGCCTGCACGGGTGAGCCTGCGGTGCCCAGGCTGGTGACCGAATTGAGAATGATCTGTCCCGCCCAGAGACCGGTGAACTGACTGGTGGGCGCGGTGGAGCCCGGCGCGATGGAAAGGTCCGCATTGATGGCGCTCACCGGCAAATAGCGATAGACGGAGCCCCCGCTCAGCGAGACGCTGACCCGGTAAAGGTGCTCGCGGAGATCGAGCCCGCTGCTCCAGTTCCGCTTCACGCCGACGATGATCGAGCGGCTTGTTCCAGCGGTCACACTGGCCACCTGCCAGTCTGCGAAAAAATCGACGGATTGCGTCTGCCACTTCAACTCCTGGGGAACGGCTTCCAAAGCCCAAAGCTGAAGGTCATTGGCGCCGGAATCGGTGCCTGCCGCAGCGAGACGGGTGATGGAGATCTGGTGCGCGGCGCCACCGCTGCCCTCAAGGTTGGAAATTGTCAGCTCACCGGGAGTCATGAGCACCGGATCAGCGGCAAGGTCCGCGGGGTTGAGCACCGCGAGGGAGCCGGGCGCTGATCCAAAATTCCATGCGCCGGAAATAGACCCGGGAAAATCGATTTCCACCGGGCCTGCCCAGCCTTTGCCGGAAAGGGTGTAGGGCACATTGATCCAGTAGGCCTGGCCGCTCTGGACCACGTCCGTTCCCTTCACCGGCTCCCACGCCCCGGTCGCCGAGTTCAGCTTCTGCACGTTCGCCGCGGCACCAAGCGGCCCGTCGACCGTGATGCCGGAACCCGCCATCAGGGAGGCGAAGGTGGGCGCGCCCTGAACCCCGAAGCCGACCAGGTTGTATTCGCCCTTCGTCCAAGCGGGTCGGTAAAACACCACCTCGCCCTGCACGGTCAAAACTCCGGCCGGGCTCCCGTCTTGGGCAGAGCCCGTCTTGGGCGAGACATGGACCAGTTACGCGTGGTTGGCGCGGACGGCGATGTTGGCCGTCTCGCCCGATTGCGGATTCGCCGCCCAGACATCCCAGCCGCCCTGGTTGAACAGGCTCTCGGGATCCGAGGTGAACTCCGCGGTGCCGATTTCCCCGACCGGACTGGCAACACGGTCGATCAAGAAATCGTTCGACTGAAAGACCTGGTCACAGGTCTTGTGAACATCACCGGCACTCAACTTCGGGGAAGCTCGAAATGCTTTTTTGACGAAAGACTTGGTTCATAAAATGAAGATCTCATTGAAGTAGCTGAGGGAAACGCACATTTGGCTGCGGATTAACGCCAGGAAGAAGCTCGGTGATCTGCAAATCCTGCCGGCGGTGATCGGCGAATGCGATGAGCTGATCGCCATTTTCGTGAGTAGCACTCGAACCGAGTGACGGTCGGTGACTTGGCCCTCTCATTCAAAAATCAACAATCCTCAATCCGCAATCGTCAATCAGTCCGCCCTTCCGAATGCGTGCGATATCTCGCCCCTCCGGCCTCCCGGGAGTGGCGCTGCCGAACGCCTACGACCGCAAGGACCGCCGGGCGGGCGAGAAGTGGCCGTGGCAGTGGATGTTTGATAAATGCCGCCCGCCGCGACATTTACCCCTGCGGGGCACGTCGCGTTCGCTCCTGTCCAAAACACCTACAAGCCTTCGGCGTTTTTCCGGGCCCGAAGCCGTCGCGCGATCCGGAGAGCGGGATCGTGCGGCGACACCATGTGCACGTGGAGTGCTATTCCCGGGCGTTGGAAAAGGCGCTGATCGACAAAAAGGCGTGCACGCATGCCCTGCGCCATGCTTTTGCGACCCATCTACTGGAAGGCGGGACGGATATCAGGACACTGCAAGAACTGCTGGGCCATGCAGACGTGAAGAAGACTGAGATTTACTCGCACGTTGCGAAGGACATCGGGGCGACGGGGGTGAAGAGTCCGCTGGACCGGATGGCGAAGTTTTGTTCCGGGGAATGACGGAGCCTAAGTCCTCTGCCGGCGTCAGGGCGGCGGATGCATGGATTCTTTGACACCCTCACACCGTCCCGAAGATCGTCTTCCCGGTGGAAAGCAAATCGTCGCAGGCTTCCTTCATGCGGTTGCAAAGGCCTTGCTCGGCCTTCTTCAGATACGAGCGCGGATCGTAGCTCTTCTTGTCGCCGACCTCGCCGTCGATCTTCAGCACGCCTTCGATGTTCTGGCACATGTGGGTAACGATCGGGCGGGTGAAGGCGTACTGGGTGTCGGTGTCGATGTTCATCTTCACCACGCCGTAGTCGAGCGTCTCGCGCAGGTCGCTCTCCGACGTGCCAGAGCCACCGTGGAAGACGAGGTCCATCTCGGCCGCCGCGCCGTGCTTGTCGGTGACGGCTTTCTGGCCGTCGCGCAGGATGGTCGGCTTGAGCTTCACCGCGCCGGGCTTGTACGAGCCGTGGACGTTGCCGAAAGTGGCAGCGAAGAGGAAGCGCCCGATCGGGTTGAGTGCTTCGTAAACCTCCACCATGTCTTCCGGAGTGGTGTAGAGCTTTTCGGAAGGCAGGCCGGAAGTGTCGTGGCCGTCTTCTTCACCGCCCACGCAGCCGGCTTCGACCTCGAGGATGATGTCGAGTTCGGCGCACTCCTTGAGCAGCTCTTTGGAAATGGCGAGGTTCTCGGCCAGCGGGACCACCGAGCCGTCGAACATGTGGCTCTGGAAAAGCGGGCCCTTGCCGGCGGCGATGCGTTCGCGCGAGGCCTGGAGCAGCGGCTTGAGGAAGCCGTCGACCTTGGCCGGGTGGCAGTGGTCGGTGTGGAGGGCAATCAGTACGTCGTACTTTTCAGCGAGGCGGTGGCAAGCTTCGGCGAGCACGATGGCCCCGAAGGCCGCGTCCTTCACGGCGGTGCCGGCCGCGAACTCGCCGCCGCCGGTGGAAACCTGAATGATGCCGTCGGACTTGGATTCGGCAAAGGCGCGCAAGGCCCCGTTGATCGTGGTGATCGAGGTGACGTTGATGGCCGGGTAGGCGTATCCGCCCTTCTGGGCGGCATCGAGCATGGCGCGGTATTGCGCGGGAGTGGCGACTGGCATGACTGCGGAGGGGGTAACGGACAGGATGACCCGGTGCAAGGCCGGAACGGGTCAGCCCGGGGCGACGCAGGAGCCGTGCCAGCGCACTGACAGAACTGGAAAGCCGCAGCTTGCAGGCGTGCCGGCCTTTTTGCGTGATTCGGCAGAAGTTCCCGCTACAGCTGGTAGGGTTCGCCTGCAGAACACCCGGATCTCCGGGACAGCACCCGCAACCCAAAAAGCCATCCCATGAAAACCGTCATCATCGCCCTGTTCCTCGCCGCATTGGTCCTGCCCGCCGAAGCCAAGAAAAAGCGCGGCGACAATGCCAAGCGCGACAAGCAGGAGGAACAGCAGGAAAAGAAGGAAAAGGCGGAGCGCGAACGCAAGCGCGAAGCCATCGACGAGTATCTCGAAAAGAAGGACAAAAATAGCGACGGCATGGTGACCCGCGACGAACATTTGGAAGGCGAGTCCGACAAGAACGCCGCCGGCAAGAAATTTGACGAGGCAAACAAGAACCGCGACCGATCTCTGACCAAGTCCGAGATCGCGGATCTGCTGGGTCTTTAGCCACCCGGGCCCGGGAATTCCATCGGAGACCCCGGGATCGGAGGCTGCTGCATTTTGACGCTCATTCCGGAACCGGCGTCATGATCCGCAGGTTCACCAGCGCCTGCTGCTTGATCGAATCCATCAGCGCGTGGAAAAGGCCGAAGGCTTCGTTCTTGTATTCCACCAGCGGATCCTTCTGCCCCTGCGAGCGGAGATAGACGCCCTCCCGCAACTCTTCCATGTCGGCGAGGTGCTCCTGCCAGCGACTGTCGATGGCGAACAGCACCGCGCGGCGGATCTTCCCTTCGACGAGGTCCGCGGGGAGTCCGGCGACCCGCTGGTCGTGGGCGTCCCGGACCCTCTCCTCGATCCGGGTAGCGATGGCATCCCCGCCCGCATTCCGCAGGTCCTCCACATTCATGGAAATTCCGAATGCAGCATGGACCCACCCCGGGATTTCATCGGGATCGAAGGCGTCGGCTTCCGCAAGCTGCTGCCGCACCCCGGCCGCGACCATTTCCCCGATGATCTCGTGGACCAGCGCGCCGGTGTCCTCGGTGGTCAGCACCTCGTTGCGGTAGCCGTAAACGATCTCGCGCTGCAGGTTCATCACATCGTCGAAATCCAGCACCCGCTTGCGGATCTGGGCGTCGTGCTGCTCGGCCTGGCGCTGGGCGGCTTCGACCAGCTTGCCAAGCGAAGGGATCTTTGCCCCCGCCGCTTCGGATTGCTCGATCACTGCCGCCATCCGGCCGGGCGCCGCGCGGTGGCGCATCAGGTCGTCCTCGAGTGACAGGAAGAATTGCGAGCGGCCGGGATCGCCCTGGCGGGAACAACGGCCGCGGAGCTGGCGGTCGACGCGGCGCGACGGGTTGCGCTCGGTGCCGATGACGAACAAGCCGCCAAGCGCCGCCACGCCCTCACCCAGTTTGATGTCGGTGCCGCGGCCGGCCATGTTGGTGGAAACGGTGACCGCCCCGCGCCGGCCGGCCGCCGCGACGATCACCGCCTCCTGCTCGTGGAGCTTCGCATTGAGCACGGCATGCGGGATGCCGGCCCGCTTGAGCATCCGCGACAGCGTTTCGGAGGACTCCACCGAGGCCGTGCCAACCAGCACCGGCTGGCCGGCGGCGTGGGCTTTCTCGATGGTGGAAATCACTGCCTGATACTTCTCGCGGCGGGTCTTGAAGATCTGGTCGTTGCCATCGATGCGCAGGTTCGGCGCATTGGTTGGGATCGGCAGGACGTCCAATTTATAGATATCATGAAACTCAGCGGCCTCGGTTTCAGCGGTGCCGGTCATCCCCGCCAGCTTTTCATAGAGTCGGAAATAGTTCTGCAGGGTGATGGTCGCGAAGGTCCGGTTCTCATCCTCGACCTTCACGCCTTCCTTGGTCTCGACCGCCTGGTGCAAGCCGTCGGACCAGCGTCTCCCCGCCATCTCGCGGCCGGTGCTTTCGTCGATGATCGTCACCTTGCCGTCGCGGACGACGTAATGGACATCGCGCTCGTGGAGGCAGTATGCCTTGAGCAACTGGGAGATCCCGTGGACCGCCGCGGCACGGGTGCCGCGCATCGCGTGCAGGTCGCGCTTCGCCGCCGCTTTCTCCTCGCGGGACAAGCCGGGATCGGCATCGATCACTGCCAGCCGCGGGCCGACATCGGGCAGCGTGAAGGACTCGGGATCGTCCGGCGAAAGGAACTTGCGGCCCTTTTCCATCAGGTCGGCGTCGCGGCCTTTTTCGTCGATCGCGAAGAACAGCTCTTCCTTCAGCTTGTAGATGTCCTTGCGGAAGGCCTGCTGCTGGTAGCGGAGTTCCGTCTTGTCTAACAAGCGGCGCAGCTCGGGGTTTTCCATGAAGCGCAGGAACTGGCGGTGACGCGGCTGGCCGAGTTTCAGCTTGAACAACAGCGTGCCCGCGGCCGCCGTGTCCCCGGCCTCTAACAGCCGCTTGGCCTCCGCCGCGAGCTGGTTGCAGAGTTCCGTCTGGAGCTTGACGAGCTGCACGACCCGCGGCTTCAGAACTTCGAGCGGATTCTCCGATTTCGCCGCAGCACCGGTGATGATCAGCGGGGTGCGGGCGTCGTCGATGAGGATGGAATCCACCTCGTCGAGAATGGCCAGGTAGTGCCCGCGCTGGACCTGCTCGTCCTTGGTATCCGCCATGCCGTTGTCGCGCAGGTAATCGAAGCCGAACTCCGAATTCGTGCCGTAAGTGATGTCGCAAGCGTAGTGCTGGCGGCGCTCCCAAGACTGCATTTGGTTCTGCAGGCAGCCGACCGTCAGGCCGAGGGATTGGAACAGCGCGCCCATCCACTCCGAGTCGCGTTTCGCGAGGTAGTCGTTGACCGTGACGACGTGGACGCCGAGGCCGGTCAGGGCGTTGAGATAGACCGGCAAGGTGGCAACGAGGGTCTTGCCCTCGCCGGTTTGCATCTCCGCGATCAGCCCGCGGTGCAGGGCGATGCCGCCGATGAGCTGGACGTCGAAGTGCACCATGTCCCACACCAGCGGCTGGCCGTTGACGAGCACCCCGCGGCCGCACAGGCGACGCGCGGCGTTCTTCACCACCGCGTAGGCCTCGGGCATGATCTTCTGCAAATACTTCGCGCGCGACACGTCGAAGCCTTCCTCGATCCGCAGGAACGCGGCCTTCGCGGCTTCGATGGATTCCAACGTGGCTTCGACCCGGGAGGGCAGCGACGAGAATTCCCGGCGCAATAACGCAAGCCGCGCTTCTAGCGCTTCGGAAGAATCGCGCAGGGCGGCATCATCCATGCCCTCAAGCCGCGACTTCGGCGGCGCGTCGAGCGCGTGGTAGCGCGACAGGTGATCCTGCCAGCCGCGGGTGAGTTCGAGCAGTTTCTCGAAAGGCTCCCGTTGCAGCGCGCCTTCGATTTCGCGGATGCGGGAAACAATCGGGCGGAGCCGGCCGAGCTCGCGCTCGTTCTTGTTGCCGAGGAGTTTGGGAAAGGGCCAGGAAATCATGGGAATGAATTGAAGTGGGGTTCGGCCGGGACACGGCGGGACCGGATGGGAAAAGGCGATGGAATCGTGAGGCGAACCCGGGCCGGCCACGCATGGGCCACCCGGGCGATCACCCGTCTCGACAACGGGCAGCAGTCCCGCACCGCGGCGGGATCATCGAAGGCAGCATCACGATCATGCGGTGATTGATCCGACACACCGGCCGGATTGTTTCCGCAGAATGGAAGCCGCGCTTAGGAATCCCAAACCCCCGGTGGCGCGCGGCCCTGAACCGATCCCCGTCCGCCCCGGATCACGCGAGAAACCTCGCGGAGATCCATCTCCAACAAACTCGACGGCGGGGCCGTCAGTTTGAAGCGGCCTTGACCCGAGGGTGCAAGTATCACCCCGGGTTGCGATTGGGCGCCCGGAGCCGGGCAATCGCCCGTCACTTGGGTCAGGCTGCACGAATCCAAGTCCCTCCCCTTTCGCGCCTGCGCCAGATTCGGCAGCAGCGCGTTGCACCCGATCAACGCCACCAGCGCAAAGACCCAGGGGATCAATGCGGACGAGTGAAAGCGTTCTTCGGGAGCAGTCATCGGGACAGGATCGCCATCGAACCGGAATCCGCTGCGATGGAAGTCTTGAGGATCCGAGGGCCCGAGGATTTGTCAAATGATGGTTTCCGTCCATGACCCGGAGCCTTCGCGGACTCGCCGAAGTTCCAGGGGTAAGAATTGGATCACCGATACCCGTTCAACCCTCCTCACGGACTTGTCCGACTTCCCCCGTTCCAGACCGGGCCGACGCTGCCGCCGGGTACGAATTCCGCCGTGACATCGTTGACCTTTCGGCCGGGGTTTCCCTTTCGCACGGTACTCACCCAGTGCACCACGTTCCGCGCAATGGGTGTGCTGTCCCATTGCATCCGGGCGATGGCCGGATGGCACCAATCGAGCATGGCATCATTATCGGAGAAAATCAGCGAGACGTGCTCCGGCACCTTGATGCCGTGCCGGGCGAGAAACGCCAGCGCTGCAAACACCCGCGATGTCTCATCAATGATCAACGCTGTGGGCGGCGTGCCCTTGAAGAGATTCCCCAACAAGCGATTGAATCCTTCCGGGCTTTCCTTCCAGTCCGGCAGGTTGTAGCCGCTTGGTTGAATACCGTGGAGGCTCAGTTCTTCTAGAAACGCACGGGCGCAGAGGCCCGGCGTCGGTTTGCGGACCGGTTCGCGGACAATCAACACAATGCGTCGATGCCCGAGCGCGAGGAGGCGGCGCGTGGCAGCCCGGTAGGCTAGCTCTGAATTCACCCCGACGCTGGCCAGCGGCTGGTTGGTGGCACGGCCATACAACGCGAGGCAGGGAGTCGGTTGACCGGCGCACCATTCCAAAAGCGGTCGGGATCCGGACTCGACCACCCAAGCATCCGCCCGGGCGGCTTCCAGTTGGCGCGAGATGCGCGCAACATCGTGCTTGAGCTCGATCTGGGACTTTTTGCAGAAAAACGCGGTATGCCCTGCCGCCTCCAGCGCGTGCATGATTTGGATCAGGGAAATGGATGACTGCGGGTCGTCGACCAAGCGTGCATCGTGACGCAGAATGGCCACCCGGAGCGGTCGCTGGAATGCCGTGACCGCGCCGGCGGCCGTGATGCTGCGGTTGCGGCCCAGCCCGCGCCCTGCCAGAACGCCCTCGTCTTCAAGGAGCTGCAGCGCGCGCCGGACCGTGTGACGCGCGACATCCAGCTCCGCCGCCAACTGCTGCACGCCCGGAAATTGATCACTCCATCGCCCCAGCTGGATACCCTCGCGCAAGTGCGAGGCGACCCGCTCAGGCAAGGATGTTCGCGGGATGGGACGCACGCTCCAACCTGTTCGCCAAATGGACTAGTTGTCGAGAGATTTAATCTTCCCTTCTCGCCGTTTGCAGACTTTATGGCGCTCACGATGCTGGGACGTGCTCTAGTTCTGGTATCACACGCTCCATCTCAACCTATCCCAATCGTTGCGATCAGACGCACCGCCCCCCAACTCAGAAAGCCATCGCGAACCCACGACCCTGATGCCAGGCCGACGAAAGCCCACCTCAGAATCCACGGATTTTCAACCGCACACCGATCCTGCCAACATCTGCTCCCCGTCCCCCCGAACAGACGATTCCATGGCTTCAATCCACTTCTCGCCGGAACATGAAATTCCACCCGCCTCTCCAAAAGCCGGCCTTCCGTAAGACGAAAGATGGGTTTGCCTTGGTCATCACCCTCTCGCTGATGGTCCTGCTGACCATCGTTGCGGTGGGCCTGCTCAGCCTTTCCGCCATCTCGCTGCGCAGTTCGTCGCAGGTCATGGCCCAGGCCGAGGCCCGGGCGAACGCCAGGCTGGCGCTCATGCTGGCGATCGGGGATTTGCAAAAGCACGCCGGACCCGACCGGGCGATCACCGCCACCTCGGAAATCCTCGCGACATCATCGACCCCGGTCGCCAAACCCAACACCACCGGGGTTTGGGAATCGTGGTGGGACTTCGACCCAAGCGGCGCACCGGATTACACCGCCGAAAAGACCAGCCGCTTCCGACGCTGGCTCGTTTCCAGTGCCGACCTTGCCTCCCCCCGCTCCCGGGATTTCGCCACCACCGCTTGGACTGACAAAACCGTCGCACTGGTGGACACCGGATCACTTGGCGCCGATGCCAACGACACCACAAAAGCGACCGCTGGTCTGGTGCCAGTCGTAACCAGCGACAAGACCCAAGGCTCATACGCCTGGCATGTTTCGGACGAATCGGTGAAGGCGCGTGTCAATATCTACCGCGACCCAAGCCAGAAAGCCACCCTGGCTCAAAAGCGCGCCTTGCTTGCGGGCCACCGCCCGGAGCCCTCGGTCATGAAAGGATCCGATGGTAGTCCGCTGGACTTCCTTCCCACCGACTTCTCAGCGGAAGAGTTTGCCGAGGCCACGGCCACAGCCGGAAAAATCATCGATTTGAACCAAGTCGAACTTCTCGATGACGCGCAAGAACGGGTCAAAGCCTTCCGGAATGACATCACCCCCTATTCTCTGGGCGTTCTGGCCGACGTTCGTGGCGGCGGTCTCAAGCAGGATTTATCCTCGATGTTCGAAATGGGATCAGCCACCGCCAACACGCTGCCCCCCGAATTCACCGGCAAGAAGCTGTATGAGTCAACGCATGGACTTACCGGCGTTTCCGATCCCAACTGGAGTGCGCTGGCCAGCTACTACAATTCCTTCAGGAGCCTTACGAACCTCGAAACCAGCCCCAGGTTCATCGTCAACCAAGCCGCCATCTCCAACGCCCAAGTTCCTATCACCTACAATCCGGCACCGGTCATTGCCAAGGTAGATACCATCTTCAGCTTCGTTGCCAGACCGACAACCGACGTTTTTTGGATCAACGGGAACCAAGCCCTCAAAGATTATTTCGATCATCATTTGAATCTAATTTTCACACCGGTGGTCACCCTTCACAACCCATACAATGTCAATATTTCCTTCCATAAAATGGAGGTCACTTTCGAAAACATTCCCGTGGCCTTCAACTTCATGTTCCAGGCGGGCGGCAGCGGGGGATTCGCTTCCATGAGCGTTGAGGCGGGGAAATTCGAGTCGATCAACACCATGAGCTATGACGCGGGTAGCGATCACAATGGCAGATCCGACAAGAAATTCGTCATGAACATCGCCAATTGGAGCGACACCGACCCTCTCGATGCCAGTTCCGCCATATCAGCCCCAATTGTCATGAAGCCAGGACAAACGCTGATCTGCGGGCCCAGCTTTGCCCCGAGTGCTTCTTTCAAGTCGGATGCTTCAGCCGGCCACAGCACCGTGGGCTTTGATTGGGACAACAGGCTCACCAAGGCCATCAAGGCGAAGCCCTCCTTCACCCCGGGTCTCGGATATGAAATGTATGCGGTGACGATCTCCAATATGCGCAAACCGGGGAGCGTCTTTCCAGGGGGGTGGCCCGGGCATCCCTTCATGATGCTGCGTGATGCGGCGACATCGCCGAAAATTTCGAAATCGACTGTCACCGATCGATTCTACGTGGAATTCAAAGCGCAGAGACCCGATCCATACAAAGACAATACTTCCTTTACCAAGAATGAACTGGCCCCGACTTTCGCGGTCAACGCGAAGCTCCAGGCAACCAGCTCCGGCACCCTTGCCCCCTATGCCAAGCTCCAGTTCGATTACATGAATGACTCCACGCTCAAGAATATCTTCGACGACCGGGTCTACCGCTACCCGCCCACGGGTTCACTGGCCGCTTCGGATTGCGCCGCGCCTGGCGGCGTTGCATACGCCCAACAGGATACTTTTGTGCGTCAGTTCGCCATTTTCTCCGCATATGCCCGTACGACCAACGGCGGCGTCTTTGAAACCAACAATCGCACCAAGAGTCCGGCCGAGAGTCCTCAGCTCAACTTGCTCAAAGACGGTCGCCTGGCCGGCAAACCCTTTCTTTTCCATAACCCGTCCCGCTCGAATTTCACCACGAATCTGGCAAGTGAAAAGCCGTCGGCGCAGGCCTATGAACTCAATTTCCAGCCGTTCCTGAGCAAAGGTGACTATCAGGACTACATGGACGTCGACGCCACCAACCGGGTTCCGTCACTCACGGGAAACAGAACCACTTCCGGCATCAAGTCCGGCAGTTATCTCGAAGTTCCCTCGGGTCCGCTGCAGACGATCGCCGACTTCCGACGCTCCAACGCCCTCACCACCTCATTCCTGCCGCACTTCGTCCAACCCGTGGGCAATTCCCTCCTTCATCCACTGATGTCAGCCAACAAGGTGGTGGAAACAAATCCGGCCATCACCAGCACCCAGTTGCTGGATCATTCGGTGCTGGCGAACCACGCTTTATACGACCGGTTCTATTTTTCGACCTTCGCCACCCGCGGGGCAACCAAGCCCGATGCGGTGTTCGAACAATTCATGAACGGCAGCACGCCTCTGGCCTCGCAGTCCTTCCTGCCCTATCTGCCCGGCGGTAAGAACGCAGCCGACGCCAAGGATGAGCTCTTCGCCACCGGGAAGCCGACAGGCACCACTTACAAGACCGCCGCCGAGTACCAGATGGTCCGCGGCCCCTTCAACGTCAACTCGACGAACGTCCAGGCGTGGAAGGCAATGCTGGCCTCAATGAACAAGAGCGATGTTTTCACTCTCTGGGCGCGCTCCGCCGGGATCGACTTCAGGACGGCTACCGGCGTGCCGGTCACTGCCATGTCGCTGGTCAACGGAGGGGCCAATCCCGGCCCCGGGGTGGACGCAACCAAAATTGACAACCAAAGATCCAACGTCTGGAACGGCTACCGCGAGCTCACCGACGCCGAAGTCGGGAATCTGGCAGTGAAAATCGTGGACGAGGTGCGGGCGCGCGGTCCTTTCCTCTCCATGTCGGAGTTCGTGAATCGCCGCGTCGGCACGGCCGGCCCCTTCACTTTGAGTGGCGCCCTGGAAGCCGCCATCGCCAAGGCTGAAATCAATGAGAAAGAGAACGCCGGACCTATCGACTCGTTCCTAAATCAGGTTCCAATCACCACCGCGGACATTGGCGATCCGAAGCAGTACAACTACAAGACGCCGGAAGCCACCACTGGCAACCCGGCAGCGGGCGCTCCCGGTTGGGTCAACCAGGGAGATCTGCTCCGCATCCTGGAGCCGTCCGCCACGGTCCGTGGCGATACTTTTGTCATCCGCGTCTATGGAGACGCGCAGGACGCCACCGGCAAAATCACCGCACGGGCCTATGCCGAGGCCGTGGTGCAACGCGTCCCGGAATACGTCGATCCAGCGGACCGCCCGTCGCTCAATGCCTCGCTAGACCCCACGGCCAAGCCCGCGAACAAGACTTTTGGGCGTCGCATCAACGTGGTTTCCTTCCGCTGGCTTTCAGGTAGCGAAGTCTGATTCACATGATTCATCGATCACTCCTCCACATTCTTGCCGCCCTCGGGCTGTCACTCGCGGCTCATGCCCAGCAAGCAGGACCGCCGGCTCCCGTGCGGATCCGCGCCGTGTTGCACGATCCGGCGCAACCCAACGCCGATCTCTTCTTCACCGACAAGTCCGGGGCCGTGACCCCATTGCCTTTCAGGCCCCAGGATCTGTCCGAACCTTTGTTCATCCTGCCGGTTAACGGATCGTTGGTGCTTTACAACAAGGCCGCCATCGACCCCGCGAATCCGACTGCGAGTCTGGCGGCAAGCGTCGCCCTTCCGCCGGACGTCAAACGCGCGATCGTCGTGGTTCTGCCGGGTGCGGCCGGAGGGAGAACCGCCTACCGGATGGTCCTCATCGACGATTCCGAAAAGGCGTTCCCCAAGGGAGAATCGCGCGCGCTTTCCTTGATCAAGGTGGAAACCGCCATCCAGGCCGGTGAGCACAAGCTACCGGTGCATCCAGGAAAAATCACCGCCGTGCCGCTCGTCAAGAAGGTCGACGATTTCAACATGGCCCAGACGAATTTCTACTACAAGCAGGGCGAGGCATGGGTGGCCTTCGCCGAGCGCCAGTTGCAGTACCTGGAGGCTGTCCGGCGGATCTTCATCATCCACGCAACGCCGGGTGCCGTCCAGCCGACCGTCACCACCATCGTGGATACCGTTACGGCGGCACAGCCGCAATGAGCCGGAAATTCAAAGGGATGACGCCCGAGCTGTGCCGCAGGACCCACTTGCCGCACCCCGACCTTACGCGGACCACGTTGCCCGGGACACCTCATCCACCGCCGGGGCCTCGGCTCCCGCTTTGGGCCCGGGCCTGATCGGTTGACAGGATCGATCACCTGCATGACGTAGGAAGCACCGTTCATCCTCACCGCGCACCCAACCTATTCTCTGTTAGAACCCGTTATTTTGAGAATACTTCTTCCCCTACCGCCACTTCTGAGTCCAATGACCAGACCGTAGCAAAAGTCTGCACACAGTTTTCATCTTTTTTTCCTGCCCGCCCTGCTCACGCCTGCAATCCGCCTGCAATCCCTGACATCAATCGCCCACTCCCGAGCGTTGCCGCAACCGAATTCCCAAAAAAACAACCGAACGAAAACCAACCGAAATAATATGAAACCATTAGAGATTATCAACCGCATGAGAAGGTCCCTCATGCCGTTGGCGTGCGCGGTCGCGGTCGCGGCAGGACTGTCGGCCGGCAGCGCGCAAGCGCTGACCACAACCACCGTAATCGATCTAGGGGTGTTCCCCGCTTACACCCGAGTAAACAACGGCACCCTATACTCTCGGATCGCATTGGATGCCTTACCTACAGGTTCCATTCTCAGGACGGTTTCTTGGGACGTGAGACTGGGGAACGGCGATCCCTACCTTGGTGACCTCGCCGTTTACTTTGCAGACCGAGCTGGCGTTGGCGTCCTCCAAGTCGGTGCGTTTGGAGCTGATGTGGACGGCGGCACGCTCGTCGCCGCGGACGCTCCCATCAAGTTGCCTTGGAATGCGGGTGGCGACTACAGTATCGGTGCTGCCGCAAGCAAAACGCTGACGGCCGCCGATGGTGTTCCAGCGATTGATCTTCACGACCATTCCGTGTCTCTCGAAACAGTTTACTCAGGCGGCTGGTCTGGAACCATTACTCTTGAGTATGACATTGGTGCCTTAAGCGTTGCGCTGACCAGTCCGCCCAACGCCCAGGCGTATGAAACCGGCACCCCCATCACGGCCACCGCCACCGTGCTGGAACCTGGTGCCTTCACCGACACCGTTACGTTCCACACGACGCCGATCAGTCCTTCAGGTCCGACGGTCGCGACGGTCTCGACCGGCACAAGTTCGCCATTTTCGGCTAGTTTGGGGGCATTGCCCTCCGGCACTTATCAAATCTACGCGACCGTTGCCAACACCGACGCTCCTCCCGGGACCGCCACTTCCGCGACCCGCACATTCACGGTGGCTGCCGCCACACCGACCACCACGGTGCTGGCTGCGGCAGGTGCTCCGACGACCTATGGGGAAAGTGTGAGCTTCACCGCCACCGTCTCGCCGGTCCCCACGGGCGGCACGGTTCAGTTCCTTGATGGAGACGGTTACGTTGGCAGCCCGGTGGCAGTCAATACCACCACGGGTGAGGCCACTTTGAACACTACCGCCCTTGGCGCGGGAACTCGTGTGATCACGGCGGAATACAGCGGTTTCCAGATCTACCTGACGAGCACCGCCGCAGCCTCGATCTCGCAAGTGGTAAGCAAAGCTCCACTGACCGTGAAAGCTTTGAACACGCTCCGGGCCCCGAATTCCCCGAACCCAAGTCCGTTTCTATATCAGATCAGCGGCTATGAGAATGGGCAAACTCTTGCGACATCGGGAGTGACTGGCACACCGGAACTGACCACTCCCGCGACGCCCGCGTCGCCTCCCGGAGACTACCCCATCACTTGTGACGTGGGCACTCTGGCTGCCTCCAACTACAGCTTCATATTGCAAAACGGCATCCTGACCGTTAAGGAACTGACCAATACCTTCAGCCTCAATTTCTATTCATTCGGTAACCTCCCGCTCGCATCTCAGGCCAATGTGCTGATGAGTCCGGGGCTACCAGCAGGTTTTGACGACTGGTTTACAATCGGATGGAGCAACTTCGAGGTGCCATGGAACCCGAGCTCGCCGCTGGCACCCGTCACGCTGACCAGTAATAAATCGAGCACGGCGACATTCACGTTAAAGGACTGCCGCAATGGCTGGCAGTCCTTTGGCGAGCCGCGTAATACGAACCTGGGAGATGGCACCTACAACATGATGGGTTCCGGCGTGAACTCCACGCTTAACTTCTCGGAAAGCCCCGGAGACCACTTGTTCGACATGGAAATGACCAACATTCCCTTCGCGGTTTACGATGTGATCTTCTACATCCGTGCCAATGATGGCCAGTTCGGTGATGGCACGGGAATCATCAAGTTCAAAGGCGGCGCGGATCGTGCCTTCAAACTGAAGTCGGGAGCCTTTGACGGCAATTTCATCGAGATGGTCGATGCGACGACCGAGGGCAACTACATCGTCTTCAAGAACGTGACGGGATCTTCCTTCACGGCCCAGACATGGGGTACGGGTTCCAACGGTTTCAACCACCTCGGCCCGGCCGGTTTCCAGGTCAGGGAAGTCGCCGCCACCACGGGCTTCAGCGCCTGGGCCACCGCCAACGCTCCCGGCCAAACCGCCGATCAGGACCACGACAACGACGGCGTGAAGAACGGCATCGAATACTTCATGGGCCAGAGCGGGTCCTCGGTCACGGCCATGCCCGGCTTGGACGCGACCAACACGGTCACTTGGCCGATGGCCCCGGCCTACGTCGGCACCTACGAAGTCCAAACCTCGTCGAACCTCGGCACGTGGAGCAACGTCACACCACGGCCCGTGCCGGCAGGTGGCAACCTGAGCTACCTGCTGCCACCCGGCTTGGGTATCCAGTTCGTCCGCCTGCTTGTGACACCGACACCGTAATGCCAATCACAGAAGGGCCCGGCGCACTTGCCGCCGCCTGAGAACCGGTGAAAGCCTGCTCATCGCAGACGATTCACCACCGACGCCCGCCTCCATTCTCTCACGGGAATGGGGGCGGGTTGATTTGAGAGACAAAGGACCCGTATCTTCCAGCCGATCATGAATTGCAGAAAGCGCCTCCATTCCCCTCGTTGGGTTCTCGCCACTGCGGCGCTCACCGCTCTCGCCCTTGCCAACCTGTCGGCTCACGCCGGACCGGTCTGGAATGTCAACATCGGCACCGAACTCACCACCGGTGACAATTTCACCGGAGCTGCTCCCGAGAACACCGCGAACAGCTTCTGGAACTCGGTCCTCACGGCGACGCCGTCCAACCAGACACTCGCTGATTCGACGGGGGCAGCCAGCACGGTAACCCTCACATTGACACCGCCCGGACCCATGAATTACGGGGGCTTTGCCCCCGTAACCGGTCCCGAAATCTTCTCCACGTGGATAAAGACCGCAGATAATAGCACTCCGTTCACCATGACGATCGGGGGACTCAGTGCCGGCAAGACCTATGATCTCATTGTTTACTCCGACTGGTTTTGGAAAGGCAACGGGACCTTCCCTTTGACGCAGACCGCCGGAAGCGGTCTCACCGGCACGATCGTTTTGGATCAGATCTCCACCGGCACGAACGGAACCGTCCCGGGTTTGGTCGAAGACACGAACCCGGGTCCGAATACGAACATCGAAGGCAACTGGCTTCGCATCCCCGGTCTCATCCCGAACGTCGGCGGAAACCTCGTGTTCAGCATGGGGGGAACGAACGCGGCATTCAGCGGCTTCCAACTGATCGAGAACAGCGGCGGCGCGCCCGACACCACCCCGCCGACACCGAGTCCCATGATCTGGGCCAGCGCGCCGGCGGCTGTCGGTAGTTCCAGCATCACCATGACGGCCACCACCGCCAGCGATGCCAGCGGCGTGGAATACCTCTTCACCGAGACCAGTGGCAATTCTGGCGCGACCAGCAGCAACTGGCAGGACGGCCCGGTCTATACCGATACGGGTCTGACCGCCAACACAGCCTACACCTACACCATCACCGCCAGGGACAAGAGTGCCGCACGGAATCCAACGACGGCATCCGCTCCCGCCTCCGCGACCACCGGCATGGTCTCCCAGAACATAGCCGTCTGGAATGTGAACATGAGCGGCCAGATCACCACGGTTGACAATTTCGTCGGTGCGGCCGCTGAGAATACCGTCAACAGCACTTGGAATCGCGTCACATCGGTGCCTCAAACCGCAATGGCTCTGAAAGACTCCGCGGGTGCCACCACTGCGGGTGTCACCTTTGACATCACCGGATCCAGTGTCGCTGCTCAAAATCTCAACAGCGGGCCCAAGATCTTCAACGGCTACATCGGCGGTCTGGGAGCTACGGCCAACATGACCCTCAAAGGACTCTCCATCAGCCATTCCTATGACCTGATCATCTACTCGGATTGGTGGTGGAAAAATGGTGACAGCTACCCTGTCAGGCAAACCATCGGAAGCGGACTCACCGGCACGATCTACGTGAATCGCCTGCTTTCGGGAACCGATGGCACCGTCGTGGCCCTGGCCGAAGATACCAACCCTGCAAACGTGGCGACGGGAGCGGGCAATGTGGGTAACTGGTATCGCATCAAGGGCCTTGTTCCCGAGTTCAACGGCCAGCTTGGATTCCTGGTTGGGGATGGTGCGAACTCGCCGATCAACGGGTTCCAACTCATACAGACCGGGGTGATCCCGCCCCGAGCCGACATGGTGACCTTTGGCCTGCACGGCAATCCTGCCGTCATCAGCGGGACCAATATCACCTTGACCGTGCCCTACGGCACCAGTGTGACCAGTCTCTTGCCCACCTTCACGCTCGCGCCTGGAGCCACTTGTGTTCCGGTTTCCGGCACGGCGCGTGATTTCACATCCCCACAGACCTATACGGTAACTTCCTCGGATTCGCTGGTTACCAAAGTCTACACCGTGACGGCGGTGATCGCGCCACCGCTGCCAGAATACTCCCTGACAGCGCCCGCCACCTGGGATGGCCGCCAAACCATCACGGTCCAACCCAACATCGCCAACCTTGCCCTGCTGCAAGCGACCGGCGGCACCAACTTCAACTACCAATGGAGCGTTCGTGGAGTGCCGGTGATTCAACAGATCACCCCGGGCGTGCTGACTCTGACCCGTTCCCAAGGCGGCGGCCCGATGGTGGTCACGCTCCGTTTGGACAACGGCGGATTCGAAGTCACCGAGTCGGTAACCATCGATGTCCAGGAACCGGCGGCCGATCCCTGGCTGGAACGCACCCCGGGTGCCACCGAGAAGCCGGTCATCGGGCAGTTCTTCGCCCGCAACCCGGACACCGGCTTCGGCACGATTTACTACAACGGCACCCAGAGTGGTTCTCCCGCCGGGGTGTTCCTGAAAGTTTACACCACCGACACCGGAACCGATGTCCTTTACGCCACCCACAGGCAGGGTCTGGTGGGAACCTCCTTTGCATTCTCGGCACCGATCTTGGCGGGAATGACCACCTACAAGGTCGTCTACGGCACCACCAATGTCAGCAATGCGGACACGATTGTCGCCACGGTGACCGACCTGGTTTGCGGCGACGCCTATATCATCGAAGGCCAGTCCAATGCCTATGCCACTGACAACAGTGCCCTGCGCGATGACACCACCAGCCCATGGATCCGCACTTATGCGACCTCCGGAGGAACTTGGAGCCGCGCCCGCAGCAAGGCCACCGATCCTTTCTGGCCGACGAACATCGGATTCTGGGGCATGGAACTGGCCCTCCAAATCGTCGCGACCCACCAAATGCCGGTTTGCATCATCAACGGAGCCGTCGGCGGCACCCGGATCGACCAGCACCAGGCCAATCCGGTGAACCACACCGTCGCGGGAGCCTCGTATTCGATTTACGCCAACTTGCTCAACCGCGTGATCGCAGCCAAGTTGACCCACGGGATACGCGGCATCTTCTGGCATCAGGGTGAGAGCGATTGCAGCAATTTCGGCCCGATCAGCGATTTCGACTACACGACCTATCAGCAGATGTTTTTGGACATGTCCGCAGCCTGGAAACAGGATTATCCGAACTTCCAGAAATACATCCTCTTTCAAGTAATGCCGAAGCCCTGCGGGATCGGCCCCAAGGGCGATCAACTCCGCGAGGTTCAGCGCAGGTTGCCGTTTCTCTTTTCCAAGATGAGCGTCCTTAACACCTTGGGTATTGCGGGCTACGAGGGTTGTCATTTCAGCAAAACGGGGTACGAAAACATGGCGGACCGCATCTTGCCTGTGGTCAGCCGGGATTTCTACGGCGTCGTACCCGGAGCCTCCGTCACCGCGCCCAACCTGAAGCGGGCCTACTTCACTTCAGCGGCCCGGACGGCAATCGCCCTGGAATTCGACCAGGCCATGAGCTGGAGCAGCTTCTCGCTTCCCAACTACTACGTGGACAAAGTCGCCAACCGGGTCGCTTCCGGGAGCGCGTCTGGAAATGTCGTGACGCTTCAACTCGCCAGTGCCGCGGCTGCAACCGCGGCTCTTGATTATTTTCAAGATAGCGTTTGGAACCCAAGTGAAAGCATTCCGACGCTGCTCTACGGTGCCAACGCCATCCCCGCGCTCACCTTCGCGGACGTGCCGGTCGGAACGCTCACTCCCTACGAGTCATGGACCAGCTCGAAGAACCTCATTGGACTCGCTGCCGGCGGCGATGCCGACCCCGATTTTGACGGGGTAAAGAACGCCCTTGAGTTTGTCCTCGGGGGCGAGCCCAACCCTTCCGCACCCGGGTCCAACTCATCCGCCTTGCTGCCTGCTTCAACCCGCAACGGTGCGGGTGATCTGGTGCTTACCTTCAAACGCAAGGTGGCCTCGGTGGGTGGCGCAAATCTTGCCTTCCAATGGTCCAGCGACCTGACTTTCCCGATTCTCAACAGCGTGCCGGTAGGCGACATGAGTTCTTCGATGAATGGCATCAATGTCACGATCACCAACTTCGATGCCGCTACCGACACCATCGTCGTCACGGTTCCGGCTGCCAAGGCGGCGGGCGGCAAGCTGTTCGGGCGGCTCCAGGCGGCCGTGCAGTGAGATTGCGGATCAAGATTGCTTACCGCCCGCCGCCGATGAATTCCTCGCGGCTCAGCTCGCCGTCGTGGTTCGTATCGAAGCGCGGGAATCGCTTGGGAGCCTCTTCGGGGTTTGGTTGGCCGGCGAGGAATTCCTGGCGGGTGAGCTTGCCGTCCTGGTTCGCGTCGCGTTTGTCGAACATCGCGCCGCGATCTTTCGCTCCGGGCCCGGCTTTTGAGGGCTCCGCTGCTGCGGGCTTGCTCTTAAACTGAGGCTTCGCTTCCGGCTGGCGGGCGAGGATTGCGCGCAGGCGGGCCACCGTTTCAGGCTGCCTCGCGACGAGGTTCTCTGTCTCGGCGGGATCGGCTTTGTAGTCGTAGATCTCGAGCACCGCGTCCTCCGCAGGAGCGCCGGGTTTTTTCCACTCCACAAGCCGGTGGTCGGCGGTACGCACCGCGCGGCCCATCATCGCCTGCCGCGGATAGAAATGAAAGATCGCCTCCTCCGTGTCCGCCGCAGGATCCTTGAGCGTCGGCAGCAGGCTGCGTCCATCAAGGGCCGACGGAACCGGCAGCCCCGCGAGTTCGCAGAGCGTGGGATAGAGGTCCACGGTCTCCGCAAGCGCGGCAGTCCGCGAGGCAGCGCGGGAAACCCCGGGCGCGCTGACGATTAGCGGAATGCGGGCGGCTTGTTCGTAGTTGGTGTGTTTGCACCACAGCCCGTGATCGCCCAGATGCCAGCCGTGATCACCCCACAAAATGACGACGGTGTTCTTCGCCAACCCGGTTTCATCGAGCACGTCGAGCACCCGGCCCAGTTGCGCGTCCATGTAGCTGGTCGCGGCGTGGTAGCCGTGGATCAAATGCCGCGTCTGCGTGTCGGTAAGCGGACCTCTCTTCGGCATGTCGGAATAGTTCCGGAGCTCACCCCAGTTGCCCGGCGCGATTGGTTTCGAAATCATAGATGCCAATCGTGGCCGGACGGAGACCTGTCATGAGCGCGTTGCGCGAGGGAGCGCACACGGCCTGATTGCAATAGGCGCGCTCAAACACGATTCCACGCGCGGCGAGCCTGTCGATGTTCGGGCTCTTCACCACCGTGTCACCATAGCAGCCGAGCAAGGGCTTCAGGTCATCGACGCAGATCAAGAGAACGTTCGGCTTTGCCTCCGCCGCATGCCCGCAAGCGGCAGAGAGGATGAGCATGCTGACAAGGACCGGGGAAATCTTCATGTGCCGAGTCATAACAGCCACGGCGGAAACCGTGCCAGCCAAAGGTGCAGAAGTGCGCGATATCCCTCACCACCTGCCGCACCCAGGCCGCGGGCAAACACGCCGGCGAATCCGATTTCAGACGCCTTCGCATGAATGATCATTTTCCAAATTCCTTGAATCTCGCCCGCAACAGCTCGTAGCCGATCTTGCGGGTGTAGTCGGGCTCGTTCTCAATAAATTCCACGGCTTCGAGAACCGCGACATTGGAAACCCGTTCCGCCAGTTTTTGGATCAGACCGCGCATGATGGCCCGAGCATGGTGCGCCCCAAGGCAGAGGTGCGGCCCGAACCCAAAGGCAACGTGAGGGTTGGGCCTGCGGTCGAGCCGGACTTCGTTCGGTTCGACGAACACCTCGGGATCGCGGTTGGCGGACGACCAGCAGAGCGAGACGCGCCCCCCGGGCTGCACCTCGAAGCCGTGCACATCCGTCGTCACCGGACAGACCCGCCCGATGTGCGTGAGGGGGATGAACACCCGGAAAAACTCCTCGGACGCCAGGGTGATCCTGTCCGGATTCTCCCGGATCCACTGCAAAGCCTCGGGGTTTTCAGCGAAATAGGAAATGAGGCGGGTGGCGGTGTGGATGATCGTGTCACGGCCTCCGGCAAAGGCGATGTTTGCATAGCCGAGCTTCTCTTCGACGGTTAGAAGCCGACCTTCGAATTCCGCCTGATTCAGCGCGGAGAAGAAATCGTCACCCGGGTTTTCGGCAGCGGCCTCGAACATCTGCTGGCAGTATTTTTCCATGAACGGCCCCTTGGATTTCCCGTCCCCGTCCTTGAACACATGGATTCCCCAGCTCACCCACCGCTCCGCCTCCTTCTCGGAAACATTGAGCAGATAGGTCAGGGCATAGGACTGGAGTGGAATGGCAAAGTCCTTTACCGCATCGATGAAATCCGCCTCCAGCGCCTTGGACAGCAGGGAGTCGATCAAGCCGTGGATCTTGGCGAGCACATCCGGCTGCTTCGGGCGCAGGAAAAACGGCTCGACGATTTTCCGATATTCCGCGTGCGACGGCGGATCGACTTCCAGCGGATATTGTCGGACCGTGCGGACCTCCTCCTCCGAGGGTATTGGCACCCGCCGGGGCGCGTCCGAGCTATATTTGACAGTGTCTTTCGCCGCCTCCCGGACATCCCTGAGACGCAAGATCATGGGCACGCGCTCGCCTTGGAACGTGCCGATCTGGATCGGGCATTTCGCCCGGGCTTCTTGAAACGGATCGTCGTGACGGTTCATGGCTGGCCTTCGCTGATGCGTCGAGGCTGCCACCGATCCGATTATTGATCCAGACTTCAGCGGTCAAAAACGGCGCATCGGTGATTCCTGTCCCCGGGGAGTCATGCGGTTCCAAGGACTTTCCGGATTTTCTTGAATCCAGACAATCATCCCGAACGAACACATCTATAATTCCCCACACCAGATGCGGAAGTCAGACTCCATTGCCCCGACCATGAACTTCATTAGTGCCCTGCCAAACCTCCGCTGCTCCGCTTTTGCCATCGTGATCGCCGCGCTCGTCACCCAGCAGCCGCTCCAAGGCGCGATGAAAGCGATCGCATCCTTCGAGAACGACGAATCATTGAAGTCCTGGAGCTCTGTGAACGACGGGGTGATGGGTGGGATATCCAAAGGCGGATTCAAGCGTTCCGACCAAGGAACGTTGCTCTTCACCGGGGAGCTCTCGCTGGAGAACAACGGAGGCTTTGCGTCGATCCGAATGAAGCCGGCCGATCTCGGATTGGCCGGGACATCCGGGATCGTTGTGAAGGCAAGGGGTGACGGCCGGACCTATTGGGTGGATCTGCGGGTTTCCGACCAAATGTCCGCGAGTTCGTATCGGGCGTTTCTTCCCACGACTGCCGGCAAATGGATGGAG
This sequence comes from Verrucomicrobiia bacterium Tous-C4TDCM, assembly GCA_002304315.1. GTDB lineage: Bacteria > Verrucomicrobiota > Verrucomicrobiia > Verrucomicrobiales > Akkermansiaceae > Haloferula. The sequence continues at coordinate 36,024 of NEUO01000008.1, forward strand.
ACGACGATTCCTTTCGCGGACTTCAAACTGCAGGCCTTCGGGCGCGAGCTGCCTGTCAAACCGATCGATCCGGCATCGGTCGCCTCCGCCGGCTTCACGATCGCCGACAAGAAGGAGGGACCGTTTTCCTTGGAGATCGAATTCGTGAAAGCCACCGGCGACGCTGAAGTCGCCGGCAAGAAGGGTGCGAATACCTTGGTGGATGTCGCCGAGAGTGCAGGCCAATTCAAGACACTGCTCGCTGCTGCCGCCGCCGCAGACCTGGTGGGGGTGCTCGCGGGAGACGGGCCGCTGACGGTTCTGGCACCTACGGACGAAGCCTTTGCAAAGCTCCCCGCCGGGACGGTGGATGCTCTGTTGCAGCCGGAGAACCGGGACCAACTGGTGACGATTCTCAAGAATCACGTGATTGCCGGAAGTGTGACTCTTGCCAAGGCGCTTGAGGCCCAGGACGTCCCCTCTCTGCAGGGCTCGAAAATCTCGTTCCGCTTCGAGGACGGCCGCGTTCTTGTAGGCAATGCGTCTCTGTTGAAGGCGGACATCGCGGCATCCAACGGGGTGATCCACGTGATCGATCAGGTTCTGCTCCCCGCGACGAAGGCTTCCCGCCCGTTGAACGCGTCCGAGCTGATCGAGCTGGCGATTGAACGGGGAGTGCCGGTTTTCAATGACGGCAACGAGGCGGAGTGCGCCGCCATCTATGAGGTCACGGTGGAAGCACTGCGGGGCATGGACAGCCTGCCCGAAGCCTCCCGGGAAATCCTCGCCAAGGCGATCCGTCAGTCGCACGCGGAAAGCTCCCCCAGCAAGCAGGCGTGGATTCTGCGCGATGCGATTGACAGGACTTGGGCCATTCTCCAAGCCGCCAAGTGAGCCTGGAAGGCAGGCCTTGAAGGTTTCGCAACGTCGAAGGTTCAAGCCCTTAGAAAGCGGTGCTGCTCGGCGTGTTGCACCGCCAGCTTGAGCAAGGGTCCGGCATCGTCGCCAATTTCATTGCCGACGATCTCATGTTCCTTCCGCAGGTTGGTGTGAACGAGGTAGGGGTTGTCGGTGTTGATGCAGAACGGGACGTCGTGGTCGGCGAGGTTCCGCACGAAGGGACCCAGCCACGCGAAATCCGGCACCACGCGGGTGACCCGGTTCACGGTGGGGCAAAGTTCCAGGCAGATGCCTTCGTCCTGCAAGCGGGAGATCAATGACGCGCGCAGCCGACCTTCGGCGCGGCGGAGTTCGATGCCGTGGCCGATGCGGTACGGGTGGATGGCGTCGATTACCCGCAGCATGCCTTCCGCGCCGGTGCCTTCGCTTTCGCCGACGTGATAGGTGATCTTCAAGCCGGCGTCGCGTGCCTTCCCCATCATCGTCGCGATCTCGCTGAGCCAAGGCTTGCTCATCTCTAGCGAGCGCGACTCCGGTCCCGCCATGTCGATGCCGACCACGCCGTTCGCGCCGTTCAGCGAGCCGCGGCTGCGCCACTTGATCGCGGCCTCGATGATCTGCCAGTTCGCCTCCAGCGGCAGGTCGCGACCGAGTGACAGGATGATGCCGGTGGCCACGCCGTAGTGCAACGACGCGCGCTCCAGCCCCTGCATCACCGCCAGGATGATCGCGTCCATCGTGTGCAGCCCGTGGCGGACGCGCTTGTAGGAATTGAAGCGCAACTCGATCGCGGTGATCTGCGCGCGGCGGTAGGCCTTGGCCACCACTTGATAGGCGGAGACGCTGGCGGCGGAAGGTGAGGACTGGATTTCTTCGGTGACCTTGAAATAGCGACCCAGGAAATCGTCGAGCGACTTCACCTCATCGGGCCGCGCGGTCAGCGAGTCGTGGAAACTCGTGAAGTTGTCGAACTCGGTTTGCAGCCCGTTGTCGCGCAGGGTTTCCCACAGCACCGACGAAGGCACCGCGCCGCCGAGGTGGATGTGGAGGTCGTGCATGAGGGATGAAAGCCGCGGGATGGCGGGATGGCAATGCGCGGGGTGCCTTGATGCTGGGAAATCGCGAGCTGTGTGGCCAAGATGCGCCGCGATGGGCGTGAGCATTCACTATCAAGGCGGCCTTAGAGCCGGGGCGTCGTTGCTGGAACTGATTGCGGAGTTGGAAGACATCGCGCTATCCATGGGCTGGCAGGCGCGCCGGATCGATCTCGATGCGGAGAACCCGGTCTTCGTGTAAGTCCAGGGGCCGGGCATTCTTGCATTGGAAGGACCGGCATTCTTGCCGTCGTCATTCTTGCATCGACGATGCATCGACATCGATGGCAACGGGGCGATCTTTCGGTGCCGGATTATCTTCGGCCGAAGGGTGGGATGCCGAGGGAGACACGCTTCTTGTGAACGGTGGAGTGAGCGAGATCGAGTTTCCGGGCGGCGTCGGCGTCGGTCATGGTGCCAAGGACGGCGATCTGCCTTCGAGTCCAGGAGTCGAGGGGCTTCGGCGGACGCTTGTTGGCGTAGGCTTCGCCATAGGGTGGGATCTTGAGCTTGCCGCGCTTCCAGGCGACGGAGGCCTTTTTCTGGCCGATCTTGAGAGCGACATCGGCGTCCGACATGGTGCCGAGGAGGGCGATCTCTTTCTTGGTCCAGAAGTGCCAGCTTTTCGATTTGCGGGCGTAGCACTTGATGCCGAGGGAGGTTCTCTTTTTCTGAACGGTGAGGGTGTTCATGTCGCCGACCCTGGCCACTTCCGCATCGGGGAACTTGCCGAGCATGGAGATCAAGTCACGCGTCCAACGGATCGTTTTCCAAGGCCGGGTTCCGGGAATCCCCAGGTCCTTGCGCTTTCTCAGAATGGTGCTGATGCAAAGGTCGAGTTTTCTCGAAAGAGCGGCATCCGATAGGGTCCCCAGCAGGGCGATCTGCTTGCGGGTCCATCGATACCGCTTTCCCTGCGTTGAAGGTTTGGAATCCATGGCCACCGATGATGAAGTCGCGTTTTCTCAGAGAGACGGATATTCGTTCATTCCTTTCGGGGAACCGAAACTGGGCACGTCGTAGTCGAGGCACTGGGCAACGTAATTCGACTCTTCGCGGTAGAGAGTGTCATGGAGCTTTCTCATCGGCTGAAGAGTAGGGGAAATGCGCCGGATGGCAAGATTACGGAACTGAAGGGCGGGCGAGACACCCACTGGTCTTGGGACGACACGAGTGGTCCTTTATCAGAGGGATGGGCATTCTTGCATTCGGCAAGCCCGGCCCGTACATAGTGCACCACGCACGCGGAGAGCCCGCCCTATGAAGGCCTTCATCCAACAGAACTACGGGCCGCCCGAGCAACTCACCCTGACCGAGGTGCCGGTGCCGCGTCCCAAAGCTGGCGAAGTGCTCGTGAAGATTCATTCGACCGCCGTCAATGACTACGACTGGGCCATGGTCACGGGTGTACCCCGCATCTATCGACTGCTGTATGGCCTCCGTCGACCGAAGCAGCCGATCCCCGGCATGGAGCTTTCCGGCACGGTAGCGTCCGTCGGCCCCGGAGACAGCCGCTTCGCACCGGGGGACGAAGTCTATGGCGACATATCGGATCACGGCTTCGGCACTTATGCCGAGTATGTTTGCATCAAGCAGGAAGCTATGGTTCCCAAGCCGGCGGAGATGTCGTTCGACGAGGCCGCTGCCATCCCTCATGCCACCATGCTCGCATGGCAGGGGCTCGTGGAAAGCGGGAAGCTTCAACCCGGCGAACGGCTGCTGCTGAACGGGGGCGGCGGCGGCGTGGGAACCTTCGCGCTCCAGATGGCAAAACACATCGGCGCGCGCGTGACCGGTGTCGACACCGGAGCCAAACTTGCGAAAATGAGGGAACTCGGGTTCGATGAGGTGATCGATTACAAGCAGGAAGACTTCACCCGAAGCGGCCGGCAGTAAGATCTCATTCTCGACTGCAAGTCTTCGCGTTCACCGTTTGCGCTCAGCCGGGCACTGGCCAAAGGCGGTCGCTACGTGACCGTGGGAGGGACGGTTCCCCGTCTGCTGCAGATACTCGCTTTCGGATGGCTGGTGAGGCTCTTCACGGGAAAGTCGATGCGCATCGTCGCGCTCAAACCGAACCGCGATCTCGACTCCGTGAGAGACCTTTTCGTCAAAGGGAAGCTCGTCTGTGTGCTCGACGGGCCGCATTCGATGAAGGACGCACCCGGCCTGCTCCGTCGGTTCGGGGAAGGCGAGCACTGCGGGAAGATCGTCATTCACGCGGCCGGGCTTTCGGCTCCGGACTGAGGTGCGGAGCGGGCCCTGGTTGTTGCTGTAGTGGGTTGCCATGGCACGGATCTTTTCAAAGGGGCAGGCAACTTTGCATTACCTGCCCGCCGGCTGGTTCAGGAGCCGCCGGCCAAAAGCGGATTCCCGGCAGTCGAAAGGGTGGGACGGATGGTTTCGGCACGGGGGCTGCCGCTGGTGTCCGGGCGATTGGAAATGATTCCTGACAGATGGCGGCCGGATTACCGTAAGGAGGCCCAACCTTGACGCTTCGGGAATCCGACCACGAAGCCCGAAGCCCCCGAAGCCCCCGTTGACCATCGATTCCATGCGCTACACCACGCCCACCATCCTGATCCTGGGATTGTGCCACGCTGGCATGGCGGACGACGCGGCCCGGACCGCGACGGCGGCGGATGCCGGGTTCAAGGCGCCGCCACCTGCCGGGAAGCTTTTGGATTCCTATTGCTACGAATGCCACGATGCCGGAGCGAAGAAGGGCGGGATCCGCTTCGACAATCTGGAGACTCTCTCCCGCGAGGCCCGGCTCGATCTGCTCAACAACGCCCTCGAACAGGTTTACAGCGGCGAGATGCCCCCGAAGAAAGGCGACCAGCCGAGCGACGAGGAGAGGGACGAACTGGCCCAGTGGATCTGGGGCGAGCTGAAAACTTTCAACGCCTCCAAACTCGAGGACAAGCTGCGCTATTACAAATTCGCCAACTACCTCGGTCACGACAAACTGTTCAGCGGGGAAATCGAGACGAAGCCGTTTACCAAGGCGCGGCGCTGGCGGGTGAACGAACTGATCTACCAAGAGCGGATCAACGACGTGTTCGAGCTTCAGGGCCGCGAGCGCCGGGAATCGTTCTTCGGCGTGGTGAAGCCCTTCAACCTGCCCGCCCAATCGGGGGTCCGATACTACGACACCGAGATCGTCGAGGGCGGCCAGTTCCTGACGCTGATCGCGAACGCGAAGTGGGTGGTGGACAAGCAACTGCGTGCCGCCCTGGTGGAAAGCGGCGAGCACCGGTTCTCCGAGGACTACAAAGCGGCGAAGGCGGGCGGCGGCAGGGGGTTCAATTCAAGATTTCCCGACGAGGTATGGAACCCGAAGGCCACGGCGGAGCCGTTCAGGCGGTTGATCATGGGGGACGGAGTTCCGACGGACGAGATGCTCGGGGATGCGATCACCCACCAGTTCAAGGTGGTGCTGCAACGTGAGCCGACCACCGCCGAGATGCTGAAATACCTGGGCTTCGCCCGCGAGACCCTGAAGGCCAGCGACAAGACGAGCGCGCTGAAGAAGTTGATGACCTCCATCCTGATGGAGCCCGAGTTTCTCTACCGGAATGAATTCGGCGGCGGTGAATCCGACGGGTCCGGGCGGCTGATGCTGACCGCGCACGAAGGCAGTTATGCGATCGCCTACGCCCTGACCGACCGGATCCCGGATGCCGCCCTGGTGGCGGCGGCGAACTCCGGCGGCCTCCACCGCCGCGAGGATTACGAGCGCGAGGTCAGGCGGATCCTTGGGGACGAGTCCATCGACAAGCCCCGCATCCTCCGCTTCTTCCAGGACTACTTCGGCTACCAGGGGATCCATGATGTCTTCAAGGACGAGGAAAGGTTCGCAGGTGCCTACAACCCGCACCGCGTGGTCTCGACGCGGTATATCTACCGCGTGCCGGGCAAGGTCTCGAAGGAAGCCGACACCCTGGTGCGGTGGATCCTCGAAAAGGATCAGGACGTGCTGAAGGAGCTGCTGACGACGGACCGGTTCTTCGTTCACCACAATGGCGACAACGGGGAGATGGCCATGAAGGCGCGGGAATCGACCAAGGATTTCGGGACGTTCCGGGAGATGTTCCAACGGACCAGGGGGATGAAGCCCAAGGAGGCCGCCGCCGTGGTTGCGCTGATGGACCGCGAAAAACCCGAGCTCAACCTGGCAAAAAAGTTCCTGGGGCCCGATGGCAAGATCCGCGGCATCCTGACGAGCACCTTGACACTCGCAGGGATGTACTTCGGCGAGGATGGCCGGAAGGACGAGGAAACCGACAAGGTTTACATGCCTCATGACAATGAAGCCGTGATCCACTCGGTGAAAATGTACAACCTCGACCACCTCGAGTGGTCCTATCAGGCGGAGCAGCCGGTGAAGTTGGAAAACCGGACCGGCCTGCTGACCCATCCCGCATGGCTGGTGGCGAATTCCCAGAACGCGGCCACCGATCCGATCCACCGGGGCAAATGGATCCGCGAGAAGCTCCTCGGCGGCTTCATCCGCGACGTGCCGATCACCGTGGACGCGAAGGTCCCGGATGATCCGGACAAGACGCTGCGGGAACGCTTCGCGGTGTCCGAGGCATCGAACTGCTGGCAGTGCCACGAGAAGATGAATCCGCTGGGATACGTGTTCGAAAGCTACGACGACTTCGGCCGTTTCCGCACTCAAGAGGAAATCGAAAACCCCGCGAACATCGTCGGCTCCCGGCAGGCGATGGCCAAGAACATGCACGGCATCTGGACAAAGTTCAACGTGCCGATCTACAAGACCAAGCCGGTCGATTCACGCGGGAAACTGGAAGGCACCGGCGACAAATCGCTCGATGGCGAAGTCAAGGACGTGGCGGAACTCATGACCCGCCTCGCCAAGTCGGATCGGGTTCGCCAGGTTTTCATCCGGAACGTGTTCCGCTATTTCATGGGGCGCAACGAGACGCTTGCCGACTCGCGGACGCTCATTGATGCCGACAAGGCCTATCTCGCGAGCGGGGGAAGCTTCAAGGAACTCACGGTTTCCCTGCTCACCTCGGATTCATTCATTTACCGCAAATAACCAAGGCACTTCATGCACCACAGAAGAGACTTCATCAGAACCTCGGCGGCCGGCTTGCTCGGCATGGCGGGACTGTCCTCGATCCCACGGTTGGGAGCCGCGGTCGCCGGCCCGGGATCCGCCGCGGCGGGTGCCGGGGTGCCACGCTTCATCTTCCTGAGGAAAAGCAACGGCACCTTTCCCACGGAGCTCGTCCCGCCGTCGCTGAGCGAAGCGGACAAGAAAAAGGACGCGCACAGGGAGGCGCTGGACATCGACCTCGACCGTCACGAGCTGCCGGCATGGATGGAGCCGCTCGCGGCCCACAAGAACAACCTGACCCTGCTGCAGGGCCTCTCGGCGAAAATGTGCACGATGGGACACTCGACCTATCAGTCACCGCTGGCGGTTTCCCGAACGGCGGAGCGCGTGGATACCATCAAGCGGGCCACGGTGGACGTGGAGCTCGCGCGGCTGTTCCCCTCCCCCTTCGAGCACGTCGAGCTGACCTGCGCGAAGAATGAGAAAGGCGTGGTCCGCGGCATGTCCTCGATCGGCCCGAAGCAGCCGAACTATGCGTTCGCCTCGCCCGGCGCGGCCTTCCGCAACCTGTTCGCGGCCGGGATGGAGAAGGACAACGACCAGAAGGCGGACGAAGGCTTGTACGATTTCCTAGCCGGGAACATCGCCTCGTATGACTCGAGGACGCTGGACATGCTGGAGTCCCGGAAGATCGGCAACTACGCGAGTTCGGTGGATTCGCTCATCGCACGCAACGCGCGGTTGGCGAAAATGTCCGACCGCATCGCGACGAATGTGCCGGTGATCGAGAAGGCCATCCTCGAGGACCGCTACAACGTGGTGGAGCAGCAGCATGCCTTCGTTGACATCCTCGTGTCGTCGCTGCGCGCCGGCCTGACGAACGTGGTGACCTACACGCTTGACGATCTCGGGACCCGCTACGACGGCCTGCTGGAGGATGTCATCCAGTTGCACGATATCGGCCACGGCAAGGCGCTGGGCGGCATGCCGGCGGACGAGGTGCGCCGCCACCTGCGCAAGCACCATATGAATCTGGTCAACAAACTGGTTGAGGACCTGAAAGCGACGCCCGAAGGCTCCGGAACCATGTTCGACAACACGATGATCATGTATTTGCCGGAAAACGGGGAGAAGCACCATAGCGTCGGCACCGAGGTGCCGTTCCTGATCCTCGCCGGCGACAACGTGAAGCTGAGCATGGCACGCCGCCGCTACATCCGGCTGCCGGACTACAACGCCGAAGGCCACAAGACCCTGGGCAACTGGTATACCACCATCCTCAACGCCTACGGCAATCCGATCAAACACTACGGCGACTTCGACGTGGCCTTGAAAATCGATCAGGAAGGCGCGATCCGGCAGTTCCTCAGCTGATCATCCTGAAGCGCCCCCCACGAATCCGGCGGCGGCTGGACTTCCGCGGGTCTTGTCATCCCTCAGGGCAAATGCGCGGATGCCCATGAAATCGCATGAAACGCTACAACTCCCTTTCCCCCGACCTCCGGCCCGGCTTGGGCAGGCGTAGCGCAGCGAAGACTCCCCCGACGGCTGTTTCAGGAGCCTCCCGCCAGAAGCAAATTCCTGGCATCAGAGGTCGTGGCTGAAGAACTTCCCGGACTGGCGATATGCCAGTAGTGCGCCGATCTTTTCGAAGGGACAGGCGATCTTTTCGTAAGCGCTCAATCCATGGGCGTCGGGCGGATCTCGCCGCCGGAGCATGAATAGCATACACAGGTGTGTATGTTGCTGACGATTTCCTCCGCTTCAGGCCGGGCAAGCCTCGGCCGTGCGGGCGGCTGGCGCGGCAGCGGGTTGCCAGCGGCAAGGCAGCAGGACACTCAGGTCGTCCCGGTTGGTCATCGCCGGCAGGCGGTCGAGCACGTCGGCCAGCCAGACCTCGGGGTCGTGGCCTTGACGTTTGGCGCACTCGACCATGGTAAAGATGATGGCGGCGCGCTGGCCGGTGGTTTCGCTACCCATGAACAACCAGTTCTTCTTCCCCACCGCGGTGGGCCGGATTCCGTTCTCGATGAGGTTGTTGTCGATCTCGATCTCGCCGCGATCTTTTCGAAGGGACGATCTTTTCGAAGGGACAGGCAGTTTTGGCTTCGGGCGACAAGCCGTGACCCATGCTCCAGGGCCCTTGATGGCCGTTCCTTGGCGGCACGAGGCACCTTCAGAGGAACACGACTGAATGCCTCGCATTCAAGCCCCGGCACGAACTGGCGCCGTCACATCAGGTGACTGCTTTTAGCCGGAGTTCGCGCAAGGCGTGCAGGCCGCCGGCATCTTCACGGATCGGTCGCGCGCCGGTCCTTCGCTTCGGACCGAAGTGCTCGCGGCAGCGGGTGAAGATGCCTTCGACGAAGCTCTTGCTACCGATCGCCACCCCGTCGCTGAACCAGCGGACCTGGCAACGCAACAACTCCGCGCGGCTCAATTTCCCGCCAGCCTTCAGCACCGCTTCCACCCGCTCCTTCGAGAAGCCCTTCTTCATCTTCGAAGGCCTCAACGTCGAAGGGAGCGCCGACTTTAGTCGGCCCGAGACTTCCAACCCAGCCCGCTTCTCCCCCGCGTCCGCTCTCGATCCCATCCCCTTTTCCGTCCCAGCCTCCAGCCCCTCCCCAAACAACCAGCACCGGTAAGCCTCACCCGGCGTCAATTGTCCCCGCTTCTCCTCCCACGAATCCATCGGCGCCTCCATCACCTTGCACAATCCTCGCCGGGCCCGCTTGCTGCCCCCGGTCGCCTCGCCATAGCCGGTCCAGCGGTAGTCCTTGGGATCCTCCACCAGGCCGGCGCGGACCGGGTTCAAGTCAATGTAGAGCGCCATCGTCCGCAGCGCCTCGCCGTCCTCCACCAGCACGCTCTTGAAGCGGTCCATCCACAGGGTCCCGCGGCGGCCGTGGTGCTTGTTGAACCAACGGGAGAAGCGTTCCTTGAGCTCCTTGACGAAGATCGACAGGTCGCAGAAGCGCCGCCGGAAGGTCTCGAGGATCGCCTCGGCTTCGGCCTCACGGCCGGCCTCGCGGACGCGGGCGAGTTCGGCCTTCACCCCGCCGATGTAGGCCTTCGAGTAGAGCAGCGCGAGGTGTTCCAGCAACTTCGCCTCGCCGCCTTCGCCCTCGAAGCGTTTAAGGAACTTCGCCCGCTCCGGCACCTTGGCCAGCAGGTGGAAATGATTGCCCATCACCGCGTAGGTCAGCACCTCGACGCCCGAGAATTGCGACATCCGCCACATCAAGCGCCGGAATGCCTCTTTCTCGGTGTCGCCGAACACCATCTCGCCGCCCGCGGTGCGGCTCATCACGTGGTAGGCCTGGCCGCCGG
>NEUO01000080.1 GCA_002304315.1 Verrucomicrobiia bacterium Tous-C4TDCM
CGGCTTCGTCAGATTGGCGGGGTTGAACTTACCGCCCGGCTTGACGTAATCGACCGCGCTGTTCGGCACGATGAAGAACTCGGCGGCGAAGGCGATGACGGCCTCCGGATAGCCATTGGAATCGGCGGCACCGGCAGGGTCGCCGTCGTCGGGCGTCGGATCGGTGATCTGGCCGGCTTCGCCACGGGTGAGCTGGCCGCCACTGAAGACGAGCTGGGTCAGCTTCACGGTGAAGATCCGGCCATCGAGCGCGGCCAGATCTTGCAGAAGCAGATCGTCGCCGCGCTGGCGGACGGAGGGCTGGACAATGAAGTCCTTGCCCGCGACGCCGCCATTCTCGGTGTAGGGCTCCATGGTCCCGTCGGCGCGGAGCTGGGATGGATCACCACGATACTGATAGAGAAGAATGGCATCTCCAGCGTCAGGGGCGGCCTTGATCCACTGGTAGGCTTTGTCGAAACCGGTCGAATAATTCTTCGTGCCGCCGGGACGCTTGGTCACGAGTTCACGCTCAAGGGCTGCGGAGAGCCGGTCGGCCTCCTGGATGCTGATCGCCTTGCGGAGTCCGGTGGTGGCGGGACCGAAGACCGCGAGGAAGGCGGTGAGCAGCAAGGCCAGCACGCCGATGGCGATCACGGTCTCCATCAAGGTGAAGCCGCTGCGGGATCGAAGGGGTTGAGATTTCATGGGCTTTAGAAGTTGATGACGTCGGAGGGAATGCCGATCTCGTCGGGTCCACGGAACAGGGAAGTGCGACCGTTGCGCCACACCACGAAGCCGGCGAAGTCGCGCTTGCCCTCGCCAGTCACGCGGGGCTCCTGACCTTCGGGACGGACGCCGGTGCCGACCACGAAGCTCGCGCCTGGCGTCTTACAAATTCCCTCGGAGTTGAATTCGTAGAAGAGGTATTTCCCGTTGAAAGCGGTCTTGCCGAAGTCGAACGTATCCTCCTCAAGGACACCGCTCTCTCCTTCGTGCTTCTCTTTGCTGTAGGTCTGGCTGAAAAAAGTGCGGTCCGGCAGGGTGTTCGCCCGGCTGGCGAGGACCCATTTGTCTTTGATCGGCTCGCCCTGCTCGTTGAGTTCCTCGTAGGCCACGAGAATGCGGCGCTTGTAGTTGGTGAGATCCTGGATGTCGTTGATATCAACCAGCACGCGCGCCCGGGTTCCCTTGCCCACGGCGATGGCGCGTGCTTCATCGAATACCGCTTCCGTGGTGGTGACCGCGGTGGTGACACCCTTGCCGCCGATGCCGCGAAGCCCGACGGCACCGAGGGTAAGTAGCAGAGAAATGATCAGGATGACCACGAGGAGCTCGATCATACTGAAGCCCCCTGAAGTTCGGGTGGGTCGTGATTTCATGTCGTTTTGGTTTTTTGAATCTGTGCCTTCTGAAGGCGGGGTTTGCAAGCAGTATTGTGTTTACATCGCGGATACCGGTAACATAGCCGTTTCAACGGGTGAAGCGCCCGCCACGGGTTCCGCTGATCCAAGTCCAGGCGGATCGCACCATGTCGCGGACATCCCGGTGCTGGGCGACCCACCCGAGAACCTCCGCTGCCAACCGGGGATCGGCGAGCAGCTCCGGCGGATCACCGGCGCGGCGGGGACCGTATTGGACTGGAACCTTTTTGCCGGTGACTTCCTCAACCGCGGAAATGATCTCTTTCACGGACACGCCGACGCCAGTTCCCAGATTGCAGCGAACGGACTCGCCCCCCGCCCCAAGGTGATCCAGCGCCTTGGAGTGCGCCGAGGCAAGATCGGCGACGTGGATGTAATCGCGGACACCCGTCCCGTCCGGTGTCGGGTAATCGGTGCCGAAAACATCGACATGCGAGATCTCGCCGGTGACCGCCATCAGGACCCGCGGGATCAGATGGGTCTCGGGAGTGTGATCTTCACCGATCAAGCCGTCCTCGGAGGATCCACTGGCATTGAAATAGCGAAGACAGGCGCTCTTGAGCCCCCAGGCCCGGTCGCAATCCGCGAGGATCCACTCCAGCATGAGCTTGCTCCGGCCGTAGGGATTGATCGGCTCCTGTGGATTGCTTTCGGAAATCGGAATGCTCGCCGGAACCCCGTAGGTGGCGCAGGTCGATGAAAAGACGAAGTTCTTGCAGCCGTGCTCCTGCATCACCTCGAGCAAGGTCAGCGGCTCGGCGGTGTTGTTGCGGTAATATTTGAGGGGATCGGTCACCGACTCACCGACGAAGGCGTAAGCGGCGAAATGAACGACGGCCGCGAAGTGATACCGGGCGAACAGTTCCTGTAGCAGGGCCTTGTCGCCCACCGCTCCGACCACCAACTCGACGTCTGGATCGACGATCGCATCGCGGTGCCCGTACACTAGATTATCCAAGACCACCACCTTGCGCCCCTGAGAGGCAAGAAGACGGACGGTGTGCGAGCCGATGTAGCCGGCTCCTCCGGTAACGAGAACTGGGGCGGTCATGAAAGATTCTCTAGCAGCGTGACGGAGTGAGAAAATGGATTCCGGGGCTTCCTGTCAATGCGCCCGCTGGACTTCACGCGAATCCGCTGAATAATTCCTCCCGGCATCCGTTCCATGACCATGACTCCATCAACCCGCTGGTTACGCGCCGCCGCTGCGGCCGTCGCGACACTCGTCGTCTCCTCATGCTACTACGATCCCTACTATTCCGGTGGTGGCGGCTACAACGGTGGCTATTCCGGCGGAGGCGGCTTGAACACGACTTTCGTTTACACCAGCAGCGACCAGTGGCTCTACGACCCGGCGGTTTACTGCTACTACGACCGCTACCGCCGCTGCTACTACGATCCCTACCTCTACGGTTACTATCCCGTAGGATATTGCCCTCGTCCGATTTACGGAGCCTACCATCCCGGCGGTTGGAACGGCAGCGGCTACTGCCCAACTCCGTCGGGATACCGCGACCGCTACCTCCCGAACTACCAAAACCGAGTGGATCAACTCAAGGCCAGCAATTACGCGTGGGCCGAGAAGGTGAGGGAGCGCAACGACGCTACCGCGGACGCTTGGCGCAACCAGCGGTCCAGCGCTGCTTCAAACTTCCAGTTCTCCCGCGAAGCCCAGCAGAACCGCAACCAGCAACAACGCGAAACCCAGGCGGAGCGTCAGCAGAATCTCAAAAGCCAGCAGCAGGATTGGGCGGACAAGGTTAGATCGCAACGGGCGACGCCCCCTCAAACCCAGTCCCGCCCCGCCTACAACCAGCCGGTCGACACCGGGTCGGCAGCCCGCCAAGCTAGGATGGCGGCCGCCCAGCAACAGCAAGCGGCTCAACGCCAGGCCCAGCAGCCTGCCCAGAGGCAGCCTCAGCCCCAAGCCCAGCCTCAACCTAGCGGTGGAGACAACGGCGGCAAGTGGAAGGAGAAGATGCAAGAGCGCAAGGCAGCGCGCGGCCAGTGACCTGACTACAGAAGGTTTGAGGGCCCGTCCGCGGATTCGCGGCGGGCCCTTTCCTTTCTCAGATCTTCCAACTTTGGCGAAGAACGGAGGAGCCGGCGTGCCATTCCCCATCCGATGATCGCGCCGCCGAGGTGACAGGCATGGGCCACCGGCCCGAAATTTATTTCCCGCAGAAACCATGCCCCCGCCAGCAGGCAGGCTTCGGCCAGGATTACCCCGAGGCCGAGGCTGCGGCCCGACACTTTGACCGGCCAGGTCCTGCCATCTGGCGAGGTAGTGGTGAGCCACAGCAGCAGCGCCGTAATTCCGCCGGAAGCGCCAACCAGCGGAATCCCCCGCTGCTCCGGGGGAGCAAGGACAAGATGAGCCGCCCCGCCGATAACCGCTCCGGCGAAGAAGACCTTCAATAAGGTCTCGAATCCTCCGATCCGCTCGACTTTGGGCCCGATGATCAACAAGCCTGCAAGATTGAACGCGAGATGCATCGCGTTGCCATGGACAAAAGCGTAGGTCACGCTTCTCCAGATGATCTCCGGATTCCAGTCCTCCAAGTGAAGCCCGAACCAAAGGAGCAAGGGATTGGGATCCTCCCGAGTCCAAACGGAAAAATAGACCAACCCCATGACGCCAGCGAGGAGCAGGCATGCCCGTGCGGCAAGAAGATCTGAACTCCAAGCCTGCCAGCGCGCGAGGGTCCTCCCATTCACGAACGGAGGATGCATGGACTTGGGCGGGGCGCGAGTGCAGAAGCGCCGTTCAATCCATCGTCCGTGCACGCGGCTCGCGCTTCACCGAGTCGTTGGTGCCGGCGCAGGTCACGAATGGCCCGCCTTCCAGCGGAGCGACACCGGTGAACGCCACGTCCGGCATGTCGCTCGGTCGACCGGCGAGCGGGAAATCTTTGCGCAGCGGGTGAAAGGGATAGCCTTCCCACATCAGGATCCGCTTGAGGTTCGGGTGACCGCTGAAACGGATACCCATCATGTCGTAAACCTCGCGCTCATGCCAGTCGGCACCGAGCCAAACGTCGGTCGCGGTCGGAACTTCTTCGTCCTCGGAAACCTTCGCCTTCACCCGGAGATGCTTCGAATCATCCAGTGTGGCGAGTTCGTAAACCATTTCGAAGCGCGGATCCTCGCCGAAATGGTCGAGGCTGGAAATGTCGATGATCATGATGTAGCCATGATCGTTCTTCGCGGTCGCCAGCACGTCGTGCAGCACCCCGAGCTTTACCGAAATCGTGGATTCACCGCGGAACTCCTTCGTTACCACGACGTCCGCGCCGAATTTCGCGGACAAGCTTTCAAGATCTTGGGCAGCGGACATGGCAAAATCAGGCGTGGTCTTCGAAGAACTCTTTCTTCTGGTTCTCCAGCGCGTGGTCCCCCTCAATCTTCCTCTGGATCTTCATCAGACCCTCGATCAACGCCTCGGGGCGCGGCGGGCAACCGGAAATGTAGACGTCCACCGGGATCAACTGGTCGATCCCCTGGAGCACGGCGTAGCTTCGATACATGCCGCCGCTCGACGCGCAGGCACCCATCGCGATGCACCACTTCGGCTCCGGCATCTGGTCCCAGACCCGCTTGACGGCCAGGGCCATCTTGTAGGTCACGGTCCCGGCGACGATCATCACGTCGGCCTGGCGCGGCGAAAAGCGCATCACCTCCATGCCGAAGCGGCTCAGGTCGAAGCGGCTGCACGCGGCGGCCATCATTTCGATGGCGCAGCAGGCGAGCCCCATCGGCATGGGCCACATCGAGTTTTTGCGCATCCAGTTCATGGCGGCGTCGACTCGGGTGATAATCACGTTGCCCTCGACTTTGGAGTCGTAGGCGGCGTGGGCGGTCTGAAGGGAATCGCTGACCATGATTGTGCGGCGGGAGAATGGTCGCGCCTCCGGCCGCTCTCAAGCCGTTTGTGAAATTTTTCACAAGCTTGCCGCCAAGCGCTGGCGGCTTGCCTTGGCCGGGACTTTCCGTAGGGTGCCGGAAACATGGCAATCCTTGAAAAGCCGCGCTCTCTTCCCCTGCTCCAGCCCGGTGACGTTTTGTCCCGGGCCGAGTTCGAGCGCCGCTACGCCGCCATGCCTCATCTCAAGAAGGCCGAACTCATCGACGGCATCGTTTATATGGCCCCTCCCGTCCGAGCAGACTCCCACGGCATCCCCCATGTCGACCTCGCGACTCTTTTCAGAGTTTACGCCACGAAACACCCGGGCCTCATCGTCGCCGACAACAGCACGGTTCGGCTCGACACCCTGAACGAACCGCAGCCCGACCTGCTGCTGATGCGGGAGAACGGCCGGGCCGCCATCGACGCCGACGGCTACATCACCGGTGCCCCTGAACTGGTGGCGGAAATCGCCGCCAGTTCGGCTTCCTACGACCTCCACCAAAAGAAGCGCGCCTATCTCCGCGCCGGAATCCAGGAATACCTCGTCTGGATCGCCGACGAGGACCGCCTCGTCTGGTGGGAACTCCGCGACGACGAATACGCCGAAGTGCCTGCCAGCGAGGCCGGACTCCTCGAAAGCCCGGGCTTTCCGGGGCTCATCATCGACACCCTCGCCCTGCTCGCTGGTGATCTCGGCACGGCGCTCGCCGCCCTGAAATAGTCGCCGCTCTGGTCTTGTCAGGCCCGCCCGGAGGGAAGAGGCTCCGCCGCCCATGAACCGCATTGATGCCGCCTTCACCCGGCTCCGCTCGGAAGGAAAGAAAGCCTTCGTCGCCTACGTCGCTGCCGGCGATCCGTCCTTCGAAGCCTCCTTGGAGGTTATCAAGACCCTCGCCGACGCCGGATCGGACATCATCGAGCTGGGCCTGCCCTTCTCCGATCCGCTCGCCGACGGCATCGTCAACCAGATGGCCGCCGAGCGCGCGCTGAAGGCCGGCATGAGCACCGCCCGCTCGCTCGAGCTGATCCGCCGCTTCCGCGAGACGCATCAGACGCCGATCGTCCTCTTCACCTACCTCAACCCGGTCTTCACCTACGGCTTCGAGAAATTCCACACCGACGCCGCGGCGGCCGGTGCCGATGGCATCCTGCTGCTCGACCTGCCGCCCGACGAGGCCCGCGAAAACGCCGACCTGGCCCGCGGCGAAGGCTTGAAGCATATCCGCCTGATCGCGCCGACCAGCCCGGACGACCGCGTCAAGCTGCTGGCCGAAAGCGCCGAGGGTTTCATCTACGCGCTCTCCCGCACCGGCGTCACCGGAGCCCACGGCGTGCCGTCGGAAGGGATCGGCGAACAGGTCGCCAAGATCAAGGCCCACACCGCGACCCCGGTCTGCGTCGGCTTCGGCATCACCACCGCTGAACAGGCGCTGATGGTGGCGAAGGCGGCCGACGGTGTCATCGTCGGCTCGGCGATCGTGAAGCAGATCGAACTCCACCCCGACCGCGCCGCGGAAGCCGTTCGCGACTTCGCCGCCCCGCTCATCGCCGCCACCAAATCCGCCTGACCTGCCTTCCTTGGCACTTGGAACTTAAAACTTGGAACTTCCTCTCCACATGTTGCTCAACTTCTGCAAGATGAACGGTGCCGGGAACGACTTCGTCGTGATCGACAACCGCGACCTGTCCCTTTCGCTGACCAAGGACCAGATCGAGTTCCTCTGCGACCGCCATCGCGGCGTCGGGGCCGACGGGCTGCTCGCGGTGGAGCCGGCGGAAAGCGGCGCCGACTTCAAGTTCCGCTATTACAACGCCGACGGCGGCGAGGCCGAGATGTGCGGCAACGGCGCGCGCTGCTTCGGCCGCTTCACCGCCGCGCTGATGGATGAAACCCCGGACCGCGTGACCTTCGAAACCATCGCCGGCACCCTTTCCGCCGAGCTGGTCGATGAGAACATCCGCATCGCCATGTCCGAGCCGAAGGACCTCAAGCTCGACACCGGCGTAACCATCGCCGGGCTCGAAGCCACCCTGCGCTTCGTCAACACCGGCGTCCCTCACGCGGTTGCCTTCGTGGAGAACCTGCCCGGGGTCGAGGTCGCCAAGCACGGCGCCACCATCCGCTGCCACGAGGCCTTCGCCCCCGCCGGCACCAACGCCAACTTCGCCACCATCCTCGCTCCCGGCCACCTTGCGATCCGCACCTACGAGCGCGGCGTGGAGGGCGAGACCCTCGCCTGCGGCACCGGCATGGTCGCCTGCGCGCTGATGCACCACCTCCTCACCGGAGCCCCGTCGCCGATCCATGTGGACGTGAAGGGCGGCGACACCCTCGATATAGGCTTCGAGAAGACCGGTGACACCACCTTCACCCACGTCACCCTGACCGGCCCCGCGGACTTCGTGTTCGAGGGTGAGATCGAGATCTGAAGGAAGAACGGCAAGGTCGTCGAGGAGCCGGCCTGATTTTCCGTGGCGAAACCGCCATCCGGGGTTGAAGAGCGGCGCGGGATGTTCATTCTCCGCCCTCCATGACGTTCCAAGGCACCTACACCGCGCTGATTACCCCCTTCTCTGACGACCGAATCGACGCGGCCGCCTTCAAAGCCCTGATCGAGCGCCAGATCGCCGCCGGCATCACCGGCATCGTCCCCGTCGGCACCACCGGCGAATCGCCAACGCTCGACATGGACGAGCACATCGAAGTCATCCGCCTCGCCGTGGAATTCGCCGCCGGCCGCTGCCAGGTGGTCGCCGGCACCGGCGCGAACGCGACCAAGGAAGCGATCGAACTCACCCAGGCCGCGGAAAAGCTCGGCGCGACCGGCACCCTGCAAGTCTGCCCCTACTACAACAAGCCGTCCCAGGAAGGCCTCTACCGCCACTTCCGGATCATCGCCGAAAACACCTCGCTGCCCGTGATGCTCTACAGCGTGCCCGGCCGCAGCAGCATCGAGATCGGCGTGGAGACCACCGTCCGCCTCGCCGCCGATTGCCCGAACATCGTGTCGATCAAGGAAGCCGGCGGCTCGGTCGAGCGCGTCAACCAGCTCTTCCAAGCCGTCCCCGCCGATTTCGGCATCCTCTGCGGCGACGATCCCCTCACCCTGCCTTTCATGGCCTGCGGCGCGGTCGGCTTGGTCTCGGTCGCCTCGAACCTCGTGCCGGAAGTCCTCGTGAAGCTCGTCCAAACCTGTCTCGACGGCGATTTCACCGGCGCCCTCGCCCAGCAAAAGCAGTTCTACCCGCTGTTCCGCGGCCTGATGTCGCTCGATGTGAATCCCGTGCCGATCAAGACCGCCGTCGCCCTGCAAGGCCACTGCACCGAGGAACTCCGGCTCCCGCTGGCCCCGCTGACCGATGCGGCGAAGGCGCAGCTCACGACCCTGATGAAGGAGTTCGGACTGCTTGCCTGATGAGAAAAGATGCTTTGAGTGTTGAATTTTTCATCTTTTTGAGTATCTGAAACCCATGCGGATCACCATCGACATCGACGAAAAGACTTTGGCGGAGGTCATGAAGTTTACCGGCGAGACCAAGAAGGGCCCGGCCGTGGTCAAGGCGGCCACCGACTTCCTGCGACGCGGCCACGTCGATGATTTCACCCGCCGCGTCATGGCCGGCGAGTTCGACTATCCGATGACCAATGACGAAATGGAAGCCGCGGATTTGGAGGACCTCGACGCCCATGGTGCTGATCGATAGCAGCGCTTGGGTGGAGTTCTTCTGGAGAAAGGGCAACCTCGAGGTAAAGCTCTCCGTCGCCTGTCTTCGGAAGGAAATGCAAGCCGCGATCTGCGGCCCGGTCGCCATGGAGATTCTTGGCGGGGCTCGCGATGAGGATCGCTCCGCGATCTCCGGTGACTTCGCTCTCCTCCCCTGGCTCCGCGGCAACGAGCGCCTTTGGCTGGATACGGCGACAAACTATTCGAAGCTCCGCGCCGCTGCGGTCACCGCTCCTTGGAACGACGTGCTCATCGCGACCGTCGCCCTGCGATACAACTCCCGAATCTACGCGCCCGATGCCCATTTCCCGCTGATGGCCCCGATTCTGGGCCTGAAGCTTTACGAACCCGGCCCGAACGGCAATTACAGGCCCTAACAAAATTCCCTATGATCCAACTCCTCGTCACCGGAAAATCCGGCCGTATGGGCCAGGCTGTCATTCAAGCGGCCGACCAAGAACCCGCCGTGCTGGTCTCCGCCACCCACGATGCCGGTGAAAACCTCGCCGCCGCGATCGCTCAGGCGAACACGGTCATCGACTTCACCATCCACAAGTTCACCCGCGAGTTGCTCGATGCCGCGCTGAAAAGCGGCACCCATCTGGTGATCGGCACCACCGGCCACACCGATGACGAACGCGCCGCGATCCGGGAGGCCGGCAAGACCCTGCCCATCGTCTACGCCCCGAATTTCTCGGTCGGCGTGAACACCCTCTTCTGGCTGACCCGCAAGGCCGCACAGATTCTGACGCAGGAGCGCTTCGACATCGAGGTGACGGAAATGCACCATCGCCACAAGATCGACGCCCCGTCCGGCACCGCCCGCCGCCTGTTAGAGATCCTCAACGAGGAAACCGGCACGACTTACGAGGACGACATCGCCCACGGCCGCTTCGGCAACGTCGGCCCGCGCCCGCCGCGCGAAATCGGCATGCACACCCTCCGCGGCGGCGACGTCGTCGGCGACCACACCGTGATGTTCGCGGCCGATGGCGAACGCGTCGAACTCACCCACAAGGCCAGCTCCCGCATGACCTTCGCCGCCGGTGCCGTCCGCGCCGCCGTCTGGCTCTACGACAAGCCGCCCGGCATCTATGACATGCAGGACGTGCTGGGGCTAAAGTAGACTCAAGACACGAGACTTGAAGACCCAAGACCTGAAATGCCCGACAGGCCCTCTATCTCCAGTCTTCCGTCTTCCGTCTTGAAGTCTTCCGTCTCCCAAAGGGCCGGCATCGCGCTCGGCTCCAATCTCGGCAACCGCCTCCGGCATCTTCAAGACGCCCGCGACCTGCTTCAAGGCATCGCCGAACCCGGCAGCCTGCTCCAAGCCCCCATTTACCAAACCGAGCCGGTTGCCTGTCCGCCGGAGTCGCCGGACTTCTACAACACCGTCGTCGAGATCCGCTACGCCGGCAGCGCCCATGACCTGCTCGACGCTACCCAGGCGATCGAATTCCGCCTCGGCCGCATCGCCTCGCCGGAAAGAAATGCCCCGCGGGTCATCGATGTCGACATCCTCTACTTTGGCGACGAGCGGATCGATGGCGGCCTCCTCGATCTCCCCCACCCGCGCCTGACCTCGCGCCGTTTCGTCCTTCAACCGCTGGCCGACATCCGGCCCGATCTCGTCCTCCCCGGCGATCAGGTTTCGATTGCCGAACACCTCCGCCACCTCGATTCTCAAGAGCCACCGCTCACCACCGTCCAAGCCGTCTGGTAGTTTGCCTCCCCAATTTCCTGATTTCCCAATCCCTCAATTTCCTAACCCTTGTCCGCTCCCGACAAAGCCGCCGCCATCGCCGCCCGGAAACACTCCGGCCTGCCGGTGTCGATGCTGACCGCTTATGATTACCCAACTGCGCGGCTCTTCGACGAGGCGGGCATCGATGCCCTGCTCGTCGGCGATTCGCTCGGCATGGTCGTCCTCGGTTACCCGGACACCACCCATGTCACGCTGGAACAAATGATCCACCACGTGGCCGCCGTCGCCCGGGCAAAACCGCGTGCCTTGGTCATCGGCGATCTTTCCATCGGCACTTACCCCGACCCCGTCACGGCGCTCGCCAACTCCCGCAAGCTCGTCGAAGCAGGGGCCGAAGCGGTGAAGCTCGAAGGCGGCCTCCGCCAGGCAGACAAAGTCCGCGCCATCGTCAAGGCCGGCATTCCCGTCTGCGGTCATCTCGGCATGCTGCCCCAGCGCGTGCTGGAGGAAGGCGGCTACAAGAAGAAAGGCAAGACTCCGGAGCAAAGCGCCGCCTTGCTTGAAGGTGCCCTCGCTTTGGTCGATGCCGGCGTGTTCGCCATCGTGCTTGAAAGCGTGATCCCCGCCACCGCCGCCTGGCTCACCGCGCAACTCCCGGTGCCGACCATCGGCATCGGCTGCGGCGACCACACCTGCGACGGCGAGGTCGCGGTCGCCACCGACCTGTTAGGCAGCTACCCGTGGTTCGTCCCGCCGTTCGCCACGCCCGAAGCCAATCTCGCACCGCAGATCCGGGACGCGGCGAAAGCCTACGTCCAAAGGGTATCCGCCAAGGCACCGCCTCCTCAAATGCGAAATCAAGAGCCAGGGTTCTCGCACTAGCTCCCGGCTTTCTTGGCACTTGGACCTTCTCCACTTGGAACTTCGCCGCCATGGTCTCCCCCGAAAAACAAGCCGCCCTCGAAGCCCGGATGACCGCCCTCGGCATCACGGAGGATGACCTTGTGGAGAAGTTCGTCCTCGGCTCCGGATCCGGCGGCCAGAAGATCAACAAGACCTCCTCCTGCGTTTACCTGAAGCACCTGCCCACCAGCATCGAGGTGAAATGCCAGGCCAACCGCTCGCGGGAAATGAACCGCTTCCAAGCCCGCGAGGAGCTGTGCGACCGGATCGAGGGAATCCGCCGCGACAAGGCTCAGGCAAGGATCGACGAGGTGGAAAAGCTCCGCCGCCAGAACCGCCCGCTGTCCCGTCGCTCGAAGCAGCGCTCGGTCGCCGAAAAGCGCAAGACCTCGCAGAAGAAGTCGCTGCGCCGACGACCCGGTGACGCCGACTGAAAGACCGGCTCGGAGCTTCAGCTAACTCCAGTCCATTTCGAAAATGTCATAGTGCGCGCGCGCCATTCCCAGCTTTTCGTAAGCTCTTTGGGCAGGGCCGTTGTTGTGCTCCACATAGAGCCGGAGCCCGCACACGTCGTGGCGGTCCCTCGCCTGCTGGCGAACCTGTTCATACAGGGCTCGAAAAACACCGCCTTGGCGGAAATCCGCCGCGACATAGACACTCTGGATCCACCAGAAGTTCCCATTTCGCCAGTCACTCCACTCGTAGGTGATCAGCAATTGCCCCACCACCCTACCCTCCACCTCGGCTACAAAGTAAGTTCCCTTCGCAGGATCGCCCAGCAAGGCGGCAACGCCGCGTCGCACGGTGGCGCTCGCCAGCCGGCGTTGCTCGGTTTCCCAGGCGAGCCGGGAATTGAAGTCGGCGATGACGGTGGCATCGGCGGGTCGCGCTTCTCGGATCTTCAACACGCCCCATCAAACTGCCGAATTCGCCCCTAGGCAAGCCGCCTCGATCGGTCCAAAATTCCTCGCATGAAGACCTACCACGATCTCCTGCGCGACGTTCTCCGGAACGGCGAATCCCGCGCCGATCGCACCGGCACCGGCACCCTCTCGGTCTTCGGCCGCCAGGCCCGCTACGACCTCCGCGAGGGCTTCCCCTGCCTCACCACCAAGAAGCTCCACCTCCGCTCGATCATCCACGAGCTGCTGTGGTTCCTCAAAGGCGAGACCAACATCGCCTACCTCAAGGAAAACGGCGTCCGGATCTGGGACGAGTGGGCCGATGCCGAAGGCGAGCTTGGCCCGGTGTACGGCCGCCAGTGGCGCTCCTTCCCCGCCCCCGACGGCCGCACGGTCGACCAGATCGCCGAACTGGTTCACGGCCTGAAGGGCGACCCGCATTCCCGCCGGCATATCGTCGTCGCGTGGAATCCCGGCGAGCTCAACCGGATGGCCCTGCCACCCTGCCATTGCTTGTTCCAGTTCTTCGTCCACGAACCGGAATCCGAGCGCCCCGGTCTCTCCTGCCAGCTCTACCAACGCTCGGCCGACCTTTTCCTCGGCGTGCCCTTCAACATCGCCTCCTACGCCCTGCTGACTCAAATGCTTGCCCAGGTCTGCGGTTATGAAGCCCGCGAGTTCATCCACACCTTCGGCGACCTCCATCTTTACCGGAACCACCTCGACCAGGCGAACGAGCAGCTCACCCGCGCACCGCGTCCCTTGCCGACGATGTGGATCAACCCGGCGGTCACCGAAATTGACGGCTTCACCTTCGACGACTTCCGCCTCGAGAACTACGAACCCCACCCGCACATCAAAGCGGAGGTATCGGTGTAACCCGCCATGTTTCAATTCGAACATCGCGAGGAGAAGCCGATCAGCACCCGCCATTTCGTGCTGCGGATGCTGCGCTCCGCGGCCATCGCCGGCCTCATCATCTTCTCGGCGCTCGCGGTCGGCATCGCGGGCTATCATTGGCTCGGCGGTCTTGGCTGGACGGACTCCTTCCTCAACGCATCAATGATCCTCGGCGGGATGGGTCCCGTCGATCCGATGCCCACCACCACCGCGAAAATCTTCGCCGGTTGCTACGCCCTGTTTTCCGGGCTGGTGTTCATCGCGCTGGCGGGTTTCCTCGTCGCGCCGGTCGCCCACCGCGTGCTGCACCGCTTCCACTACGCCGACGACCAAGATTCATGACCCGACTCATCGCCATCGTCGCCATGACCCCGGACCGCGTGGTCGGTCGCGACGGAGCCCTGCCTTGGCACCTGCCGGAAGACCTCGCGTTTTTCAAGCGGACGACCTCCGGCCACCCGATCGTCATGGGCCGCAAAACCTACGAATCGATCGGCCGCCCGCTACCGAAACGCCGCAACATCGTGCTGACCCGCGACCCGGCTTGGCAAGCTGCTGGCGTCGAGGTCATCCACTCGCCGGACCAGCTCCCGGAGGTCGACGGACCCGTCTTCATCATCGGCGGTGCGGAAATTTACGCCGCGTTTCTCGACAAGCTCGATGAATTGCTGGTATCCCGCGTCCACGAATCGCACCCCGGAGACACCCGCTTTCCGGAGTTTGAACATCTCTTTTCCAAGCCCGAAGTCGTGGAGACCCACGACGCCTTCCAAGTCTTCCGTTACTCCCGCTAACCTCATTTCCGCCATGGCCCAGACATTCGAACTCGAAGGAACCCTCAAGCAGCTTTTCGACACCCAGACCTTCGCCAGCGGCTTCGCGAAGCGCGAGTTCGTGGTCGAGGTGCCCGATGGCAAATACCCGCAGATGCTCAAGTTCGAGTGCGTGAAAGACAAGATCGCCATGCTCGAGGGCGTCAAGATCGGCGACCCCGTGAAGGTCGCCTTCGACATCCGCGGCAGCGAATACAAGGAGCGATTCTACGTGAATCTCAACGCCTGGAAGATCACCAAGGGCGAAGGCGTCGACGGCGAATCCCGCATCGAGCGCGATCCGGTGAATTCCTCCTTCGATTCCCAGTTCGACAACGAACCGGAATCCTCCGACGACATCCCGTTCTGATTATCGCCCGGTTGACTGGATCGCGAACGTCAGCTCACCCCTGAATATTCGACGGAGGAAGCCGGAGCACCGCTTCGGGCGGAGGTGGATCTACCTGCATGGCCTTTCAATCCGAAATATTTCGGTGCGGTGCTGGGCAGTTGTCGGGCTTGCCGGACTAGCGATCCCCGCTTCATTGCGTCGATTCCCATACTCTCCCTAAAAAACCAGTCTTGCCCATCCCGGAATTTTTCATGACGATTAAATTCGTCATGACAAACCCCGTCACGTTCACCCGCGCCCTTGCCGACGACACCCGTTGGCGGATCGTCCGATTGGTGATGGACGACGCCCTCTGCGTCTGCGAACTCGCCGACATCCTCGGCATGCCGCAGTCCTCGGTCTCCAGCCACGTCCAGGTCATTCGCAAGGCCGGCCTGCTCGAAAGCGAGAAGTGCGAGAAGTGGACCTACTTCCGCATCACCCGCGAGCACCTGCCGCTGGTCCGCGCGATCGCCAAGCACTTCGCCGGCGAAGAACTTCACCCCGAAGACCCCGCCAACGCCGCCAAACGCCTTTGCCTGCGGGAAAATTCCTGCTGTCCCGGCCCCAAGCAACTCGCCACCCGGCGCAAATCCAAAGCCACTCCATGAACCTCTCCGAACTCAAATCCCTGCTCCGCGAGCACGCCGACCGCCACTTCCGCATCCAGCTTCCCGATGGCGCGGCGGTCCCGGTCTCCTTCCACGTCACCGAAGTCGGCCGCGTGCAAAAGACCTTCCTCGACTGCGGCGGAACGCTCCGCGAGTCGCTCACCTGCCAGCTCCAGATTTGGGTCGGCGAGGACTACGACCACCGCATCGAAACCGGCAAAATGGCCTCCATCCTCGACAAGGCGAAGGCTTACCTCCCCGACGAATCCATCCCGGTGGAGATCGAATACGAGGACCGCGTGATTTCCCAATACACCCTCGCCGGCCACGAGATCACCCCCGACGCCGTCGTCCTCCAACTCGCCCACAAGCACACCGAGTGCCTCGCGCCGGAACTCTGCGGCCTTCCCTCGCTCAACCGCCTGCCCGCCATCGGCGGCAAGAACCCCTGCTGCGGCCCCGCCGGTTGCTGTTAGACCATGAGACGCCCCCTTGCCGAATTCCTCGGCACCTTCATCCTGGTCTTCGCCGGCACCGGAGCCATCGTGATCGACCATCTCACCGGCGGCGTCATCGGCCACGCCGGGATCGCGCTGACCTTCGGCCTGGTCGTCCTCGCGATGATCTACACCTTCGGCGACATCAGCGGCGCGCACTTGAATCCCGCTGTCTCGATCGCCTTCGCCGCGGCCGGACGCTTTCCGTGGAAAGAAGTTCCGCTCTATCTCGGCTCCCAGCTCGCCGGTGCCTTCGCCGCCAGCGGACTGC
The DNA here is from genome assembly GCA_002304315.1 of Verrucomicrobiia bacterium Tous-C4TDCM. Taxonomy (GTDB): domain Bacteria; phylum Verrucomicrobiota; class Verrucomicrobiia; order Verrucomicrobiales; family Akkermansiaceae; genus Haloferula. The sequence goes on from NEUO01000080.1 coordinate 16,028, forward strand.
TCAAGTTCCTCTTCCCCGGCCCCGGCACCCTCGGCACCACCTTGCCCGCCGGCAGCGCCTCGCAAAGCTTCGTCCTCGAAGTCGTCCTCACCGCCATCCTGATGCTGGTCATCCTCAGCGTCTCGACCGGTTCGAAGGAAAAGGGCATCACCGCCGGCATCGCCATCGGCGCGGTCGTCGGCCTCGAGGCCATGTTCGCCGGCCCGATCTGCGGGGCCTCGATGAATCCCGCCCGCTCGCTCGCCCCCGCTCTCGTCAGTGGCCACCTTGGACACCTCTGGCTCTACCCCGCCGCCACCGTCCTCGGTGCCCTCCTCGCCGTCCCCCTCTGCCAAGCCGTCCGCGGCCCCCAATCTCCCAATTAAACCAATTAAACCAATTAACCCAATCTCCCAATGACCCCAACCGTTCTGATTTTATGCACCGGCAACTCCTGCCGCAGCCACATGGCCGAAGGCATCCTGCGCGCCGCCGCCGGCGACCTGCTCGATGTCCAAAGCGCCGGTTCCAAGCCTGCCGGCTATGTCCACCCGCTCGCCATCAAGGCGCTGGCCGAGATCGGTATCGATATCTCCGCGCACCACTCCAAGCACATGGACGAGTTCCTGTCGCAGGACGTCGAAACCGTCATCACCGTCTGTGGCAATGCCGACCAGGCCTGCCCGATGTTCCCCGGCCAGCTCAACCGCCACCACTGGGGCTTCGACGACCCCGCCCACGCCACCGGCACCGAAGACGAACAGATGGCCGTCTTCCGCCGCGTCCGCGACGAGATCCGCAAGGTCTTCGAAGCCTACGCCGCCGGCCGCCGCGACGCGAAGTAGCGCAACTTTGCAAGTTGCGCGCTTCTCGCGGCCCGCCAACTCACTCGCTCCCGAACCAAACTGAAACGCCCGCCACCAAGCACCGCCCCTCACCTGGCTCCAGCTACTCCCCGGTGAAGCCCATACTTCCCGATATCCGAGCCCTTTGGAAACTTCCGCGCGAAGAAACACCCGCTCTCCGCCATCCGGGCTGCATCCCGGGCTGACACTTCCAGGAATCCCTTCGGATGCCGACTCTCGCGCTCCCAATCCGCCCAAGTTACCGAACGATTGGCGCAATGAACCAGCGGCGAGCGCCCACCGGCGGCCAATACAGTCGCGAAATACGACTCGTCCGGCGCGAAAACCTCCTCGAACGCTTCGGTTCGGTCATTGGCAACGAAAAACTCCGCATCCTCCCGACTCAGGATCATCCATTGATCCTGGAAGTGCGCGACCTCCTTGCGGATTCCGCGAATCTTCTCGACGCGCTGGGCCTTGAGTAGGTCCCTTTTTCTTACTTCTTCCCACGGAGTTACGCGGATTCGCGAACGTGGATCCAGCGTCAAGGCCCGCAACACGTGGGCAAGCGGCCGGACCGGAATACAGCTTTCCGAAAGCAGGGCAAAGTGTGTGCAATCGGAATCGGCCAACCCAGAACGCAGGAGGGCTAGGGTCGCACGTATCAGAGAGACCGAGCCCCAGCCAGTCGCTACCTGTTCGTCGATGACTCCCTCCTTGAGGAACGAATCGTCGGAGATCGTCTCAGGCTCCTTCGGGTGGGCTGAAACGCGGCAGCGAGACACGTCGCCGTTGATCCACTCCCTCCAGATTTTAGGGTGATTCGAGTCGCCCCGGGTCAGGAACAAGAGACCGAGTACTGTCGGCAGTGCCTCGGACGGACCTCTCGATGTCTCGTCTTTTTCGTCCTCAACAACATTGAGCGGCGGCATCTCGACAATCTCCGTCTTAACGTCCTCCCACAGCGGACTTCCGCAGCAACTCCCCGCCGCGAAATAGACGAGTTCACTCCGCGGGTTCCCCCAGGTCACATACTCCACATCCAGCGCCAGCAACTGCGACCGCGCCGTGGTAGGGACAAAAGTTAGCATCCCGCCCTGCGCCAGTCGTGGATAAGCTGCGACCGTCATGAAAAACTCGTCGAAGCCGTAGCTCGGCCATGTGTGCGCCTGGATCGGCAGCGGTCCGCAGCTTGGCATCATCACCATGTGCTCCACGGTTCCGCGGCGGGCATGCCAGGTGAACGCATCCAGGAGCTTCCGCACCGGAAGACAACCGCCCCGGACTCCGAACTGACACCCCATGAAAGGCAGGTAGCACACCCGGTGGTCGCCGGTCATGTCGGTCGGCACTGGGACCCGCCAGGCATCGACTCCCGCCTGTTCCATCGTACGGGTCCGTATCAAGTCGCCTTCCAGTTCGTTAAGACGATCCACATCGGTGACCATCACCAGTTTTCCCTCCTCTTCGAAAGGAAGGAATCGCCATAGCCCGCCTGGGGCGAAGCGGATGCTCGGACTCTTCATCAGATAGACCTCGCAGCCGGCACCTGCCAGCTCGTCTGCGAGGAACTCAAGATCACTGGCCAAATAGACACGTACCGAAACCTCGGGAAATTTCTCCAGAACGAGTGGCACCCGTGTCAGCAAGGGCTCGACATAGTGGTCCCACGGATTGAATCGCTTGGCCAATCCCAGTTCGACCGCATGCTTCATCAGCTCTCGCGTCGGCTCCGGCAGGTCAGGATCGCCATCGCGGACGTTTTTCCAGAACAGCGACACGCTGACGATCTCCCGGCATTCAGGGCGTGGGTTGATCACCCGGGCGACCCCATACCACTCTTCCAACTCCTGGCGTTCAGGTAAGGTGGCTTCAGCGTCAAATTCGTCGACTTGCTCTTCGGTAAAAACGGGGAAAACTTCGGTCCAGCTCATGGGTGGTTTCGGGGATTAGGGTGGATCAATCAGAAGAAGTGAAAGCAGCGCACCGCACGGGACAGTCATCGTTCGACCAAACGACGCACTGAACCTAGCAACGCCGCCCTATCGATCGGCACGGGTAACGCGGTGCGTTGGCACGGGCTGGCCGGGCTGGAATGCCGCTTTGGCAGTAAAGTTGAGGCCCGCTTGCCGACCTAGCACTTCGCCAACCGCCCGATCAAGCAATCCGGGACTCCCTTCCGCCCGCAGATTCACAAGCAGGCGACCACCGACCACCTCTGCCGCATGGGAATCCGCAAGGCTTAAGCCATCACCGTCCATCACCTGATGGACCCGGCTCCGGCCTTCCGGGTGTTCGAGAGTCGTCTTGAAATGCGCCACCTTGCAGCCGGCGTCTGCGAGTAGGATCGAGATCGCGGCGCTCGTCTCCAGCAGCCAGCGGTCCGCGGCGGTCGGCACCTCGAATTCCACGCTCACATCGGCATTGTACCAGCCCAGCATCGCCTCACCCCGACCGTAGCGCTCGTAATCGACCTCCATCATCCTCCCGGGCCCGCTCCGCTCCGAGATCAAGGCCCCGAACCACTCTTCCAGCCCTTCACCGCTTTTTCCCGACACCGTGAACACGCGCTTGTCAGGGAAGTTCACGGCCAGCCGTTGCTGCAGATCGGCAAGCTGCTCGCCGGAAATCAGATCGATCTTGTTGACCACCAGCCACTCCGCTTCATCCATCTGCTTGCGATAAATGTAGCCCACATCCCGGTGGAAATCCCGGGGGTCCCGCCTGCCGCCGAGCGCCGCCAAGGCGCGGCGTCCGTCCAGCACCACCGACAAGGGGCACGCGACCAAGGGCATGCCATAGACTTGCTCCAGCGGCAGCAGGACAGTCGCCATGAGAGCCGTGCAACTCCCCACCGGCTCCGCGATGATCACGTCCGGCCTCAACTCGGCCTCCATTTGCCGTAACACCGACACAAGTTCATCGAGCCGGCAGCAGAAACATCCCCCGGTTACCTCCGCAACAGATCTCTCACCGGCCGAATGGAAAGTCGCGGTATCGATCAGATCCTCCCCTTGGTCATTAGCGACCAGCCCCGGCCGCAACCCGTTGGCGCTCAACCAAGCGGAAAACCGTTGGATCAGCGTGGTTTTTCCCGCGCCGAGGAATCCTCCGATCAG
>NEUO01000081.1 GCA_002304315.1 Verrucomicrobiia bacterium Tous-C4TDCM
GTAGAGGCGAGCCGGACTTGCCGTCCGGGGAACAAGGGGTTACAAGAATTTTGCATCGTTTGGTGAAGGGGTGTGGTGTGCGGTTATTCGACACAACCCTTCTACCACATGACCTGTAGCCAAGCGATGCCCTATCTAACTTCGGATTTCGGGCTGAAGCGGCCTTCCCGCGCCCTACCCGATCAAATCCCCGATCGATCCGAAATCCGGGGTGAACAGGCGCTTGTACATCCGCGCCGCGTAGCCATCGGTCATGCCGGCGAGGAAATCGCACACGAGCCGCGCCTTCTTCTCCTCGCTGTCCGCCTGCCCGATCTCCGCCGCGGCATCGTCGGGCAGAAGTTGAAACGTCTGGCCGTCGATGTTGTCACCGGTGACGTAGCGCTTCGCCAAAACATCCCACAGACCATGGAGCAGATGGTTGCCCTTGTGCTCGAGCTGCTTGAGCTGCGGCGAAAGGAAGACGACCTCGAAGGCCAGCTGCTTGAACACCTTCGACTCCGCCTTGAACGCGGGATCGATGGCCAGGCGGAAGCGGTAGCGGTTCGTCGCGCCACTGAGGAAGTTCACGTCGCTTGTGAGAGTCGTGGCCCGGATGTACTTGCCGATCCGCGAACCGACGAAGGGGTCGACCTTGCGCTTGCGGATCGACGCGATCAGCTCGCCCAGCGGCGTCCCCTCGCCCAGCGGCTCACCGTGCTTCTCGGCCCAGGCCTCGATCCGCTCGATGCGCAAAAATCCGGCGCGCACGCTGTCGGCCAGGTCGTTCAGCGAATACGCGGTGTCGTCCGCCCAGTCCATCACCTGGCACTCGATCGACTTGAACGAGTCGCGCTCCTTCCCCGGCGGCAGCTCGGCGGGGAAGTCGTTGCCGGCCATCGCCCAGTCCAGCCACGCGTGCTGGAAATCGTAGAGGAAATGGTGCTCCGGCAGTTTGCCGCCGTCCTTCAGTTCGCTCCACAGCGACTTGTATTTCAGCACCGCGTCGAGGAAGGCGCGCGACGGGTCCATCCCGCTGCGCCTGGCGGAAAAGATCCGCTCGGTCAGCAGCCGCAGCGTCTGGGCATTTCCCTCGAAGCCGCCGTATGGGGCCATCAAATGATTCAAGGTCCGCTCACCGGCGTGGCCGAAAGGCGGGTGGCCGAGGTCGTGCGACAGGCAGGCGGCTTCGACCAGGTCGGGATCGATGAAAAAGTCCTCCGCCAGAAGCCCGCCCGGCGCTTTCAGCCAGTGGCAGATCGAGCGCCCGATCTGCGCGACCTCCAGCGAGTGGGTCAGCCGCGTCCGGTAGAAATCGTACTCCCCGCTCCAGAAAACCTGCGTCTTGTTCTGCAAGCGGCGGAAAGCCGGCGTGTGCAGCACCCGGTCGCGGTCGATCTGGAACGGCGTGCGGAAATCGCCGGTGTCGGCTTTCCCGGAGAATCGCTCGGTATCGAAGGCGCCGTAAAAGCGGTTGGGCATCGCGGCTGTCCCTAGCGGGCGCGGCCCGGCATGGCGAGCGCCAAGGTGGGGAAGGAACGAACCGCAACCGGAGCGCAGCGGAGATGGACCGACTCGATCCAATTCAAATCTTCGGTCAAAGACGCGGAGGTCGCGGAGAAGAACGCGAAGGAAGAAACAGCCGCTGAGTCCGGGCATCTGCCCCATTCAAAAAGGTCACCAAGGTCGATCCCGTCAATATCGACACCTGCCTCTTGCTCCTCCCGTCTCCGCGTTCCCCTCCGCGACCTCCGCGCCTCCGCGGCCTGCCCACCGTAGCTTCAGCGAAGGTGGGTTCGTTCCCTCAAAAAGGGCCACTCCCCCTGAGAGATCGCCAATTCCAGCAGCGTTTACCCCTGACTCCCTCACAGCGTCCTCGCCATCCCCCAAATCCCCCGCTTTCTTCCCGCAAACCATGAACCGGTCCCCTTTCTTCAAACGCCTCTTCTTCTGGCTGTCCGGCGCCGGCACCGAGACCCTTGAGCAGTGTCCGAACTGGGAGCAGCGCAAGTACGTCGCCTTCGGGGCCACCGTGCTGGTCCCCTGCGCCTTCGCCTTCATCGCCTGCGCCTACGCCCTCTCGACCCTCACTGAGAATCCCCGCGTCATCTACGGCGTCGCCATGGTCTGGGCCTTCATCATCCTGACCATCGACCGCGCCCTGCTCGCCGGCTACCGGCCCTTCCTCTCGTGGTGGCGGAAATTGTCGCAGTTCTCGCTGCGCCTGATCGTCGCCGTCCTGATGGGCCTGACCATCGCCCACCCGCTGGTCCTGCTGCTGTTCCGCGACACGATCAACACGGTGATCGAGGAAGAGCGCGCCACCGAAATCGCCCAGGAACGCGGCAAGTTCGGCGTCGCCAAGGAGAACGTCCGCGTCGAGATCAACAAGCTGGAAGCCACCATCGCCGCCCAGCGCGAGAAGTGGAACGAGACCTTCCAGGCCAAGTTCCTCATCCAGGACCGCGAGGACGCCGGTTCCGCCATCCCCGGCCTGACCGCCGAGCAGCAGACCGAGCTGAAGGCCGCCACCGACGAGGCCACCGCGCCGTTCCGCACCCGGCTCGATGTCGTCAACAAGCAGTCCGACGAACTTTCCCCGCAGTATGCCAAGCTCCAGACCGAGCTCGGCTTCTGGCAGGCCGAGTTTGAACGCGAGCTCAACGGCCAGCGCTCCGGCCTCCGCGGCGAAGGTCCGCGTGCCCGCTCGATCCGCTCCGACCAACTCGAACCCCGGCGCGAGGAATCCAAGCGCCTCGGCGCCCTGCTCGAACACCTCACCGCCGAAAAGGCCACCCTCCAGACTCAGGCCCGCGAAGCCGAGAAAGGTGCCATCGCCTCCTTCGAAACCCGCCTCGCCGAGATCGAAAACGCCAACAAAGCCGAGTCCGACCGCGTCGCCATCCTCAAGCGCAAGGTCGAGGAGAACCAGGCCGACACCTTCGTCGTTCAACAGGACGCCCTGCGCTCTACCATCAAGCAGCAGATCGACACCCGCCTCGAGGAACTCGACCGCGCCCAGGACGAACTCGCCGCCGTTGCCAGCGAGGAGCGCGTTCGCATCGACGCCATGATCGCCGAGCCGCGCAAGGACATCCTCACCCAGACCCTCGCCCTCCACGGCCTGTTCCGCGCCGGTAACGAAGGCGGCCAATTCGCCTTCGCCACCTACGTCATCCTCACCCTGCTCTTCATGCTGGTGGACACCATCCCGCTGATCGTGAAGTTCTTCACCAAGCCCGGCCCCTACGACACCCTGCTCGACCGCGACGAGATCACCTTCGATGGCGAACACCGCGCGTTCCGCTCCAGCCAGTCCCGCTACATGGAAACCCTGGCCGCCGGGAACCTGATGGGCGTCACCCGCAACAAGCGACTCGAGAACGCGCTGGTCGACGGCGTCGAGCATAGCCGCGCCGCCCAGGAATTCCTCGACGCCCTGATCCAGATGGAAAAGTCCTTCGCCGAAAAGATGCGCATGGAGCAGGAGGAAGCCTTCCACGCCGGTCCGGAAAAAATCGCCGCGCTCGAAGCCATCAAAAAGCGCTTCTACGAGGACATGCAGCAACGGATGGAGGTCTTCTTCGCGGGGCAGAGGGTGTGATGATCTAAAATCCCTCCTCAAACCTCGCCCCCGGAAACACCGCTCGCGCCTCTTCTAACAGTGCCGCCCATTCCTCCCGCGAATAGCGCGACGAGACGTGGATCAGCACTAGCTCTTCCACCCCCGCCCGCTTCGCCACCGACGCGCCTTGCACCGCGGTCATGTGAAAATTCTTCTGCGCGAGTTCCAGGTCGGCGGCACGATACTGCGACTCGCAAACCACCGTCTTGCACCCCGCCAGCCACGGTTCCAACCGCTCCGCCGCCGCTTCGTCCATCAGGAAATCCGTGAGATAAGCCACCGAGTCCCCCGGCGTTGGCACCAGCAGCTTTTCCCGCAACTCGCCGGCCGGCCGACCCTCGACGATCGCCTCATCCGGCAACTCCAGCGGATCCTTCAGCGCCTTCAGCCACGGTCCCGGCCGCAAGCCCAGCGCCTCCAAGGCCGCCGGATCGATGTTCCAGCGCGTCTTCTCCGTCACCCGGTAGGCCATGCTCGGCGTACGATGATCCATCGTCATCGCCTCCACCGTGAAATCGTCTTCATCGAGAACCAGCGCGCCATCCCGCACCACCGCCGCCTCCTCGTGCGCCGTCTCGAAGGCGTCCGGCAGTTCGTAACGCCAGGTCTTGATATCCGTCTCTCCGATGTCCGAAACCCGCCAAACCGCGTTCAACCCCTCGTGCAAATTCCACAGGTAGCTCTGGAACCGATGCTGCATGATCCGCCCGCTCCCCGGCGGCCCCCAGATCCGGTTCGCGCGGTCTTCGCGGTTGAAATTCGCGCGGAAGAACGAGTCGAAGCCCGACACGTGGTCCATGTGGAAGTGCGAGAAGAACAGGTGGTCGGTCGCCTGCACGTCGGCAAAGGCCAGCCCGGAAAGACAGCCTTCGCCGCAATCGAACAGCAGCCGCCGGATCCCCTGCCCGCTGTCCACCTCGACCCACAGCGCGTTGTCCTGCCCCGCCCCGCCGAGCACCTTGAAACGGATCGCCATACCCGAAGCAAGAAGCCGCCTCCACGACTGTCAAGGCCGCGCGCCGCTGTAGGCTATCTCCAATTCAAAGACCGGGAGCGCAGAGACTTCGGGAGCCGGGTTTCAACCGCGAAAAAACGCGAAAGGCCGCGAACCGGAGGCAAAGCCGGAGATGGACCGACACGAACGCTTCTTCTCATCGGTCAAATCTAAACAGCCGGAAATTCAAAGGGCTTTTCTGGCTGTTCAGATTTCGCGTCGTTTCGCGCGATTTCGCGGTTACCTCTTAATCCTCGAAAGGCAGGTTCGCCCCGCACACCACCCCAACCCGATTGATGATTGGAAGATTGATGATTGATGATTTCCTCCTCCCCATGACCCCCTACACCTCCCTCGAAGCCCTGCTCCACGACGCCTTTTGGGCGGAAGAAGGCGAACCCGCCGAACTCGCGCTGATCGACCAGCTGCTGCGCGAGCACCCCGGTCCGTCCCTTGAGATCGGCTGCGGCTCCGGCCGACTGCTCCTCCCGCTCCTACAAAAGGGCCACCATGTCGAAGGCCTCGAACTCTCGGCCGAGATGCTCGCCATGTGCCGCCAGGCCGCTGCCGGCCTCGCGCTCGATCCCGTCCTCCACGAAGGCGACATGACCGTCTTCGCCCCCGGCAAAACCTACGCCTCCCTGCTGCTTCCCGCCTTCACCCTCCAGCTCGCGTCCGACCCCGCCGCGGCGCTCCTCCATTTCAAATCCCTGCTCGACCCCGGCGGCCTGATCTACCTTAGCGTCTTCATTCCCATGGCGGAGCTCCACCGCGAGCTGCCCGAAGGCGAATGGTACGACGACCATCGTACCACGCTCCCCGACGGTCGTGCGGCCAGCGTCGAGACCCGCCACCGCCTCGACCGCAAGGCGCGCATCCTCACCCGCGAACACCGCTACCGGCTGCACCAGCCCGACGGCACCCTCGAAGCCGAGCACGAAAGCACCCAGACCCTCCGCTGGTTCACCGCCCGCCAGCTCCGCGGCCTCCTTGCCAAGACCGGCTTCGAGCCGCTCCACGCCGTCGCCGACTTCGACCCCGAGCTCCCCGTCGATGACGAAGCGCAGATCATCACCGTCGTCGCGCGGCGCTGAGTCGCCGGAGGCTGCACCGGGTGCGCGGAGGCTCTGCCCCGCAGAGCGGTTCCTTTAACTCCTATGGCGGTTTAGGTCCGCACCGGCAAGACAGCCGCTCCCGTAGCTTCTGCGGGCCGGAGGCTCCGCGCACCCGGTGGTTCCCGCAGAATGAATTCCGCGCCCCGCCTGTCTTTCTTGGCACTTGGAACTTTCCCCTTGGAACTTCATCCTCCCCCCATGCGCTTTCCCCACGGCCACCTCGCCTACTGCACGAACATCCACCCCGCCGAGGACTGGGCCAGCACCTTCCGCGCGCTGGACACCCACGCGATGAAAGTCCGCGACCTGGTCTCCCCCGGCCAGCCTTTCGCCATCGGCCTCCGTCTCTCCGCCAAGGCCGCCGCAGAGCTCCTGCGCGGCGAGGAATTGAACGAGTTCAAAACCTGGCTCGGCGAGGAGAACGCCTACGTTTTCACCATCAACGGTTTCCCTTACGGCGACTTCCACGGCACCCGCGTGAAGCGCAACGTCTTCCGACCCGACTGGACCGACCCCGCCCGTCTCGAATACACCAAGGAGCTCTTCACCATCCTCTCCGAACTGGTGCCCGAAGGCATCGACGGCTCCGTCTCCACCCTGCCCGGCTCCTTCAAGGAATTCGGCGCGGACGAGGCGATGATCCACGACCACCTGATCGAACTCGCGGGCTTCCTCGACGCCCTCAGCGAGGTCTCCGGCCGCGACCTCCACCTCGGCATGGAACCCGAGCCGCGCGGCCACTTCGAGAACACCGAGGAAACCCTCCGCTTCTTCGACCGCCTCCTCAATGCCGCCCCGGACCACGAGCAGATCAAGCGCCGCATCGGCATCAACTACGACTGCTGCCACTTCGCGCTCCAGTACGAGGAAGCCCGTACTTCGCTGACGGCCCTCCGCAACGAAGGCCTGCGCCTTTCGAAGATCCACCTCTCCTCCGCCCTCGCCCTCGACCCCCGCATCCCGGCGGCGGTCCAAGCCGTTAGCGCCTTCGACGAGCCGACCTACCTTCACCAGGTCATCGCCCGCCACCCCGACGGCCGGATCGAGCGCTTCACCGATCTCCCCGACGGCCTCGCCTCGCTCGCCACCGCCGACGGCCGCGACGCCGAGCAATGGCGCGTCCACTTCCACATCCCCCTCGACGCCGCCCCCGCCGAGCCCCTGCGCAGCACCCGCCAGCACGCCCGCGACGCCTTGGCGCTCGCCGAGGAGATTCCCGACCTCTGCTCGCACTGGGAAATCGAAACCTACACCTGGGGCGTCCTCCCCACCGAAATGCAGCGCCCGGTCGAAGAACAAATCGCCGCCGAATACCGCTGGGTGCTGGGTGGCTAGATTTGTAGCGGCGCGTCTGCCTGTCCCTCGTAGCCTTGGCGTAGTGGGATGACCGCCGCACTTTGTAACCGAAGCACCTGAAATGCCCGGCCCCATCCAAGCTGCATCCCTGAACTTGAGAAATCTGGCAACCTCACCTCACGATGCGGCCGATGCCGCCAGCTTCCGGCGGGCATAGACCGCCGCTACATCTCCCATCCATGTCCCGCCTCCGCGCCCTCCTCGCAACCCTCCGCATCGCCAACGCGCCGAGCGTGGTGAGCAATGTTTGGCTGGGGTATATTCTCGGTAGAGTTCTTTGGGGAAAGGGCTGGGACAGAATCGATAACTTACATGTTCCAGCCTTGCTCATTGCAGCCGGGCTTCTGCTCTATTTCGCCGGAAACCTCGTCAACGATTGGTTCGACAGAGCCTGGGACGAATCCAGGCGCCCCGAGCGCGCTTTGCCGTCCGGACTCTTTAAACCACGCACCTATTTCGGCGCGGCGATGATCACCGCCGCGGTCGGATTTATCCTTGCAGCTTCGGTGCGGTTGGAATGCGGACTTTGCGCCCTGGCGATCATTGCCCTCGTCACGGTTTACACCCACTTTCACAAACAAACCCTGTGGTCGGTTGTCCCCATGGGGCTTTGCCGCTCAGGCTTGTATCTTCTCGGCTTCCTCGCTTCTTGGCCGGCTTGGGACCACGTCCGTACAAGCCCCGAAACCTTCCACGTGGTCGCCACCGTCTCAACCCTCGCCGTAGGTCTCTTTTGCTACATCACCGGGCTTTCCCTTTCCGCCCGCTACGAGGGGATGGCCCATCCGCCGCCGGGACCGCTGGTGATCTCGAAAGCGCTGCTCATCCTCCCGCTACTCGCCATGTCCTGCTGGTTCATGCCACGGTATCCCCTCTTCGGCATCATCGGCATAATTCCGTTTCTGATGTGGCTGACCTTGTGCCTTACCCGCTTCCGCAGGCCGATTCCCCGCTACGTCTCCGCCCTCCTTGCCGGCATCCCGCTGGTCGATTTCATCGCTGCCGCTCCGCTCGCGCTTGGTCCCCCCTCGATGCTCTGGGGGACATACCGGAACGTGCTCGAGTTTCCCCATCTGACGGTCCTTCTCATCCTCCCCCTCATCGCCTTCATCCTCGGCCGCCTCCTCCAGAAAGTCGCCCCGGCGACGTAGCTCCCACCGGGTGCGCGGAGGCTCCGCCCCGCAGAATGGTCCCTTCGCCGATGCTGGCGGTTGAGGTCCGCATCGCCAAGGCGGCCGTCCCCGTGGCTTCTGCGGGCCGGAGCGTTGTCCGAAGAAGTGAGAGGTAGCCAGTCGGACTATCTCGCTCTGCTCGGTTCGCGCACCCGGTCGAACCGATCAATCCAATCCACCCCACTCCCGCCCCGTCTTCTCCCCGGCGGCGAAATACCCGCGCGCCTTCCCCCGGTGCAGCAGACCCGGACACTCGTGCGCGGTCTCCAGGAACACCATCCGCTTCCCCGATCCCTCCGCCTGCTGGAAACGGCGGCGGTGCAGTTCGTTCGCCGCGACGCCGTGGCAGGCCCCGAGGATCCCGCCCGGCGTCCGCCATGGCAGCCCACCCATCTCGGAGGTGTGGCGAATGCGGTGCACCACGATGGTGTGGACCGTGGGGTCGTCCAGCCAATGATCGAAGGGACTCTCGTTCGCCACGCCACCGTCCAGGAAGTCTTCCCCGCCGATCCGCTGCGGCTTGAACAGCACCGGCATCGCGCAGCTCGCGATCATGAATTCGTTCAGCGGCCCGGAATCCCGGACCTCCGGGCGTTGTCGGGTGAGATTCGACACCGCGATCTCCAGCCGCGGGCTCCGCAGGTCCTCGATCCGCCGCTCGCCGATGCAGCGCGAAAGGTAGCGCCGCATCCGCACGCCCGACAGCAGCCCGGCACCCGCGATGCCAGTGACGATCCCAGGCAGCCGCAGGAAGGCCCCGAGGTCGAAGAACGCGCGGAGAAAATGAAAATCGTAGATGACACGCGCCAAATCCTCGCCGCGCAGCCCGGCCGCCCACAAGCCGCCAGCCAAGGCCCCGGCCGAGGCTCCCGCGATCCTTCCCGGCCGCAAGCCCCGCTGCTCCATGGCGCTGAGCAAGCCGAGGTGAGCGTAGTAGCCGAAGAACGACGAGGACAGGCAAAGCGCCAGCCCCGGATCCGCCGGTGAATGGAGGGATACCTCGCTCATGCCTCCGTGTGTGTGGTTTCCTCGTGGGTGGTTTCCTCGATCGCCTTGATCGAGCTGCGGTCGGAAGGGCGAAGGAACAACAGCCCGCCGCAGAGTGACCAGATCAAGTTCCGGCAGGCAAAGCCGATCAGCGAGCCGCCGATGGCCACCTCGGCGGGCATTCCCGTCAGGTCCTTCATCAGGATCTCGAAGGTCTTTTCCCGCACCCCGATCCCCGACACGGTAAGCGGCAAGGCACTGATCGCCTCCACCACCGGCGTCGCACCGATCACCGTCATGAGGCTCTCCGGATGACCGATCGCGTGAAAGCCGCACCAGAAAATGGCATACTCCACCGGCAGCATCACCGCACTCACCAGCAGGGCGAAAAGGGCGTGACCCCATTTCCTACGATAAACATCGTAGATCTCGGGCACCCGCCGCAGAAAATCCGACTTCATCGCCTTGCCGGGCTTGTGGATCCGGCTGTGGACCCAGGGGCTGGACACCACGAACATCAGCGCGATCAAGCCCAGCCCGCCGCCGAAGAACACCCAGCCAAAATGGATCGCCCCCTTGCCCATCGCGCTCTGGCTTTCCAGGGCATCGAAACGCCCGGCGGTCACCGCGAAGAAGAGCAGCGACATCGCGACCAGCCCGACCAGGTGATCGACCATCAGGGACATCGTCACCGCCAGCTTGCGCTCGGGATGCTGGCGGTTGAGCAGGAACACCTTCGCGGCATCGCCGCCGACACCGCCGACGGTCACGAGGTTGAAAATTTCGCCCATCAAGGTCAGTTCGAAGCTCCGCGCGATGGTAATCCGGATGCCCTGGGCACGCAGCAGGATCCACCAGCGCACGGCGGAAATGAAATAGGTCAGCCCGCCGAGCGCGATCCCCCCGGCGATCCAGTCCCAGCGGAGTTGCGAGGGCTGCAACAAGGCGGACTTGCTGAAGTCTTCCCCGGAGAACGCCCACCACAGGCAGCCCGCGGTGAAGACCAGCTTCGCGGCAAAGAGCAGCCACTTTTTCATCGCCGCTCCCTTTCGTCCGGGATCCGGGCGGGGCAAGGGCCGTCCTGAAATTTGGACCGGGATGGATCGGATGGATGGGATGAAGGCAGAGTGGGAATCCACGGCAGCTTGGCCGAAGATGCCTCCAAAACCTCTATTCCCATCCTATTCATCGGATCCATCCTGGTCCCAAAATCCGGCCCGGGAGCGGTCGAAGGTTCAAGGCTTCTCCTCGATCGCCTTGGCAATGGTCTCGACGCTTTGGAGCACGCCCTTCGCCTTTTCGGCATCTGCGATCTTCAGGCCGAAGTGCTTCTCGATGGCGACGACCAGTTGCAGCGCATCCACGGAATCCAGCCCGAGGCCACCGGCCCCGAAGATCGGCGTTTCACTGGCGATTTCCGACGCGTCGAAATCGAGCATCAATTCCTCGACCATCGTTTCCTTGATCTTCTGCCGGAGTTCCGCGCCTTGGGCCATGATGGTGAGCTTGTTAGAAAATGCCGCCGTCGATTTTCACGGCGGAACCTGTGACGTAGGCGGCATCGTGGCAAGCGAGAAACAGCACCGCGGAGGCCACCTCGGCCGGGGTGCCGAAACGCCTCATCGGGATGCCCGCCTTGGCCCGCTTGGCCGCTTCCTCGTCCATATGGGACAGCGCTTCGGTGGCGATATAGCCCGGCAGCACGGCATTCACGGTGATCCCGGCGCGGGCCACTTCCTTGGCCAGCGTCTGGGTCAGCGCGACCACCCCGGCCTTGGCCGCGGCGTAGTTCGTCTGGCCGAGCGGCGGCAGGATGGCGCTGAGCGAGGCGATGTTCACAATGCGCCCGAAGCGCTGCGCCATCATCGGGCGGATCACCGCGCGGCAGCCGAGGAAGACGGAGTCGAGGTTGGTGGAAATCACGGAAGACCAGGCCTCGTCGGGCATCGCGGCGAGCAGGTGGTCGCGGTGGAGACCGGCGTTGTTGACCAGCACGTCGAGCCGGCCGTCGATGTCGAGAATGGCGGCCACGGCGGCTTCCCAGCTCTCCTTGGAAGTCACCTCGAGGTCCACCAACTCGCAGCGATGCGGGTATTCCGCGGCAAGCGCTTCAGCGTTCGCCCGGTTCGACCGCACGCCCAGCCAAACCTTCGCGTCGGGCTCTTTCTCCAGAAAATAGCGGCCGATCCCGAGGCCGAGGCCGCCGTTCGCGCCGGTGATGAGGATGCTTCGCACGCCGTCAGCATCGCGAGGCGCGGACAGGCACGCAACCCCGGATCAGGATCCGCGGCGGGAGATTCACCCCTCGTTCAGCGTTTCCCGGACTTCCGACTCTGAAATTCCATCAGCGTAAGGCCTGCTGACGATCGCACTGTCCCAGCTCACCGGACCGGCGGGCGAATAGCCCAGCTTCCGCAGCCGCCATTCGAGATCCGCATGATGGCCGGAGCCGTAAAACACCGCGATCCGCCGCCGGCCGGGTTCTTTCCGGAGGATCTGGGAAAGCTCGCGGATGACATGCTCGTTGCGGTCCTCGTTGATCAGTCGCTTCAGGCGCGGCGAGACTTCTCCTTCGGTATCGCCGGTGCCGATGCCCACCATGCTCAGACGGACCCGCGAACGGATCGAATGGCTGACCTTCACCAAGCCCAGCGCGGAATTCATGAGCAGCGATTCCCCGCCGAGCACGCGCTTGATCGATTGGATCTGCCGCTTGGCATCGGCGGCCTCTTGCCCCGCTTTCCCGCCGCGGGCGATGTCCTCGTCTAACAGCCGGATCATTTCCTGGATCTTCACGTCGCAGCGGCGGAAGCGCGGCCGCTCGTAACGGATCTGCTCGCCCTGCGACGAGAGGCCGATGCTGGAAGCGATGCGTCCGTACCCCGACTTCGATTCCGCCCGCACCATCGCCGCCGGATCCTGATCAAGCGGATCCTGGTTCCCGTCCGTCACGCCTTCGAAGAGCACCAAATCCGCCTGCGCCAAACGGCGGCTGACCCTTTGATAATAGTCCGCACTGCCGATGTGCACCACGCCGACCAGATCCACCGCCGGGGCACCCGCCTTGCGGAACAGGCGGCTGCCGGTCTGCATTTCAAAGGCATCCGCTCCGGTCTGGGCGGTGCGGGTGTAGGGGTCGGGCTTTCCCGAGGAAATCACGCGTGGCAGCGAACCGCTCACGGGCGGCGGCTCGACCGGCTGGATTCCGCAAGAAGAGATCCCGAGCAGCAGGCTGCATGCGGCGATGCGGAAACCGCGGCGTCGGTGCCGCGGAGTCAAGAGGAGGCGGATGAAGGAAGTCACGGGTGAAGCGTTCAAAGAGCAGCCACAGGAAACCGTTGCCGCTGCTTATTCCAGTTTGAAAATCAGCGCGTCGATCACGGTGTCGACCCGGTTCTTGAGACGGCGGGCATCGGTCATCACCTCGCCCGGGGCCAGACGCGTGGCGGTCTTGGCGATTCCTGACTCGGCGCGCTTTGCCGCGGCTGGCAGGAGTTCGTTCACGGCTTCTTCGACCGAGGCGACCGGTGTGGCTTTCTCGCCGTTGGCACCGGACTGGCAGAACTTCACGGCGGACTCCTCGCCGATGCGAATGTGCCAGCGGTCTCCATCGCCGACATAAACCGCCAAGGCACCCCGCTTGGTCACGCCCAAGCGGGCCGCTTCCTTCGCCAGCCAGCTGTCCATATTTGTGTCAGGTGCCTTCGCATGCAGCCGGACCGCGAGCTTGGTGCCGGTGAAGCCTTCGAAGTTCACCAGCTTGTAATTGAAGTTCTTCGCGCGGTCCCAATCGGTCGGTAGCATCCGGTCGGGATCGTCAAAGGGCGCATCAGGGCCCGGCTCGCGCGGACCGGAGTAGCGACTGGCCTTCTTCACAAGTTCGTCGAAGCTTGCCTCATCGGCGCGGAATGCCCGGGCCGCATCTCCCAAGCGCAGGATCTTCACCCGCATGGTGTCGCCTTGCCGGATCTTCGGCAGCACATCCATCCCGCGGACCACGCGGCCGAAGACGCTGTGCTGGTAGTTCAGCCGGTGCTCCTCGCTCAGCATCACGCAAAATTGCGAGCCGTTGGTGTCCGGGCCATCGTTGCCCATCTGCAGCACGCCCATGCCTTCATGGCGCAGGCCGGGGACGATCTCGTCGGGAAAGTGATAGCCCGCGTCACCGCTGCCGGTGTTGGTGGGATCGCCGCCTTGCAGGACCATGCCAGGCACCACGCGGCACCAGGTCAGCCCGTCGTAAAAGGGCTTGCGCGGCGCGGGACCCAGTGTGCCCTCGGCAAGCCCGACGTGGTTGGCCACCGTCATCGGGACCTTCTTGTAAAAGAGCTCGCCCACCACGACGCCGCGTTCGGTGGTGATTTCGGTGTAGAGCCCGTCCGGCAGGTCGTGCGGATTCGCGGCAAGGGCCGTGCAGCGGGCCAGCAGTGCGATCACGGTGAGGAATGGGAAACGCATGGTGTTCAGTTTGTTGTTAGAGTTCACCGCCCCGCCGCGATCCCGGCGGCCACTTCGCCGGCGCCCAACGTATTGTCGATCACCTTCACGTCGTTGCCGAGTTCGAGCGTGGCAAGTTGCGAATCGAGCAGGCTGGCCGGCATGAAATGGTCGCGCGACTCCAAGCGTTGCATCAGCGACTCTTTGTCGAGCGAAAGGACAAAGAACTCCAGCGGCCCGGCCATCCCGCGGAGGCGGTCGCGGTAGATCCGCTTCAAGGCCGAGCAGGCGAGGACGATGTTCTCGCGGCTCGCGAGATGGTCGCCGAGGGCCTCCAGCCAGCCGGCGCGGTCGGCGTCGTCGAGCGGGATGCCGGCTTTCATCTTCGCGATATTTTCCGGCGGATGGTAATCATCGGCGTCGGCGAACTCGCAGCCGAGCCGCTCCGCCAGCAACTTGCCGACGGTGCTTTTGCCGCTGCCGCTGACGCCGGCGATGATGATTTTCATCCTAGAGATCGATGATCACCTTGATCGCGCCAAGCTTCGGATCGGTGAAGCGGGCGAAGCCGGTGGGGACGTCGTCGAAAGCGAGGCGATGGGTGATCCACGCACCGGTGTCGATATTCCCTTCGCCGATCAGCCCGATGATCTCGCCGAAGTCTTTCGGCAAGGCATTACGCGAGGCCATCAGCGTGATCTCGCGGCGATGGAAGACGGGCGCGTGCGGGAATTTGAGCTCCTGGGTGGTGATGCCGACATAAACCACGCGGCCGGTGAAGGCGGAGAACTGGAAGCAGGTGGACATCGAAACGGCGGAACCGGTGGCGTCGATGATCACGTCGGCAAGTTGGCCGCCGGTGAGCTGCTCGAGTTCCGCGAGTTCGGAGCCGTCGCCCTTCGCGAGGATGCCATTGCCGAGCCCGAGACGGTCGCGGCAGAAATCGAGGCGGCCTTGGACCATGTCCATTATGACCACCTTCACGTCCATCAGTTTGAGGAACTCGAGGCAGGCCAGCCCGATCGGGCCGGCACCGATGACCAGCACGGTCTCGCCGGGCTGCGGATTGCCGCGTTGCACCGCGTGGTAGCCGATCGCCAGGGTCTCGACGAGGGCGAGCTGGTCGTAGGAGAGGTCGTTGCCGGGGTGGAGCTTGCGCGCCGGGACGATCCAAGAATCGCGCAAGCCGCCGTCTTGATGAACGCCGAGGACCTGCACGCCGGGGCAGCAGTTGGAGGAGCCTTTGAGGCTGGTCGGCGAGGTGGGATCGTTGACGTAGGGTTCGAGCGAGCACTTGTCGCCGGCCTTCACGTTCGTGACGCCTTCACCGGTCGCCAGCACCTCGAGTCCGAGTTCGTGACCGGGGATGCGCGGATAGGAAAAGAACGGCATCTTGCCGAGATAGCCGGAAAGATCGGTCCCGCAGATGCCCATGCGGTGGGTGCGGACCAGCGCCTCGCCGGGGCCGGGCGCGGGCGGTTCGGGGAGATCGATGACGTTGATCTCTTCGGGGCGGGTGAACTGGATGGCTTTCATGGGGAAGTGGAACGGCAGAAGTGCCAAGTGATTTGAGCCGTGAAGTTAGGTTCGTGCGGCTCCATCTCGCTACGCTCGGTTGTGAGCAGTGATCAGTGATTTCAACGTCTGGCTTGCGGCGGTGTCGGAATCCGGCAGCGGGAAGATCTCGGCGGAGAGGTGGCCGGAGTACGAGATCTCTCGTAGCACGGCGAGGATCGGGGCGGGGGCGGTATGGCCGAAGCCCATCGCCTGGCGGTTCGAGTCCGCCCAATGGACGTGGCCGACATGGCGGGCGGCAGCGCGCAGGGCGGCGGCGATGTCGCGTTCCTCGATGTTCATGTGGAAGAGGTCGGCGAGCAGGACGATGTTTTTCAGGCCTCGTTCATCGAGGTAATCCGCCGCGGGAGCCAGGCGATTGAAGAGGTTAGTCTCGTAGCGGTTGAGCGGCTCGTAGATGAAGGGCACGCCGTGCTTTCCTGCGACCTCCCCGGCGGACTTCAGCGCGTCTGTTAGAAACTCCAGCGCCTGCTCGCGGGTCACAGCACCGCCCCATTTTCCTTGCATCGACCCGAGGATGGCGGGCGCTCCGAGACGGCCGCCGAAGTCGATCATGCGGAGGATGAAATCGAGCGCCGCCGCGCGCTTCTCCGGCGCCGGATCGATGAGGGACAGCCCGTGCTTCACCATGCCCGCGCCGGTGCCGACGGCGGCGATCGCGAGGCCGTGTTGCTTTTGGAGCGCTTGAATTTCCTCCACCGGCACTGCGTCGGGGCCTTCGAGGAAGAGCTCGACGGCATCGAAACCGAGGGCGGCGGCCTTCGCGAAGCCGGCCTCGAGCGGATCATGGAAAACGAAGGGGCCGGCGGCCGACTCCGGCACGCGGCAGAGGGTGACGGCGGTTTTCATCACTCGGATTCCAGGATGAGATTGCCGTAGGCGGTCGGGTCGCCGGTGCGGATCAGGCCGATCGCCCGGGGCACGCGCTTCTTGAACTCGGCGTGCGGTTCGCGGGTCAGCGGGATGCTGCCGAAGGACTTTGCGAAGCGGTTGACGGTCTCCTGCGGGTTGGTGGCCAGGAATTCCTCCGCCTGCCAGATCCGGCCGATCTTGAAGTTCGGCGTAAGCAGGTCCAGCACATCGAGGACCGTCGGAATGCCCTTCGTCAGGGAAATGTCGACCGTTTCGATCTCCGGCCAGTAGGGAAATGCCCAGTCGGCGATGACCAGGGTATTGGTATGGCGGATCCGTGCGATCAGGTGAAGAAGCTGGGGATTGAGAATGCCGGTTTGGAGCATGGGCGGGATGATGCACAACGGACGGCGGACGTCATCCGGGAATGTCGTCAGGTTTCCTCTGGATGGGGCGCGGTCGCCCGGCCTAGGCTACCGCCGTGCAACGACGCAGCGCCCACATTGCCGGTGAACTCGAACAGGAGATCCTGGCCGGCAAGCTGCCGTCCGGGGAGCGTCTGCCCTCGGAAGAGAAATTCTGCGAACGCTTCGGCGTCAGCCGCACGGTGATCCGCGAGGCGATCCAGCAGCTCCGCGGCCGCGGCCTGCTCCGCACTTTGAAGGGCTCCGGCACCTACATCGCCGACCCCAGCCTGGAATCGCTCGGCAACGCGGTGGAGAGCTACTCCGCGCTGGTGGAGGACAGCGATTTCCTGGAGCTGATCGACTTCCGCATCCTGATCGAGACCGAGTGTGCCCGCCTGGCCGCGAAAAACGCCGGCGAACAGGTGATCCGCGAGCTGAACCGGAATTTGGAAAGCATGGAGAAGCTCCGCGAAGCCAAGGACAAGTTCAGCAAGGCCGACATCGCCTTCCACCTCGCGATCGCCCGCGGCTCCGGCAACGGTATCTACTCGATCCTGCTCGGGGCCTTGGAAAAGCGCTGCATCGCCTACGCCCAGGCCAACCGCGGCGATGGCGACTGGTCGAGCCCGGTGATCACCGGCCATCGCGAAATCCTCGATGCGATCGAAGCCGGCCTGCCCGACAAGGCGGCGGAAGCGATGAGGAAGCACCTGCTCTCCTCGCGCCGGCATTTCGTGGATCTCGAGCAGGGTGGCAGGTAATCCGCCGATACGGTCTGAAAAATGCTGAGTCGATACTTCGGGCGTCCCGTCGGCTGGATTCTCGTAGATTGCAATCGTAGAATCGGAGTATAGGCTGGTCGTAAGTATTGAGAACTCCTTTACAGTCAGGAGGAAACGGTTTGAGCGGTTTCTTCCCGTCGAGATCCCGCGGATTTGCGCTGGTGGTCACCCTGTCCCTGCTGGTGGTGATGACCCTGGTGGCCACGGCTCTTCTTTCCCTGTCCTCGATTGCCCTGCGCTCGGCAAGTCGCGTCAACGATCAGGAAATCGCGAGGGCCAATGCCCGGCTGGCTCTGGTGATCGCGCTGGGTGAGTTGCAAGCCACCCTGGGTCCCGACCAACGGGTCAGCGCGCCGAGCGCCATCATGGGAAGCGGCAGCAGAACCGTTGCGAATCCCCAATGGGTGGGAGTTTGGAAGACCAGAAAGAGCGATGGTTCGTCCTTTTGGAAGCGCGATGATCGCCGGGGCGGATTGCAGGATCTGCGGGTTACGGAGAAGTGGAACCGCGAGGAAGAGGCGCTGTCTTATCTGGTGAGCGGCAACGAAGGCGGCCGTGCCCTCGGGCGGGATCTCGTGGAGCCCTTCGAGGACGGGAGCGACCCTGAAACGTGGGTCAAAATGGTCGGCGAGGGAACCCTGGGGCCGGTGGCAGACCCCGACCCGCGGCGGGTGTCGGTGCCGAAGGTGGATTTGAGCGAGGAAGGTCGCCCGGTTGGCAGTTACGGCTACTGGGTGGGTGATCTCGGGACCCGGGCGAACGTGGCGGTGCGAGATGAGTGGACAGGAAAGCCAGGAAGCGAAGCGGCGGTCTATCCCATGATGGCAAGTCAGGACGTGAACGCGCCGATCATGGACGCGGGATGGGGCGGGCGATGGGATGACAAGAAGGTGGACCGCGGCAAGCTGGCCAGCATCGCCCAGATCGACCTTGCCGTGGGGAAGGATTGGAGGAAAGCACTGTGGCAGGATGTGACCACGTGGTCCCAAGGCGTGCTCTCCGATGCCCGCGAGGGCGGCCTCAAGAAGAACCTCACCCTCTACCTCGACTCCACTTCCGGCAGCAGCGGCTCCTCCGACACCATCGCGGATACCGATCGTCTCGTCGGTCCCCGGAATGCCGGGCATGCCGGGCTTCTGGGTCAGGACTGGGGCGGCGGACGCTACAAGAACTCGGCACCGAACTTCGCGATGTTGCGGGATTGGGTTCGACAGGGCCCCGAATTGAACGCCAACCGGGTCCCCGTGAGATTGCCGGAGAGCACCTCGCAATCCGGCGATCTCTCCGCAGGCCGGTCGGCCTTTGCCAATAGCGCTCCCGTCCAGCTCAAGGGCAAATCGACCTCCGACTTGCAGCCCATCCTCGTCGAAGCCTCCGCCTTCAGTCTCTATTCGACTTTCCAGAATCCCGTCGGTTCGCTCCGTGCCTACAGCCTGCGCAAGCATTTCTGGCCCCGTGTGGTTCTTTGGAATCCCTACAATGTTCCGCTGGAATTGCCGCCTTCGGTCGTGATGATCCAAATCAACGGGCGCTCGACCTTGAGGGTCCAGGCTCGTTCCTTGACCGGCGCGCAGGGAACTCTGGTCGTCCAATTTCTCGAAGGCGGCAGGGCTGCCCGCCAAATCCCCCCCGGCACCTCATTCAAGGATTCGGACTTGTTCCGCGATCCCTACGCCGGCATGTGGTATTTCAGCCTGCCTGCCGAGACCATCGAGCCCGGGGGATGCTACGTCTATACCACCGCAAACGCCCAAGCCTACAGCGGGGCAAATGTTCTCGGCAACCGGCTGTCATCATCGGTGGTTCCCGATCCTTCGAAGAATCTTCACATCAACTACAGCACCTACGTCTCGGCCACCAACACGTTCGAAGGGGGCAGCGACTACCTCTATCAGGACTACACGCACAATCTGACCACCGGTGAGAAGAACCAGGTGGATGACTCCCGGGCGATCTGGAAATCGGCAAAGGACGTGTCGAGTTTGAACGTTGTCGGCTTTGACACCCTTCCGCAGATCCAGGCGGTTTCCTGCTCGCCCCAGTTCGGTGCCGGTCGCGAACCGAACGTGGTGTGGAGCGTGAACAACACGGTTCCCATTCCCTTCTACCCAACTACGGACTACTCCATCACCGCGATTCCGGACAACCGCTCGCGCGAAGGCTACCGGCTGCGCTGGTTCGACGAGCCGGTTTCGAACATCCTCGCAGCCTCGAAAACCGCGGGAGCGGCGGCGTTTGAAGAAGCGCTTCTCGCGAACTGGAATCCGCGGGCCGCCCACTCGGTCCGATCCCCGTGGGAGAACCTGGCAGGTGATCCGGGTGACGGGCTCGCCTCCGGTCCATGGTTCTACGGCGCCTACACCAAGGACCTCTACGACAACGAGGTCGGCTGGTCCGCGCAGGCGCCCCGCTTTTCCAACGGAAAGGCACGCGGCCATTGGCATCAACCTAAGCCTAACACGTTGGTTTACAACGAAATAAAAGCCAACAAATCGTGCTTTTTTCCTTGACCGGGACATGGGGCCGGCAAGCTGGGAATGCTCCCAAGCTCCTTCCGTTCAAAACTCTCGGCTTGCGC
>NEUO01000082.1 GCA_002304315.1 Verrucomicrobiia bacterium Tous-C4TDCM
CTGCGGGATACGCCCCATCGTCAACGTGTTCCCCAATGCCTCCTGCGGGTGTCGTTCAATGGTAGGACGCGAGCTTCCCAAGCTTGAGACCGGAGTTCGATTCTCCGTACCCGCACCAAGGCCCTTTCCGAGCTGGAAGGCTTGATAGGTAAAGGAAAAGCGGAGCACGTTTAAGACTTGCGAGTTCGGGGCCGGCAGTTCGAACTTGATCGCGGTGATCTCTGGATTATGAATCTGAAGAATCCCTTCCCGCCGATGGTCGATGGACCCGGCTGGCTCAGTTCAAGCCCCCATCGCCGAGAGAATCCTCCGATGCTCACCATTGCCACCGAACAAAAAGGCGACGTTGTCGTCATGACCCTCGAGGGCCGCATTGATGCCGATTTTGCCAAGAGTTTTGAAACCGCCTGTCTCGAACGAATCGATCAGGGAGACCGACAACTGGTGATGGACTTCAAGGGCGTCAACTTCATCAGCAGCGCCGGACTTCGGGTGTTTCTTCTAATCGCCAAGCAGCTCCAGCCACAGGGTCGGCGCATCAAGCTGGCCGCACTCAATCCGGCCTTGATGGACGTGTTCGAGATTAGCGGCTTCAGCAAGTTATTCACCATCGTGCCGCACGTCGAGGACGCTCTCTGAGGATGATCAGCCGGGGGCCTTTAGTGATGACCCTAGTCCGGCTTGGGACCCGCTCTCCCAAGAAGGCACGATGGCGGCGGACGATCCCTTGCATCAGCGGCCGCATTTTTTCCGCGCTAGTTTCTGCGCGGGAGCAACGCCTGCCGTCGGAGGCCGGCCAGCGAGGCTTCTCGAATTCGATCAATTGTATCTAAAATTTCAACTCGTATGTTCGAATCAATCCGCAATATGGTCCGTCTTCAGCGCGACACGCTGGGCACCTTTCGGGAGCTCAGTCGACGCGGAGATCACGTTTTTTTTCGTGTCGGTCACGTCCGGATGCTGCTGCTCAATCATCCGGTTTTGATAAAGCAGGTGCTGGTCACCAAGCAGAAATCCTTTGAAAAGGGCGCCTACATCCGCCGTCTCAAAAAAAACTGGCTCGGCAGCAGCTTGCTGACGGAGGAGGATCCCGCGATCCACCGCCGCAGCCGCCGACTGGCGCAGCCAGCCTTTCATCCGCACCGTCTCGAGGTCTATGCGCAGGCGATGCGTGAATCTGCTGTGCGTTTGTCCGACTCATGGAAAGACGGAACCGAGGTCGATATCAGCGCCGCGATGGAACAGGTGACGATCGACGCGGTGGGCGCCTCCTTGTTCGGCGCCAGCTTGCACCGCAACAAACAGGAAGTCACCGAAGCGATTCTGGCCCTGCTGCGAATCAGGACTCCGCTGGTCGCCACGCCCTGGGTCAGATTGAAGGAAGCGGTCGGTTACAAACCCGCTGCGCATCGCAAGGTGATCAAACGACTCGATGATTTCATCTATGGCATGATTGCGGAGCGGAAGTGCGATCAGATGCCATCGGACGATCTCCTGACCATGCTGGTGCAGGCGCGGGAGGAATCGGGCGGATTTGATGAGCAGCAGATCCGCAATGAAACCGCTGCCTTGCTGGTGGCGGGATTTGAAACGAGCGCACTGGGGCTAGGCTGGGCGATTCAGGCGCTCGACGCGCAACCGGCCTTGCAGGAGGAACTGGGTGCGGAGGCCACCAATCTCTCCGAATTTGCCTGGGACAGTCTACCGCGCCTGCCGAGGACCGCGATGTTCATGGACGAGGTGCTGCGGCTTTATCCGCCGGCCTGGTCGCTCCAGCGGGTGGCCGTCGAGGACGTCGAGATTGGCGACAGGCGGGTGCCGCGCGGGACCATTGTATTAATGAGCCAGTTTTTGACCCACCGAGATCCCCGCTTCTGGCCGGAACCGGAGGTCTTCAACTTGGATCGGTGGGCGCCGGGAGTGCGGAAAAAGGCGTCGGAGGAGTTTTCCTATTTTCCCTTTGGCGGCGGCTCGCGGGTTTGCATCGGCGAACATTTTGCCCGCAGCGAAATGATCGTGGTCTTGGCCATGCTTTTGAAAAAATGGCGTTTCAAGCTTCAGGAACGTGCCGGATTTCAGCCGAAAATCACTCTCCATCCAGATCGGCCTGTCATCGCGAGGGTGTCTGCGGTCAACTAATTCCTGTAAACTTGAGACTTTCGGGAATGAGCCCGGGGGACGCGGACGCTACCGGACTCAATCGAAATGTGGTAACCCACCTTGTAAGAACGCCTCGGAAGGCTGGGAGGCGGCAACCGCGGGGAGCTGCGCCGGGGCTTTTTAAACGGCTCAGTTCTGGGCTTTTGGCGCTTCGATCTTCCGGACTTCGAGGCCTTCGATACTGCACGAGACCATGCGCACATCGAGTTCCATCCCTTCGCAGGTGCCGAGGATCGCGACCGGTTGTCCCGCTGCCAAGACGGTAGTGCGGTCGTTCCGGTTCACGAGACGTCCCTGGCTCGCCAGCACTTCGACGTGGAAACTCGCGTCGCGGCGGATGAGACATGCACGCGGCTCTCCGTGTTTGTCTTCAAAATGACGATGACGTCCTGTGATGCCGATTCGAAGGCCTCGACGATCCCCACGACCTTGAGGTAACGTCCCGCATAGTCCGTCGTGGCTTTGTCCTTGTTGGTGCGCCAGGCTGTGGCGAGTTCGTCGGCGCTGAGCTCGACCGGCTTGAGGAGGGCGCTGCGGTCGTTGGCCGCGACCTTGTCTCCCACTGCTTGCTGAAGGCGGGCGTTTTCATTCTTCAGTGCCTCGACCTCCGACCGGAGCGTGCCAACTTCCGTGCGCAGCGCGTCGACCGTCTCGGCGGTCTTGAGATAGGATTCCTTCAGTTCCTGGAGCTGGGTCGGCAGACTAGTGACGGAATCGGGCACTTTGAGCTCCTTCACTTTATTGAAAAGGTCTCCCAGCGAGGATCCGCCCGACTCTTTTCCATCCTGGGCGATGGACTTTTGCGCCCCGACCAGAGAGAGCGCGAGGGCAAAAACGAGGGGAAGGGATCTTGCGCGGATCATGGATCAGTGTCTCGAATGCTCCCGATCCTGCCAATCAAAAAATTCAGCGCTGGGCGCGATTGCGGCGGGAATTACGACGAACGGTGTGTGACGATTTCGGGCTTGAACCACAGGGTTTTTCCACAGATCGAGCTGGCCTTTGCGACGATCTTACGTGGTGACAGGCTCAGCCCTGAATGCGGAATGGAATGAACGAAGAAATGGGGACAAGGGAATGCCTAGGCCTCGTTTCCAAGATCCCTTCCATTCTTTCCATTCCCTTGTCCCCATTCTTTTGTCCCACCTCTTATCGCATCCCATGAGAACCCGCCGCCATTTCCTCCGCAGCACTGGCACGGTCATCGCCCTGCCGGCCCTTGAGTCGATCGGCTTCCGGCGCTTTTCCCGCGCCGCCGCCGCCACGCCTCCGAAGCGATTGGTCTTCCTCGGCTTCGGCTGGGGCGTGACGAACGAGACCTGGTTTCCTGACCAAACCAAAACCGGCTCTACCTGGGAACTGTCCGAAGGGCTCAAGCCTCTCGCCCGGCACCGACAGGAGATCACCGTGGTGCAAGGCTGCTCGAACAAATACAGCAACGAGGCCCACTGGGGCAGCACCTTCTGGCTCACCGGGGCGAACCGCTACGCCCAGCCCGGCCAGAGCTTCTCCAACAGCATCAGCGCCGACCAGGTCGCGGCGGCGTATCTGGGAAGGGAGACCCGTTATACCTCGATCCAGCTCAACACGTCCGATGCGCAGAACTCCGGTCATGGCCCCGGTCTCTCCCTGGCCTGGGATCCGCGGGGCAAGCCGCTCGCCGGCCTCGAGAATCCCGTCGCAGCCTTTCATCGCCTCTTTTCCACCGACACCACCCCCTTGAGCGAACGTCAGGCCATGCTCGCGCAGCAGCGCAGCGTCCTCGATGCGGTGGTGGAGGATGCGAAGCGGGTGCAAAACGGTCTCACGAAGACGGACACCGACAAGCTCGACGAATACTTCCAGAGCATCCGCGACATCGAGACCCGACTCGGCAAGGATGAACAATGGCTCAGCGTGCCGAAGGCGAAGCCGGAGATGACCGAGCCGAAGGAGGGTCTCGCAGGCAAGGAGGAGATCCAGGTGATGTATGATTTGATCGTCGCGGCCCTGCGGACTGACAGCACGCGCGTCCTCACCTACCGTCAGCCCGTCGGCACCCTGCTGCAGAGCCTCGACCTCAAGGTGGCGCCGCACGACATGAGCCACTACAGCCCCGGCGACCGAATGGCCGCCTCGCAGAAGCGCGACACCGTACAGAGCGAGCTTCTCGCTGGCCTCCTCGACCAGCTCAAGGCGGTGAAGGAGGCGGATGGATCGAGTCTCTTCGACCACGTCGCCCTCGCCTACGGCAGCAACATCCGCACGATCCACTATCTCGACAATTGTCCCACTCTCCTCACCGGCGGCGGGGCGAACCTGAAGCTCGGCCAGCATCTCGTCCTGCCGAAGGACACGCCCCTCTGCAACGTGTGGCTCACCATGCTCCACGGCCTCGGCCTCGATCCGAAGGAACACGTCCGCCATGGCGACAGCACCGGGGTGGTGAAGGAATTGCAGGCGTGAGGGCGGGGAAGATGGACAAGGGAATGGGGACAGGGGAATCGATTCCAGGATTTTGGAGTCTAGTTGATGAAGGTGGTGACCTGCATCGTCGTTCCCCGAAAGTTGAGCCATTGAAAACCCCGGAGCGGCAGGCACTTCAAGAGCGATCGTAGGTTTATCTCGTGATGAATTCCATCTTCCAGGGAAGTAATGACAAATCCGACCTGTTCGTCGTGCCGGGCGACACGGTGATATCCGAGAAGTGCTCCTCCCCTTGTCACCGGAGTCCGCGTCACGCAATCGGCCTCGCCACCGTGGAAATGAATCAGGGCCTCTTCAAACAAATGCCCGTCCAGAAAGCCTCCCCATTCCCTGAGGCAATCTTCGGCCATTTCAGAAAGCGATCCGCATTGATCCGACAAGGGTTGCCAGCGATCAAGATCAAGGTCGATATCGAATCGGTCGACCTTCCTGAATGGACATCTTCGCAGCCTGCCCTCCACCTTGGCACCTCCGAAGTTCAGAAGCTTGATCCGGTCCGTTCCGACCAACGCACCATAGTGAAAGGCCTGTGCATCATGGACGGCCGAAAGCCGATCGACAGCCTTCAATTCGTAGATCATTCCGTCTACCACCGAGTCCAGACGGTAAACCTTCGAAAAGCCGCGAAAGGCGACTTCAACTGGGGCCTGAGTGCGAACATCGGCAAACCCTACTGCCCTCAGTCTTGCTGCGAGATCGCTTTCATAAACGGCCTCCTCACAAAGCCGGCCCAATTCATTCTGACATTGGTAGGCGCAACGCATCACCACCTCGTCAATCTCATCAAACTCTTGATCACTAAGAGACCTGGTCCCAACGGAATGAATGATCGGCATACGAAACCGAAATTTAATGAGCCAGGTTCGCGTGGCAAGGGGGATCTAAACAACTCCAAAAGCCATATCCAATATCCCCCATTCCCCTGTCCCCATTCCCTTGTCCCATTCCTCCTCCTCCTTCTCCTTCTCTCCGCAGTCACCCACGCCGCCCCGCCCCAGGCCGCGCTCGATGAGTCGCACCGGGCCTTTCTCCGCGAACATTGCACCGGCTGCCACAACGCCGAGAAGCAGAAAGGAAAGGTGCGGCTCGATGACATCCCCTTCGTCCTCGACGACATCCCCACCGCTGACCTCTGGCAGAAGGTCCTCAATACGGTGAACTCCGGCGAGATGCCGCCCGAGGAGGAACCGCAGCCGGCCGATGAGGCCAAGACCGCCTTTCTCGATGCGCTCTCCGGCACCCTCGTGACCGCGCGCGAGGTCCTTTCCGACGTCGAGGGCCGGATCACGATGCGGCGACTCAACCGCCGCGAATACAAAAACACGATCCGCGACCTTCTCGGCGTGGCCGTGCCCGCGGGCGAATTGCCGGCCGATGGAGGCGCTGGCACCTTCGACACGGTGGGCTCGTCGCTTTTCATGTCGAGCGACCAGTTCGAGCAATACCTCGCGCTCGGGCGTCAGGCGGTCGACGAACACTTCGCCCGATTCGTCGCGCCCGTTCCGGAAAAGGAATGGAAGCTCCGCATCGAGGTCGAAGGCACCAACCAACGTATCCGAAAGGGGCTCGAGGAGCGCACCGATGCCCGGCGGCGTTACCTCGAGTGGACCACGGCGGTGGACGCGGTCGCGGCGAAGCCGGAGAATGCCGC
Organism: Verrucomicrobiia bacterium Tous-C4TDCM; assembly: GCA_002304315.1. Taxonomy (GTDB): domain Bacteria; phylum Verrucomicrobiota; class Verrucomicrobiia; order Verrucomicrobiales; family Akkermansiaceae; genus Haloferula. The sequence continues at coordinate 6,278 of NEUO01000082.1, forward strand.
GCTGGCCGATCGGATCCGCGCGGAGAAGAAGGACGATCCGAGGCATCTCCATGACGAATGGCAGCGGATCCAGGGCGCGCCCGCACCCGCCGCGTTCGGTTTCACGGACGCCGTTCATGCCGAGCAGATGGGGCGGCGGGATTGGGAGCATTTCGTGCCTCACCACCGCGCCTATCTGGAGCACCCGCTGACGAAAACAGGCACCTTCCTTACCATCGACGACGCCTATGTGAACTCCCGTCAGATCTTCCAGCTGCCGGGGGACTGGCCCCCGGGCGACTATGTCCTGCGCGTGCGCATCGCCGCGATGGACGGCCTCCCGCGCGAGCGCCGTTTCGTCGAGTTCGGTCCGCAGGATCCCAGCGGGGTCTGCACGGTGAGCAGCACGCATGAGGTCACGGGTACGGCCGCGCAGCCGCAGGTCCTCGAGATTCCTTTGAAACTCACGGAATCGAAGACCCGTCTATTCATGTTCCGCGAGAGGGGCTCCCACGACTCGGATGCCGCCGCGAGCCGCCTCTTCGCCGAAGCGAAGCAGCGCAACGGCATGGGGCCCGAGCTGGCCTTGTGGATCGACTGGATCGAGGTGGCGAGCAAAGCCGCGGCGGCCCTTCCGGTTGGCAAGCCGCAGAAGCTCCGCAAGGACCCGGAACAGTGGGCGAACCAATACATGCCCATCTATGCGAAGGGCTATGCTGAAAAGTACGAGCGCTTCCAGAAATGGTGCGCCGCGATCGACGGGGCCGCGAGGAAACCCGAAAACGCCGAAGCCGTCGCCAAACTCCGCGCCGATCCGCGGCTCAAGACGCAGCCGCATCTCTTCTACAACGGCTTCGCGCAGATCCAGGGAGCGCCGGCCCCGACTCAGTTTGGCTTCCGCGACGTGGACGATGCCCAGTTCGCCCGCAGCGAATACACCTACCACTACCGCTACTACGAGGACTACCAGAAGCTCCCCGCCCGCGACACCGGCACCTGGCTCATGCTCTACAGTCTCGGCCGCTACACCGGGATCACCGCTCCGGAGAAATGGCCCGCCGGCAGATACACGCTGCGCATCCGTCTTGCCGCTTCGGATGAATCGCCGAAGGAGCGCCGCTTCATCGAGATCGGCACCGGGAAAGCCGACGCGGCGGATTTCAACGTGCTCAGTTCGCACCAGGTCACCGGCACGCTGGCGAATCCGCAGACCCTCGAGATTCCGGTCACGATCAATGCTGCAGGCTACCGCAATTTCGCGATCCGCGACAAACGCCCCAACACCCGCGAGGCCGAATACGCGATGTTCCGCGAGGCCTGGGACAAAACCGGCACCGGGCCGCGTCCTTGCATCTGGATCGACCATGTCGAACTCGAGGGACCCCAAGCCGCGGAGCCGCCGGCGACCACAACCACGATCCGCCAACGCCGCGAGGTCGAACTGCACGCCAACGCCATGGTCGGCGGCACCTACAACGGTTACTTCAAGCAAGGTTACGCGGCGGCGAAGAAGTTCCTCGAGACCAAGCAGCCGCAGAAGGGCATCGCCGACGAGCAGGAGGCGAAGTTCCGTGTCCGCGCCTTCGAGGAGCACGGTCCCAGCTTCGAGCGTTACCTCAATGATCCGCTCACGAAAACGGGCGCGTATCTGACGATCTACAACGTCCACACCGAGGAGCTCATCACCCTGCCGCCAGACCAGCCCTCGGGCTGGCTCAAGACAAAGCACGAGGTCGAAGAGGCCGAGCCGGGCGAATACATGCTCCGTTTCCGCATCGGCTCAGTGAAGGGCACGCCGGAGGAGCGGCATTTCGTCGAGCTCGGCAGCCGGATAAAGCCGGAAGAGCGGGAGGACTTCACCTTGATGCGGACCTTCCAGATCAGCGGCACCACCGACGCGCCGCAAACGATCGAGGTGCCCGTCAGCATCTCCGCCGGCGGCCCGCGAAGCTTCGTCCTGCGCGAGAAGCGAGACGTGAAGCTCGATCACGAGGTCTATACCGCCGCCCGCAAGGAGACCAAGGTCGGCCCGCCGTCCGCGTTGTGGATCGACTGGGTTGAGTGGGAGGGTCCGCTTAGCAGACCCGCCGCGGAAAGCGACTCTGGCATTCCCCCGGCGCTATCTGGCGGCGAGACGGATCCCCGAGCCGTGCTCGAACGCTTCGCGGTTCGCGCCTTCCGCGGCAAAACACCCTCCGCAGCCTACCTCGACAAGTTGACCGCCCTCCACGACGCTCGCATTGCCGCCGGCGATTCGTTCGACCAGGCCATCCGCGAACCATTGAGTGCGATCCTCGCCTCGCCGGGCTTTCTCTACATCCAGGAAGTTGGGACAGGGGAATTGGGACAAGGGAATAAACCCTCTGAGTCCCATTCCCCGGTCCCCATTCCCTTGTCCCAAGCCGAACTCGCATCCCGCCTCTCCTACTTCCTCTGGAGCGCCCCTCCCGACGAAACCCTGCTCGAGGCCGACCTCACCGATCCCGGCACGCTAGCCCGGGAAGTCGACCGGCTCATCGCCAGCCCCAAGGCCGACGAATTCGTGAGCGGATTCGTCCACCAGTGGCTGCACCTCGACCGGCTCGATTTCTTCCAGTTCGACACGAAGCAGTTCCGCGACTTCGACGAAAGTGCCAAGGCCGCGGCGCGCCGCGAAGTCTACGAGACCTTCGCCCACCTCCTCCGACACGGCGGGAGCCTCTCACGTCTTCTCAAGAACGACGAGATCCACGTCAACGGCCTGCTCGCCACCTACTACGGCATCGAGGGCGTCAGCGGGGACGAGTTCCGTCCTGTGAAAGTGCCGGCGGGTTCGCCGCGTGGCGGTTTGTTAGGGATGGCCGCGGTCCTCGCGATGGGCAGCAACGGCGAGCGCACCAGTCCCGTCGAGCGCGGCACCTGGGTGCTGCGTTATCTCCTCCACAATCCACCGCCGCCAGCGCCGCCGAACGTGCCGCAGCTCGACCGGCTTGACGGCAAACCCGTCAGTCCCCGCGAGCGCCTCGTCGCCCACATGGAGGAAGCCCAGTGCGCCCAGTGCCACCGCAAGATCGATCCGATCGGCTTCGGTCTGGAGAACTTTAACGCCGCCGGCAAATGGCGTGAGATCGACTACGATCCCAAGACGAAGAAGGAATGGCCCATCGATCCTGCGGGCGCCTTCCACAACGGTCCGGCTTTCAAAAACTACTTCGAACTGCGCGATCTCGTCGCGGGGCGGAGCGATGAATTCGCGCGCGGCTTCACCGAAGCCCTCATCGAGTACGGCCTCGGCCGTCCCTATGGCTTCACCGACGACGCGTTGGCTTCCGACATCGTGGCGCGGGCAAAAGAGGAGGATTTCGCGGTCCGGGCATTCATCCAGGCCCTCGTCGTGAGCGGAACCTTCGGGAAGAAGTGAGGAGAGCCGTCACCGGAGTTCGCTCTCCACCGTGACCGAGAAGTCGGGACGCACCGTCGCCCTGACCCGGTAAAGTCCCGAGGCCTCGAAATAGCCGTCCGCGGGCGGCGCATGGGTCGTTCCTTTCGCCTCGAAGGTCAGGGCCAGTCCCGTGTCGGCGGAGGGTCTCACCTCGACCGTTTTCTGCTCTCCGGGCGCGAGCGGGCCGAGCGGTTCGGAGAATCCGCTTCCCGAGATGACGAGATGGGCGAGGGGATCGGCCGAGGCGTTCACCACCGTGACCCGCGGATGCCGCGAGCAGGAACTGACGGGGACAAGGCAGAGCAAGAGAAGTAAAAGGGCGGGACCAATCCGTTTCATGGCAACAGACTCGCCCGATTCCGTCAATCGCGCAGGAAGTTCCTGCGGAGTTTTCAGGGAACGGCGACGATCTGACTCTCGCGGATCGAAAAGACCGTGTCGAGATTCCTTTCGCTTGGCCGTAGTATCGACGGATCTCTCATGCTGCCACCCGAAACCATCGCCGCCGTCCTGCTCGCTGAGCGTCTCCCGCTGACGGCCTACTTCGCCTCGGTCACGCGCGATTTCCATCTCGCCGAGGATGTTTTCCAGGAGATCTCGGTCAAGGCGGTGGGGCGCGCCGCGGAGTTCGAGTCGCCGGCCCATGTCCTCAACTGGTCTCGTGTCGCGGGACGGAACCGCTCCATCGATCTCCTCCGAACCCGCGACGGCCGTTATGTGGGACTGAGCGAAGCCATGCTCGCTACCCTCGCCGCGGAATGGCCGGAGCAGGCCGAGTCCGATCCAATGCAGGAGGCGCTGCGCCTTTGTCTCGAGCCACTGACGCCGAACAACCGCGAGCTGCTGCGACTGCGCTACTTTGAGCGGCGCTCCTGCGGCGAGGTCGCGGCGATCCTGGGCAAGAAGATCGAAACCGTTTACCAGGCCCTCACTCGCTTGCACAGGACGCTGGGTGATTGTCTGAGGTACCGCATCGCTTCACCGGAGACCGCCCCATGAACGATCCCGAGTTTTTCGAAACCCTCGCGCGTTATCAAGATGGCTCGCTCGCTCCGGAGATGGTCGAGGCGCTCGAGAGCGCCCTGCGCGAGGATCCGGAGCGGCGACGTCATTTCGCCGAATGGCAACTGCGCTCGATGGCGCTGCACGATCATTTCCGACAGGAGGCCTTCCGCGTGCCTGCGGCGACTCCGGCGCGCGGACGAAAAACGACGTGGCCACCACTGCGTCCGGCGCTGGCCGCGGCGGCGGGACTCGTTATCGGGCTCTTTGGTGCTTCGGTCGTGTGGGCGATCTCGACGCCCGACTGGACCGCGACGGCCTCGCGCGTCACCGGGCTTGGGGACGCGGGGTTCGAGGAAGGAAAGGCGGGGCTGATCGAGCCGGGCTTTCCGCGGACGACAGGCCGCTGGGCGGGAGATGAGGCCGCCCTCGTCGATCTCGAAGGAGCATCGGAAGGGGGATGTGTTTTGCAGTTTGTGAGTCCCGGTGCCGACGTGGCCGTGCCCGGAGGACCGGCCATTTCCTGCGATGTCTTCCAGCTCGTTGATCTCCGTTCGTTGCGCGCGGCGGCGGCGGGCGAAGGCGAGGCGATGCTCGAGCTATTGGCGAAATTCCGTGATGGACGCGCCGCCGGGACTCAGCCCTCGGTCACCTTCATGGCGCAGATCTTTTTGTTCTCGGGCGATCCCGCCACCCTCCATCAGGCGTGGCCGAACAATCTCGGGGAAGCCCTTGCGAGCGGGGCGGCCTTTGTCCACACGATGGGGGAGACGAAGCCGGCATGGCGCCGTCTCGGCGCGAAATGCCTCGTCCCGCCGGGAGCCGACTTCGCCGTGATCCAGATCGCCGCCCGGCCGAATCTGCGCCCGGCGAAACTCGAAGGTCTCTTCGCTGACGAGATTTCCCTGACCCTGACGACCCGGCCCGATCTGCCGGTGCGGGTGGTGGATTAGGGGATGGGACAGAGGAACGGGGACAGGGGAATGGAGAGGATAAATCATTTCTCTGGATTCCCTTGTCCAGATTCCCGTGTCCCATCCTCTCCATGTCGAGAAATCGACACTCTCTCCGTAGTTCCCGGTAATGAAACGCCTTGTCCCCATCCCCCTGCTTGCGTTGGCCGTTTTTACCGCCCGCGCCATCGACTACCCGCATGTCACCGACGAACCCCAGAAGACCGGCTGGCCGCTTACGGCGGAGGAGCGTGCCTACGTCGTCGATAAACCCGAGTTTGAGCGTCGTCCCGGGCGCGAGATCGGGAAACATCTCCCCCAGCTCTGGCCTGTCGTCCCGACCGCCGGTCATTTCGGGGGCGACGCGTGGCTGAAGCTGCACGAGGCCCATGTCAAGACGGTGCAGTCGAATCAGGGACCGGTCGACGTCCTCCTCGTCGGCGACAGCATCACGATCCAGTGGGGCGACTCGTGGGCGAAACACTTCCCGGACCGCAAGGCCGTCAACATCGGCATCGGTGGGGACAAGACGCAGAACGTGCTCTGGCGTCTCGACCACGGCGGGGTCGAAGGACTCCAGCCGAAAGCCATCGTGCTCATGATCGGGAACAACAACATGTTCTTTACCCCCGAGACCGGGATCGAGGCTGCGGCGAAGGGAATCGAAAGGTGTGTGAAAAACCTCCGCGAAAAGTTTCCCGACGCTCCCCTCGTCGTCGCGAAGATCCTTCCCGCCCACGCGCCGGGGAATCGTTTCTACGAGGACATCAAGCTCACCAACGCCGCTCTCGATCTCCTGAAGCTCGAGAGCGACCCGAAGGTCCGCGTTCTCGATTTGACGACCGATTTCACCAACGCCGACGGCACCTTGAAGAAAGACCTCTTCACTCCCGACAACATCCACCTCTCGCCGGCGGGTTATTCGGCCTATGCGGAGAAGTTGAAGCCGTTGTTGCAGGGGAAGTAGGGGAGAACGACAAAGAAATGGCTCATGTCACTTCTTCAGGGCACATTCGAATACAGCATCGAACTCGAACAGACTCAACCCGTGAAGGCTGGATACTCGAACCCCTGATCGAAAAGACATGTCGCGCGTGAAAACAATCGCCTTCTTCTCCTTGATCGGCCCGGCTGCTGCCGCCGTGCCCTATCTTGTGACGATCCTCATTCTCGCCGCCTTCCATCGCGACGCCACGGGGCTCGGTATTGCGGGGGCTGCGTTGTTCCTGGCCTACGTTTACGGTCTCATTCCCTCGGTTGTTTCGGGATTGTTGTTTTCATTGGCCGTGGCCCGCCGTCCGCATGTAGTCAATCGCATTGCGTCCGTTGCACGGGTGGGAGCTGTTGCGGGTTTTCTGTCGTCCCTGCCTCTGGCGGCCTGGGCTTTTCTCATCACCGAAAAAGGCCGTGCTTACGATCACGCCCTCATTGCCTTGGCCTTCCTTGTCCCCGGCATCTTTTCCGGGGCCGTCTGCGCGGTCCTGTGGCGAAGATGTGAGGGCGGGGGAGATCACAATGGGAAGGCCACCTCTCCCGCCAACCGAAGCGCCACCGTCCTACTGGGCTTTCCTGCTATGTTGATCTCGTCTTTGCCGGGAGCCCTGAGTTCGGCTGATGCCGCCGACAACGCTCCCGTTCCTGCATCGTGGAGCGATGACTTCTCGGAACCGGCTGCCTTTGCCGTGAACTGGCGGCCCTATGGCTTTCTCGCTACCGGCATCGATGCCAGACATCCGCTCGGCAAGACCGTGAGTGGCGATGAGGCGCGGCCTGAATGGTGGCAGCTCGTGGATGGGGCGTTGCGAGGGCAGTGCTTCCCGGACGAGAAACATCCGCCGGGTCTGCGCCGGGCCATCAGCGGGACGGACATTCGTCTCCACTGCCGCTTCAAAATCGCTGCCGAGGGCCAGATCGGCATTAGTGTCGGAGGACCGAATCCCATCGTGGAGAAAGATTTCAATGTCGCCGGCCTGCATATCCGCCCCGAAGGCATCACCGCTTGGGACAACGACGTCTTGCACCCGAAAGTTTCGCCTGAAGCTAAAGAACTGAAAGCCAAGGGAACATGGAATCGCAAGTTCTTCTACGCAAAGACCGAGAAGCTTTCGATCGCGCCCGACGTGTGGCACTCACTCGTCCTGGAACTGCGCGGCAAGGAACTCACGGTCATGCTCAACGGCAAACTGGCTCTTACCTACACCACCCTCTGCGGTGACGTGCCGAAGAACGACATCGGCCTCCAGCCGGGCGGGAAAAGCCGGAAACCGCTCGCTTCATGGTTCGACGACATTCGCGTCGAGCCGCTCCCTGCAGGCCAGTAGCCACTTCGAGGAAAACCACCCACACTGTATCACAGCCACGCCTTTTCGAGGCCGTTGCTCACGACTTCGGCGTGAAGGTGGAGCCGAGCATCAAGCCTTGAGATTTAAACTCGAGTGGAATAGACAATCAACTCGCTCTCATCCGTCCTCGCTTCGTGAACGTGTCTCCCCGCTTCTATTTTGGTCTTGCCGCGCTATGCGCTCTCGCTCTCGCTCTCGCGGCGGTCGCCTTTTGGTCTGCCCCCCAAACACAAGTGGAAGAACGGCGGCGGAAGCCCGGATCGTTGAGAAAGTCCGTGGACGTGAAACACCCGGTCTCCGCGAGTCAGCCTCCGGAGTTCCTGCAACGGATGTTGGACGGGGAAATTGCGAAACTCACGCCGGAGCAAATCGAGCGCTATGTCGAGTCGTGTGGACGGGATGCGCTGAGTTTGATCGTGGCCGCGATGCTCAGTGAAGACAGGGACGAGTGGCTCGATGAGGCGGCGGAACGCTTTCCCGATGATCCCGGGGTGGCTGCGGCGATGCTCCTTCACCGGGGCGGCAAAGCGGAGGCAAGGGAATGGATCGTGCGATTAAAGGAGAACGATCCGGGGAACTCGCTGGGGTATCTGTTCGCGGCGAAATCGGCCCTTGATGGCGGGAACCTCGACGAAGCGCTGGGGGAACTCGCGTCGCTCGAATCGACCCAACTGAACGACTACCGTGAGTCGTGGCAGTCAGGCTTCACCGATGCGTATCGGAGCGCGGGCTATCAAGGCATGGAGGCCGAGTGGCTGGGCATGTTTCAGGTGCCGGTTCTGACGGGGGAGGTGAGCCGGCTCAGCGCCGGAATCGGGGAGGCGATGATCGCCGCCGAGGGACGCGGGGATCGCGCCACCGCGGAGGGTTTGGGGCGTGCCGGCATGAAGGCCGCCGCGCTGGTGGGCGGTCGCGGTGATCGTGACTTGCTAATCAACCAGCTCATCAGCGTCTCCATGGAGCGCAAGCTGCTGCACCAGTTGGATGCCTTTGAGTTTGTTCCCGGTGACGAGCGCCTCGTCCTCGAGCGGCTCGCCGAGATGGACGACCGGATCGATCGCATCAAAGCCACGATCCAAAGTCATTCGGAATTGCTGCCCACCCTGACTGAACCCGAACTGCGCCAATACACTCGCCGCCTCCAGACCGATGGCGAGCTGAAGGCCATGGAGTGGCTGGTGGCGCAGCGGCAGGCGGGACGGTGAGCAGGGATTCGCCGCCTTCGGTTTGATTCTTTTACACGCCCCATTGGAATCCTGAGTGGTAACCCGACCGGTAGAGCGCCGGAGTCGTGCCGAGAATCCGCCGGAACTGGCGGGTGAAGGCGCTCTGGTCGCAAAAGCCGTATTCGGCCGCGATCTCGACGATGGGGGCGCCGCTGCGCCTCAACTCGCCCGCCGCCGCATGGAGGCGGGTTTTGAGGACAAAGTCCCGCGGTCCCATGCCGACTTCGGCGAGAAACTGGCGATGCAGTTGGCGTGCGGAGAGGCCCGCCGTCGAGGCCAGTGCCTCCACGGTCCACAAACGTTTTGGATCGCGGCTCACGAGCTCGATCGCCCTAGCGGCACCATGGTTCGCCGGGTCGCGGATCGGCCCCTCGCCGCACCGCCGTGTGATCCCGGCGATGCCAAGGACCTTCGTTCCGTCTGTCACCGGGTATTTGGTCGTGGAAAACCACTCGAGGATGCCGGCCCGGTCGAAGAGAACCTCGGCCTTCGCCACGATCGGCTCCCGGGATCTCATGACGAGCCGGTCTCCCTCGACGAGCTGCCGGGCGATGTGGGGCGGGTAGCGGTCGTGATCCGTGGTCCCCGCGATCGCTGAACTATCGCGCAGTCCGAGGCGATCCAGCAGGGCGCGGTTGACGTGAACGAAGCGGCTCCCGGCGTCCTTCACGAAAAAATAAGTGTCCGGGAGGTGATCGAAAAGCGCGCAAAGGGCCTGTGCCAGCGGAGCGCGGAGGAGACGAGAGGAAGAGTCGGGCATGTCCGATGGATACCAGACAAAGTCCTCCTGTCACAAGACGGAAATCGCCTGCGGATCTAAGCTTTTCCCATGACAATTCTCCCGATGCCGATCTGCTTCCGTGTTTTGGTCTTCATGGTTTCGGCGCTCGTGCTCATGCCGACCGTGGTCCGGTCCGAAGAGAACAAGCCCGTCACGCGCCCGAATGTCGTTCTCATCGTTGCCGACGACCTCGGTTACGGTGAGCCGGGTTGTTTCGGCGGCAAGGAAATTCCGACACCGCATATCGATTCCCTCGCCACAAACGGCGTGCGCTTCACCCGGGCCTACGTGACCGCTCCGACCTGCGCGGCCTCCCGGGTCGGCTTGTTGACCGGGCGATACCAGAACCGCTTCGGCTTCGAGTTCAATCCCATTGGCGCGGTTAACAGTGATCCGGCCGTCGGTCTGCCACCGGGCGAGATCACGCTCGCCGAGGCGCTGCGCGAGGCGGGCTATGCCACCTCCCTGGTTGGAAAGTGGCATCTCGGCGGCACCGCGAAGTTTCATCCTCAGCGAAACGGCTTTGACGAGTTTTTCGGGTTCCTGCGCGAGGGCCACTACTTCGTCCCCCCGCCCTGGGCCGGACATGTGACCTGGCTGCGGCGGCGCACGCTGCCGGACGGATCGCAGGGTCGCTGGATCTCGCCCGACGGCCGCCTCATCTGGAGCACGCACATGGGACACTTCGAACCGGACTACGACGCCGACAATCCCGTGCTGCGCTCCAGCCAACCCGTCGAGGAGAAAGAAAATCTCACCGACGCCTTCACCCGCGAGGCGGAGGAATTCATCTCACGGCATCGGGCGCAGCCCTTTTTCCTCTACCTCGCCTACAGTGCGGTTCACAGCCCCTTGCAGGGACCTGAGGACTACCTGGCGAAGTTCGCTCACATCGATGACATCCAACGCCGCATTTTTGCCGCGATGCTGGCTCAACTCGATGACGGGGTCGGGCTTGTCCTCGCGCGGCTGCGCTCGCTGGGACTGAGTGAGAACACGCTCGTGGTTTTCCTCAGCGACAATGGCGGACCCACGCGGGAGCTGACCTCGAGCAACGCTCCGCTCCGCGGCGAAAAAGGCAGTCTCTTCGAAGGCGGGGTGCGCGTTCCCTTCCTCGTGCAATGGCCGGGACAGCTGCCCGCCGGTCATGTCGAATCGCGCATGGTGAGTTCGCTTGATCTGTTTCCGACCCTGCTCGCCGCCGCCGGAGCAAAGGTCGATGCCAAACTGGACGGAGTGGACTTGCGGTCGGCTCTTGCCGCCCCCGACGCCACCCCCATCCGTCGCTCCCATTACTGGCGCGTCGGTGGCCAGGCCGCGTTCATCAAGGATGATTGGAAGATCCACCGTGCGCGCGGCGACAAGGCCACGCAGCTTTACCATCTCGCCGAGGATCCCGGCGAAGCGCGTGACCTCGCCACCGAACATCCCGATCGCGTTGCTGAAATGGAGGCGGCCTGGAAAGAGTTCGACGCCGGCATGGTCGATCCCCTTTGGGGCGGCCCCATCCGCAAGGCCTTCTGACCGGCACCACCCGTCGCGCGCCAACGATTCCAACCCGATAAACCACCATCATGAGAGACACCCTCGCCCTCGTCAGCACGCTTCTGCTCGCTTCGCTGCTGGCACCACCGGCCGCGCTTCTTGCCCAGGCCAAGAAGGAGCCGAAAAAGCCGAACATCCTCTACATCATGTCCGACGATCACGCCGCCCATGCCATCGGGGCCTATGGCGGGCGGCTCGCGGCGCTGAACCCCACCCCGACGATCGACCGGCTCGCCCGCGAAGGGATGCTTTTTGAAAATGTTTTCGCCGGGAACGCCATCTGCGTGCCGAGCCGCGCCACCATTCTCACCGGCCAGTATGCCCATGTCCACGGCGTCGTCGATCTCGGCGGGGGCATCGTGCCGTCAGAGCAGCACCTCGCCATCGAAATGCAGAAGGCCGGCTACGAGACGGCCATGATCGGCAAATGGCACCTCAAACACGAGCCCGCCGCCTTCGATCACTACTGTGTCCTGCCGGGGCAGGGCAAGTATCACGATCCCGAGTTCCAGGTGCGCGGCCCGAAAGGCTGGCCCCGGGATCTCGTCACCTTCGAAGGCAAACACAGCACCGACGTCATCACCGACCTCTCGCTCGAGTGGCTCTTCGAGGAGCGCGATCCGGAAAAGCCCTTCTTCCTGATGCACCACTACAAGGCACCGCACGACTACTTCGAGCACGCCGCGCGCTACGACGACTGGCTCGCGGACACGGAGATCCCGCAGCCCGGGAGTCTCCTTCCGGAGAATCGCTCCCGCTCGGGATCCATTGCCACGCTGGGATATCAGGGTGAGCTGATCCCGCACATCGGCACCTCCATCGGCAAACGCAATCCGCGCCGCTCCTACGCGGTCGATCTGCCCGGCCTGTTCCCGCAGGATTTCCCGCCCGGCTACGATCCCGCAGCCCTTTCCGAAGCGGAGATCCAGCGACTCTCCTACGACGCCTACCTGCGCAAATACCTCCGCTGCATCAAGGGCATCGACGACAATCTCGCGAGGCTCTTCGCCCGGCTGGAGGAAGCCGGACTGATGGACGAGACCGTCATCATCTATACCTCCGACCAGGGTTTCATGCTCGGCGAGCACGACTACCAGGACAAACGCTGGGCCTACGAGGAATCCATGCGCATGCCCTTCCTCATCCGCCATCCCGGCAGCATCCCCGCGGGGACCCGCAGCGACGCCATCGTGGAAAATGTCGATTTCGCCCCCACCTTGCTCGACATCGCCGGAGCGGAGATCCCGGCCTCCATGCAGGGAAAAAGCTTCCGGTCGATCTGCGCGACCGGCGCGGAGCCCGAGGGCTGGAAAGAGGAAGCCTACTACCGCTACTGGATGCACATGGCCCATCACGACAACCCCGGCCACCTCGCCATCCGCACGAAGACCCACAAGCTGATCTACTTCTACGGGTGCAACTACGAGGGCGGCTACCAGACCCCGCCCGGATGGGAACTCTACGATCTCAAAGCCGACCCCGGCGAAGAGGTCAATCTCTACGACGATCCCGGCAGCGCGCCGCTCGTTGCGGAGTTGAAGGAGCGGCTCGCCGACCTCCGGACGCGCGTTGGTGACACCGGAGAGCATTTTCCCAAGGCCGAGGCGGTCGTGCGCGAGTTCTGGGACTACGACGGAACAGACCGCGCCAGGGCGATTGAGATCTCCGCCGGGTTTCGTCGTCTCCGTGAGGCCGAACTGTCGGAGGCGGCGAAGGGGAAAGGGAAAGGGAAGTGATGGCCGCTTGAGGGGATGAGGGACCCGAGGGAGGACCCGCGCCGCGCCCGCCCGCTCCTCCCGGCAACTTCGGTGACCCGAGTTTGCGAAGCGTTGTTTAGCGCGGCCTCAACCTTTGTTCGGAGCTGCACCGCCCTCTTTGTTGAACGATGACTCAACTCATGATGCGAGGCCTCAAGAGTCGATCTTTTCGGCATTTTGAGCGCGAAAAAGCGCCTCCAGTTCATCGATGGAAGAGCCGATATAGAGGTGGTTCATATGGCGCTAGCTTCTGAGAGAAACGGATTCACCACCACCACGCCGTTGTAGTCCTGGCCGTGGTTGAGGTCTTCGCTGAGGAGCTGCCGACATCGGGCGGCCTTGGCGGCGGCAAGGATGGCGGCATCCCAGTAGGAGGTTTGGAAGCGCTCTTTCAATTGGAGCGCGGACTGGAGAACGGCGACGGTGTTGTCCTGAATGCGGAAGCGCTGCCACTTCTCGATAAGCCTGGAGGCGATATCGTGGGGCAGGGCGTCGGGTCGGCGAGCGTGG
>NEUO01000083.1 GCA_002304315.1 Verrucomicrobiia bacterium Tous-C4TDCM
CAGCTCATGCACGCCGGCTGGGACCAGCACAACAGCCTGACCACCGAGCTCTACACCCAGTGCAAGGACACCGACCAGCCCAGCGCCGCGCTGGTCCGCGACCTGAAAATGCGCGGACTGTTAGAGGATACCCTCGTCATCTGGGGCGGCGAGTTCGGGCGCACGCCCTTCATCCAAGGGAACTTCGACGACCGTCCGCGCTGGGGCCGCGACCATCACCCCTACGCCTTCACCGTCTGGATGGCCGGCGGCGGCGTGAAGGCCGGCATGACCCACGGCGCGACCGACGAACTCGGCTTCAACGTCGCCAAGGACGGCGTCCACGTCCACGACTTCCAGGCCACCCTGCTCCACCTGTTAGGCATCGACCACGAGAAGCTCACCTTCAAGTTCCAAGGCCGCCACTTCCGCCTCACCGACGTCCACGGCCACGTCGTCCGGGCGATCCTCGCCTGACTTCTACCGGGAGCGCGGATCTTTCCCGGCCTTCGTATAGTGGGCCGCCACCTCACGGATGTCGTTGGCCAGTTCCGGATGGCGGATCACTTGCATCTGCTACGAGCGTCCACACGCTTTCCAGAATTCTTCTTCCGATAGCCCCTTGACTCTGCCCGACTTCAAATCCTCCAAACGCCGCAAAACCTCCTCATCCGTCACCAAGTGCGGACTTGGGTCCAAGTCCTCCAGCAGTGACGAAACCAATTCAGCCCGATCAAGCGGGTCAAGTTTGGACGCCTCCTTGAGCAACTCTGCAACCTGTGACATGCGGTGAAGGTAACGGAAATCAGGGGACGCTCCAATGGGGATTTTTCGAATCCCATTGTGAGCAAATTACGTAGATCCTGCTCTTCGCCCCCGAACCACCCACTCTTCCGCAACCCCGCCGAAAAAGGAATCCATCCACCTCACCCCTCAACCCGCGCGTCTCCACCACGACGAGCCTTCCTCCGCCTCAATACCGCCCGGACCATAAAACCACACAGCACCACCAATCCAACCCACCGCACGATCACCTCGGAACGATGCGCCCGCTCATGCCGATAAAGCCCGAGCCCGCTCGGCGCGGGCAGGTCCACACCGGCTTCCTTGAAAATCTGTGCAGCGCGCTCCGGCATGATCTCTCGCACAAAGACATTATCACCTTGCTGGACGGCAGCGACGTAAACCCGGTCGCCCAGCGTCTTATACCACACACCGATCAGGGGAATGTAGCCCTCGGTAGGCGGACGAAACGGCTCGCGGGAAATGAGGATGATGCGTTCCTTCGTCGGATAAGCTGGAACAAAAACGTCCGCCGTCACGAAGACGAGACGCTCTTTCGGATCGAATGCGGTGCAGATCTTGTCGCTGGGTCCCATCCGGCTCTAAAACTCCGCCCACGTTTTCGGGTAAACACCCTCCTTGCTATGGTACATTTGAGCGAGGCGGCCCAACTGGTAGATCCCGTGGGTCTCGTTGAAGTACGTGGTACGCCCCCAAGCAAAGGGGCAACCGAGAAGCAAGGCCGCGAGCGTCAAGATGGGGCGTTTCATGGCTAGCTGACTCCTTGTTATCCTAACCCGCAAAGGACCGGGTCTCGAACAACCATCACCATGCCCCGCTCACTCCTTCACCACAAGCTCCGGATTCCCCTCCCTATTCCTTGAGATGCGATAGCTCACCCCTCTCTCAACTGCAGCCCGGAATTCCACCAGCTCGCTTTGACCAGAAGAACGACCCGACGCGGAAAGCCCCAACACACGCTCACCCGGTTCCACAAGCGCGAAGGGAATCCTCGAAATCACAAAACCATGCCGAACCCGCTCCACGGGCTTTCCATCGACCTCCTCGATCCAGAATTCAGATCCAACGACGCCGTCTTCAAGCACCGACCGGGAGTCGAAGGCGCGTTGCAGAAGCCCGGTTTCGAACCCGAGTGCGGTCAGCACCGCTGCTCCAAGCAGCACTCGGATCACGGGGCGGATTCTCATGATTTCGAGTTGGCTCACCTCCCTGGCCCCTCAGGCGTGCAAGGCACTCAGAACCGCCTGAGGCTCCTTCTCGACGACCCGCAGCAACGCCTTGGCCGGCCCCTCGGGCTCCCGCCTGCCCTGCTCCCAATTCTGAAGCGTCTTGATGCTCACCCCAATCATTCCGGAGAATTCCTTCTGAGTAAGCCCGAGCTTCTCGCGAAGCCCCTTGACGTCCACCGTGCTCAACACAGTTCGACGGTGCGGCACATTCTCGCTGTGCATGATTGATCCCATTTGTTTGACGCTCTTCACGAGCTTCTGGAATTCATTGTCATTCATGAGTGTATGATTCGATTAAGTTCTTTAAATACCCCATTGGGGGATACCGTCAATGGGGCAGTTTTCACTTTGTTCAGAGTAAATCCAAGCACCTCACCCTCGGGCGCGAAGTGGGCGGCCCTACCTCAAACCTTGAAAGACCCCGCCGATCCGCGCGTTTCATGGGACGAATCCATCCCGTTCTCCATGAAAACCACGCTCTTCGCCTCGCTCGCCCTCCTCCCCCTCCTCTCGTTCGCGCAGGAAACCAAACTCAAGGTCCTGATCCTCGACGGCCAGAACAACCACGACTGGAAGTCCACCACGCCGGTCCTGAAGGAAGCGCTGGAGTCGAGCGGCGTGTTCACCGTCGCCGTCAGCACCTCCCCGCCCGACAATGCCAAGCCGGAGGATTGGGCGGCCTGGAAGCCGGACTTCGCCGCCTACGACACAGTGCTCAGCAATTACAACGGCCAGATGTGGCCGGAACCGGTTCAGCAGGATTTCGTCAAGTACGTCGAGGGCGGCGGCGGCTTCGTCTGCGTCCACGCCGCTGACAATTCCTTCGGCCAGTGGCCGCAATACAACAAGATGATCGCCGTCGGCGGCTGGGGCGGGCGGACGCTCGGCAAGGACGGTGCCTGGCTCCACGCGGTGGACGGCAAGATCGTCCGCGACACCACCAGCACCGGCGGCGCCGGCAGCCACGGGCCGCTCGAGCCCTTTCTGGTCGAGCACATCGATACCAATCATCCGATCACCAAGGGCCTGCCCGCCAAGTGGCTCCACGCGAAGGACGAACTCTACTGCAAGCTCTGCGGACCCGCCGTGAACGTCGAGGTTCAGGCCACCGCGCTGTCGCCGCAGACCAAGCGCCACGAGCCGATGCTGCTGACCATCACCTACGGCAAGGGACGGATCTTCCACACCCCGATGGGCCACGATGTCGAGGCGATGCGCTGCCGCGGCTTCTACGAACTCCTCCAGCGCGGCACCGAATGGTCGGTCAGCGGCAAGGTCGAACGCACCGCCGAAGTCCCCGCCGACTTCCCCACCGCCGACAAGGTCGTCCCGGTCCCCGCACCTTGACCGTTCCGGCAGCGCAGACAGCAGCAAACCTCTGTCTCCTGCTCCACCCGGCCTCACCGCAGCGGTCGGTAGTGCTCGACATATCCGATCATCATCTCGTCGTAAGTCTGGTCACCCCAGCGCACGGTCTTGGTCGGGTCGGGGTTCGCCGGGTTGCTGCTGCTGTTGTCGAAGACCGCGGTGATGGTCATGGTGCTGCCGCGCGGGATGAATTTCGGCTCTGCGTAGTCATACTGGAGCTGCCAGTTGAAATCGTAACGCGGGATGTCGAGCAGCGTCTCGGTCTTGCCATCGGGCGTGGTGAACTCGTATTTGAAGCTCTTCCCGCGGACATGCATGTGGGCCATGAAAGCGGTGATGTTCATGTTCACCGGGATGACCTGGCGCTTGCTTTCCACGTGGTTCGCCTCGCCCGGCGGGATGTTCAGCCGCGGCTGCGCGACCGCGGCGACGTGGACCTCGTTGAGCGGGGCCTCCTTGGCAAAAATCAAGCCGATTTTGAGCTGATCCGCCGTCGCCTTGCCATTCGGCGTGTAGTGGATCTGAAAGCTGAGCCCCGACCCCGCCGGCAGCCGTTTGGCAAAACCCGGCGGTAGCATCCGGTGGCTGTTCCCCGGCACGTAGGCGGCGAAGAATCCCTCCTCGCCCTCGCCCCGTTCGCGGACCATCGAGCCCTTCGGACGAACCTTCACGATCACATGATGCACCACCTCCGGCGCGGTCGGCAGGATCTCGTAGCCCTGCACCCAGCGGTCCTCGGCGAACGTCGTTTCCACCACCCGTTTCTGATAGGGCATGGTGCCCTCCGCCTTGATCGCGACGGGCTCCGGAATCTGGAACACCACGTCGGGCGTTCCGACCGTCCAGCCTTCCGCGAACTTCCGCGCTAAAGGTCCTTCCGCCGGGTCCCCGGGCGGGCGGCCGGACTTCAGCCAGATCAGCAGGGCGGATTTGTCGGCCTCCGGCATCGAGCGGTCGTTGGAGAAAACCGCATGCGCTCCCGGCGCGGCGAACCACGGTGGCATCGCCCCGCGCTCGACCTGCTTGCGGATCATCCCGGCGTGTTCTTCAAGGTCCTCATGGCTCTCCAGCGCAAACGGCCCGAGCCCGCCCTCACGATGACACTCCACGCAATGGGCCTGCATGATCCGGCTGATCTCGCGATGATAAGTCGGCGTGGCCGCGGTGGCCGCCACCGGTGCCTCAAGATCGAGCGCACAGCCCGGTGCCGTGGTCGCCTCCACTGGCGGGCTTTCGCCGCGCAGCACCGCGTCGAGCGCATCCCGGAGGTAGTTCTGCGTCGCCGCCGGCTTGCTGTAGCCGAGCCCGTATTGGTCGTTCACCGCCCCGCGAAAGACCAGCGTCCGTGCTGCATCGAGCACGAAGACCTCCGTCGTGGTCGTCGGCCGCAGAGCGCTTGCCAGCCCGCCTTTCGCCCCCGCGATGATAGGTGAGCTCAAGCCATGGGTCATCGCGAACTCACTCAGCTCCTCGTTCTTCACACCGTCCACCGGGCACCAGAACACAAAGCCGACATCCTTCCCGCCATACTCCTTTTCCAGCCGCGCCAGCTCCGGGCCGAACTTCTTGCTGATCGGGCACGACGCGCCGAAGCACACGATCACTGTCGCCTTGCTCCCCGCCGCCGGCTTCACGGCCTTGCCCGCGATGTCCTTCAGTTCGATCTCCGGCACCCGCCGACCCACACCGTGGTCGCTCGCCTTCAGCACCTGCGGCTGCTCTTTCAGCGACTCGTCGGGCGGCTCCACTTCCGGCTCGGGAGTCCCGTGCCTTTCGACCAGCGCCGACAGCCGCCGGACCGCCTCGTCGAGCGTGAGCTGGCCATCCTTGTTCTCGTCGCCGTGGTCGAACCACTTCGCCTTGCCGGATTCTTCCCGCGTCACCTTGCCGTTTCCATCGCGGTCGAGGCGCTTGAAAGAGAGGCCGATCTTCTCCGCCGCCGTCTGCGATCGGACGGCGGGAAGGAGCACCAAAGGCAGGGCGATCAGGAGAAAGCGAAATTTCATGGGGATCCAAGTCACAAATACGAGCCCGACCGTCGGGAGGTTACAGGGAACGAACCACCCTGCCATCGAAGAGTCACGCGACTTTCGGGGTTGGCCACCCGCGCCGCAGCGTCCATCTTCCCCGCGTGACCGGTCCGCTTTCCCAGAAACTCTTCGCCGCCGCCAAGGAAGTCATCCCCGGCGGTGTGAATTCCCCCGTCCGCGCCTTCCGCAATGTCGGCGGCGAACCCTTCTTCGTCCGCCGCGCCAAGGGCAGCCGGATCGAGGACGTGGACGGCAAGACCTACATCGACTACATCGGCTCTTGGGGCCCGAACATCCTCGGCCACGCGCCGACCGTCATCACCAGCACCATTCACGAGGTCGCCAAGGACGGTATCTCCTTCGGCATCCCGAATCCTTACGAGGTCAAGATGGCGCAGACGATCTGCAACTGGGTGCCCTCGGTCGAAAAGGTCCGCATGACCTCCTCCGGCACCGAGGCCACCATGTCCGCGATCCGCCTCGCCCGCGGATTCACCAAGCGCGACCACATCGTGAAGTTCAACGGCTGCTACCACGGCCACTCCGACTCGCTGCTCGTCGCCGCCGGCTCCGGCGCGCTGACCCACGGCGAGCCCGACTCCGCCGGCGTGCCGAAGGCCTTCGCCGAAAAGACCATCGTCCTTTCCTACAACGACCCCGCCGCGCTCGAAGCCCTCTTCGCCGCCCGCGGGGAAGAGATCGCCGCCATCATCGTCGAGTCCTACCCCGCCAATGCCGGCCTAGTCTTCCCGAAACCCGGCTACCTCGACCTGCTCGTCTCCATCACGAAGAAATACGGCGCACTGCTCATCTTCGACGAGGTCATGACCGGCTTCCGCCTCGGCAAAGCCGGCGTTCAGGGCATCGAGAATCTAACACCCGACCTGAGCTGTTTCGGCAAGGTCATCGGCGGCGGCCTGCCGGTCGGAGCCTTCGGCGGACGCGCCGATGTGATGGATATGGTCGCACCCATCGGTCCCGTCTATCAGGCCGGCACCCTGTCCGGCAACCCGCTCGCGATGGCCGCCGGCCTGGCCCAGCTCAAGCAGCTCGCCGGGACCGATGGCATGCCGAACGGCTACGACCGGCTCGAGCAACTCGGCGCCCACTTCGAAGCCGGCCTCCACACCGTCATGCAAGCCAAAGGGATCCCCTACCGCTTCAACCGCACCGGCTCGATGTTCTGCCTCTACTTCACCGACCGCGAGATCGTGAACGTGGACGACGTGATGAAGCAGGACCTGGAGCTGTTTAAGAAATTCTTCTGGGGCTGCCTCGACAAAGGCATCTACATCGCGCCAAGTCCCTACGAAACCGGCTTCCTCAGCCTCGCCCACACCGAAGCGGACCTCGACGATACGCTGTCAGTCTTCGGCGAGGTGCTCCAAAAAATCTAACATCATGCTCTTCCCCACCAAAGGCCTCAAGGCGATCAACCACCGCGACACCCACTACCGCTGGATCGTCCGCAACCGCGGTGGCAAGAACGAGCTGTGGATCGAAATGAGCGCCTCCGCCGCCGGGCAGTTCATGATCGCCGACGTCCCGCGCGTGGTGAACCACGAGATGCCGCCGATCGCCATCGACTACGGCCGCGCGAACGGCTGGGACCCGATGAAGTCCGCGCCACCGTTTCGCTGCCGGTATCTCAAGGGGAAGTTCGTGGCGATCGAGGAGTGAGGGCCGGGGTTAAAACCGCATCCCCCGAGCTTCGGCATGAGGGCGCAAGCGGAGCCCGATCACGGTCAGCACGAGAAAGCCGAGGTCATACCAAAGCCAGTGGCTCGACGGGATGAAGTAGTCCCCGAGGATGTCCGTCCGCCACGGCCGCAGCCACGGGATCCCGCCGGCCACCGCGTCGGCGGCGAGGTGCAGCGCCGCCGCCTGCCAACACGCAATCGCCAGCTTCCAGCGGCCGTCCTTGTCGAAGAATACCGCGGTCATCGCGCAAACCGGCAGCAGAACGCCGAGGAACCACAGCGTGTGCGACCAGCTCGAGTAGCGCGCTGCCAGCGACAGGTGCGGCGAACACAGATCCGGCAAAGCCCCGAAAAATCCGATCGCCGCCAGCCCCCACCGCGGAAAGACATGCCCCCGCCCGGTGGCCAGCGAGGCATTCTCCGCTGCTAGCCCGAGGCAGACCGGCAGCAGGGTGTGGGTGACGATGAACACGACTCGTTCTCTAACCGATCCCCTCCTTCACTTCCACCGGTAATGCCCGGTCAGCGCGTAGGTGAACAGCACGTCCTCCTCCCGCGCCCCGCGGCCGATGTTATGAATCACCAGCGGCACGCCTTCCGCAGTCTTCCTGTCGCTCACGATCATGATGTGCGGCAAGTTCGGCGGCACCGTGCAAGTGACCAGGTCGCCAGGCCGGAAGCGGCCGGCGACATTCTTCACGGGCAGGACGATCACCTTGCGCTTGAAGTAGGCCCGCAGGTTCGGCACGCGGCGGTGATCGATGTTCTTGTCCGGCTGCGACAGACCCCAGTTCTTCGGGTAGGCATCGAAGTTCACCTTCATATCCTCATGCACCAGCTTCTGGAGATCCTGCGCAAGCCCGTCGCGCAAGGCCCGGATCACCACGTCGGTGCAGACTCCCTTCTCACGCGGCAAATCACCCCCTGGATACTTCAGCGCCACATACTCAGGATCGTAAGAAATCGTCACGCCGACCTGCTTCCGCGCCGCCTCCACGATCTTCACACCGCTTTCCTGCGCGCCCAAAGGCAGCACCATCATCGCCAAAGCCAACATCCATCGCATGGCAGTGATACCTTTCGTCAATTTCGTCCCTTTCGTTGTTCCCCTCCCGGTTTTAAAGGCAAGCATCCATCCTCCCCCGACGTAGTCCCCGTCCGATGATCCGCACCTTTTTCGCCTCGCTGCTGCTCGCCACCTCCGCCCTCGCCGGCGATCTCCTGCTGGTCTGCGGCGGCAGCGAGGTCTTCCAGATCGACCCCGCCACAAACCCGCCCGCCAAACTCTGGTCGTGGCGCGCGAAGGACCGCCCCGAGATCCACGCCGACCTGAAGAGCACCTTCAGCACCACCGACGAATGCAAGCCGATCGACGGCGGCAAGCGGCTGCTCGTCACCTCGTCCGGCGGCGGCTGTGCCCTGCTCGAACTCCCCTCCGGCAAGGCCCTGTGGTGGGCCCGCGTTCCGAACGCCCACTCGATCGAAGCCCTGCCCGGCGGGAAGATCGCCGTGGCTTCTTCCGTCAACGCGAACGGCAACAAGGTCCTGCTTTTCGACGAGAAAATCCCCGAGAAAAGCATCGCCGAACTCCCCCTCCCCTCCGCCCACGGCCTGGTCTGGGACGAAGCCCGGAAATGCCTGTGGGCCCTCGGCTTCGGCGAACTGCTCGCCTGCGAGGTCGCCCATGACAAGCTCACCGTGAAGACCCGCCACAAGCTGCCCGACGAGGACGGCCACGATCTTCGCGCCGTGCCGGGTTCGCCCGATCTGATCCTATCGACCCATGCCAGCGTCTGGCGCTTTCATCGCGATGAAGTCATTTTCCGCCCCGATCCTGATCTCAAGGGCCGCGTCGAGGTCAAGTCCGCGGACATCCATCCCACCACCGGCCGACTCGCGGTAGTCCAGGCATCCGGGAAGAACTGGTGGACGGAGCAACTCGAATTCCTCCATCCCGCCACCGAACTGACACTCAAAGGCGAGACCCTCTACAAGGCGCGCTGGCTCACCAACAGCCAATGATCTACCCCTCGGGAGCGCCGGTCTGCGACCGGCTCGAATGGTCCCTGACTGCCGCGCCCAAACCCACGGTCCCCTGGCTGCCGGTCTGAAGACCAGCGCTCCCGGGAACCTCGCCCCACCATCACCGCGCCTTCTTCAAATATCCTCCCAAAGGATCCCCCGGCAACTCCTTCAAGCCGTCGACCACCGCCTTCGCGTTGAACATCGAGCCCGCCGCGTTGGTATGCGTGCCCTTGTCGGAGAAGAAGTCCTCCACCTCCGCCGGCTTCATCGCCGCATAGCGCCCGGCGATGATCCCCGCGAGGTCCAGGTAAAGCACGCCCTCCGCCTCGGCGCAGGCCTTCACCCAAGGCCGCCATTCCTTCCAGTCGCCCTCGGATTTCTTGTGCGGCACCGGCGAACACAGCACCACCGTCGCGCCCTTCGCTTTCGCACTACGGGCGTAGTACTTCAAATACCAGCCGAAGCTGCGCACCGTCTCCACGCCGCCGTCGGGCTTCTTCACCGGCTCGGTCTCGTCGCCGATGCCCTTGACCGATCCCCTGAACTTCCCTCTCTCGTCAAGCGGGCCGACGTCGTTGTGGCCGAATTGGACCAACACCAGATCTCCCTCCTTCATCTCGCCGAGCATCGCGTCCCAGCGGCCTTCGGTGAAAAAGGTCCGCGAGGATCGACCGCCGATCGCCCGGTTCTGGACTTGGACTTTTTCGGGATCGAGAAAGCCGCCGATGTCCTGCCCCCAGCCGCGGTGGACCCCGACATTGCGCACCGTTGAGTCCCCTGCGATCCACAGCGTTGGCAGCGAATTCGCCGCGGTCCGCAGCGCGGAATCATTCGCGTCCGGCCGCGCGTCCTGGGCGATGGCACCGTGCAGCATCGTGCCCGCGAGAAATCCGAGCACCACGCGCCGACTGAAGTTCCCAAACATGCTCAATCCGCCAGCCTAGCGCGCAGCCTGCGGGAATCCATTGCCCCGTTCGGGTGACACGACAAGGCAACGCCGCTACATCCCAACATGTAGCGGCGCGTCTATGAACGCCGCACTTCGTAAACGCAGCGACCCCGCCTGCCCGCTTCTCCCCCGGGAACGAACCCATCCCCCCGTCGCTTCATCACAGTCACCGGCGGTCATAGACACGCCGCTACACCTTCGGCACCGGCTGCGCCGCATCTAACAGCGCCTGCCGCTCCCGCAGCAGATCGAGGCACGCATCCACCAATCCCTCGTCCAGCGCATGGACGTCTTGCCCGATTCCCGCCTCGCGCAGCAGCAGCACCGTCAACTCGCCGCCCAAATGCTCGCGGAATTCTTCCAGCCCCTCATGAACCCGCCGCCGTCCATCGGCATCGCGCAGGTCCAGCGCCGGATGCCAAAGCGGCAGTTTCAGACCCGAAATCACATCGATCACCCGCTCCGCCACGCTTTCGCGAAGCAGCCCGCAGCGCGCCGAATAAAGCGTGTCGAGCCCCGCACCGATCGCCACCGCGTGGGCATGGCTCAAGGCAAAGCCGCTGAGCTGCTCGAGCTTGTGCGCCGCCCAGTGGCCGAAGTCCAGCGGCCGGCTGCTGCCGGTCTCGAAGGGATCGCCGCCCTGTGCGATGTGCCGGGCATGGAGCAGCGCGGATTGCTCGACGCATGCTTCCAAGGCCGCCGGCACCAGCGCCGCGAGTTCCTCGACATGCTTCTCGATCCACTCGAAAAACGCGCCGTCCTTCACCAGCGACACCTTCACCGCCTCGATCAAGCCCGCCCGGCGGGTCTCCTCGTCCTGGCTGTGGAGGAAGGCGAAATCATTGATCACCGCGAAGGGCACCCCGAAGGCGCCGATCCAGTTCTTCTTCCCGAAGCCGTTGATCGCGCACTTCACGCCGACCCCGCTGTCGTCCTGCGACAAGGTCGTGGTCGGGAAACGTACCAGCCGCACGCCGCGGTGCGCGGTCGCCGCGGCGTAGCCCACGGCATCGAGAAAGGCCCCGCCGCCGATGACCAGCAGGTAGGAATGGCGGTCGATGTGCTGGCGGTCGATCGTTTCCCAGATCCGCCGGACCAGTGCGTCGTCGCGCTTCACCGCCTCGCCGCCCGGCAGCATCTGGATGCCGCGCCAGTCGAAGCCGAGGTCCGCGAAGTAGGTCTCGATCTGCCGGGTCAGCTCCGGCCAGGCCTTCGCCACGCTTTCCTCGACCGCCACCAGCACCCGCCGGCCCTCCCCTTCGGCAAGGATTTCGCCTAACAGCGGGTTGCCCGGGCCGAAGGCATCGCGGGTAAAACAAACGCGGTGCTTGAAGGTGACCGGAATCTGGAAATCGTGGCGCGACATCGTGACGGGTGAAAAGTGCCCTCAATACGCCGCCGCGCCAACCTTTCTTCACCCAATGACGGAACCCGAGACCCTCTTTGAAACCCGCTGGCTGGGCCTTTACCGCATCGGCCGCTGGGATTTCGTCAAGCGCCCGAACGCCGACGCCTGCGTCGGAATCCTCGCGCTCACCCCGGATGACGAGGTCGTGTTGATCGAGCAATTCCGCGTTCCCGTGCAGCAAAAGGTCATCGAGATCCCCGCCGGGCTGGTCGGCGACGAGGAGGAATTCCGCGGCGAAGCCCTGTCCGCCACCGCCGCCCGCGAGCTGTTGGAGGAGACCGGCTACCGGGCCGGGAAGATCGAACTGCTGCTCGCCTCCCCCACCTCCGCCGGGATGACCCCGGAAATCACCCATCTCTTCCAAGCCACCGGCCTCGTGAAAGAAAGCGTCGGCGGCGGCACCGAACACGAGGACATCCAGGTCCACCTCGTCCCGCGCCACGACCTCC
This sequence comes from Verrucomicrobiia bacterium Tous-C4TDCM, assembly GCA_002304315.1. Classification (GTDB taxonomy): domain Bacteria; phylum Verrucomicrobiota; class Verrucomicrobiia; order Verrucomicrobiales; family Akkermansiaceae; genus Haloferula. The sequence goes on from NEUO01000083.1 coordinate 11,942, forward strand.
GCGCCTGGCTGAAGTCGAAGGAAGCCGACGGCTACCTCATCGACTTCAAGATCCACGCCGCCCTCTGGGCCGCGGGGATCTGACCGTGGCTGCGGCATCCCTGCCGCAAGCCTCTGGCGTTCTGAAGGCTTGCGGCAGGGATGCCGCAGCCACTTCTCACTCCCCCTTCCACGCCCTGAAGGCCCGGAGCTTCGGCTTCTTACCTTCGGGGCCGACCCGAGTGACACATGATCAAGCCGCATTCCGCTGAAGCTAAGCCTTCCGGGGGAGCGCTGACTTTAGTCGGCGAGTCTTTGCACCCGGCGGCCTCGCTTGCCGGCTATATCCAGCGCTCCCTTGCGCTTCGTTGCTGAATCAATCCCAAAGAGCTGAGGCAGGATTACGTTCGGCGGATGAACGAGTTCGAGGGGACGAAGTATTTTTGGGGAGGCGAGAGTTCCCGTGGGATCGATTGCTCAGGATTACCTCGACGCGCTTTTCGGGATGCACTGCTGGCATACGGAATCAAGCACTTTAACGGACGAGCATTTCGCGCATACATCGAGCAGTGGTGGTTTGATGCCAGCGCAAAGGCGCTTGGTGAGGGGTATCGGAGTTACACAAGCCCGATCGGAACGAGTGGAACGATTCAGCAGGTGGACTACACATCGTTGGTGCCGGGAGACTTAGCCGTCACCACGAGTGGGGTTCATATTCTCGCATACGCGGGCGACGGTCAGTGGATTCAAGCCGATCCTGACATCGGAGCGGTAGTAACTTTAGATGGCCGCACGGGTGACAACGGCTGGTTTAGCACGCCAGTCACAACACACCGCTGGCAGCTTCTCGCGCTAGACAAAGGCACCAGCGAACAAGACGCGGATGGCAACCCCCACTAGTTCCTTCTTCAGGTCGATGCCGTCACGTAACTACAACCTCAACCCCGCGTTCAGCACTGCCCCCCGCTAGTGGGGTTGCCATCGCTCGGACCTTCGTTGAAGAATTGAGATCGCCTCTGAGTTTCCTCACTGATTCGTTCGGTGCACTTGGAACTTCGACCTTTATGAATCCGCCTTTCCTTTCTGCTATGCAGCCTCGCCCGTTTTACCGAGGGATCAGCTTCGGGTGCATAATCGCGATTTTGGTTTTCATGGTTTGGATCACGATTCGCTCCTTCTCGGTGAGCGACCAGGTCTCTTGGAAAGGATCCTCGGGAATTTGGACGATCTCCCAGCATACGGGCCAAATGATCCTGACCCACATCAACACGTCGGACTGGTATTTTCCAGAAGGCCTGTCCTTCGCCCAAATCGAAGGTCCGGTTGCTGACGCATGGTTTCCACCTGCAATGAAGTTGGCGAGCTTCCCGGTTTCCGCCACAGCCAAAGGCACCAACTACCACGTGGCGCATTGGTTCGTGGCTGCTTTGTTTATCCTCCTTTGGATTTGTTCCACGATCCGCCGCCATCACCGATTTGCGAAGGGCCTGACGGGACAACAGGAAGAACCCGGAATCCCCGACCAAGCTGCCGCCTCGAACTGCTCACCAACGCCAAATTTGAAACCGGAATCACCCGTTCGCGGGTCGGAGGACTGAAATCGTTCACTTCTCCGCCGCCAACCCTCACTTCCCCTCACTTCCCCTCACTTCCCCTCACTTCCCCTCACTTCCCCTCCCACTCCCCAAACGCCCGGAACTTCGCATACCGCGCATCCCGGAGCTGATCGACCGTCAGCTTCCCGAGTTCGTCCAGATTCGAAAGAATCGCCTCCTTCAAGGCCGCAGCAGTTCCCAGGTGATCGTGATGCGCCCCGCCGGTCGGCTCGGCGATCACTCCGTCGACCAGTCCGAGCCTCAGCAGGTCCGGCGCCGCCAGCTTCATCGCCTCCGCCGCTTCCGGCGCGTGCTTGCGGTGCTTCCACAGGATCGCCGCGCAGCCTTCCGGGCTGATCACCGAGTAGTAGGCGTTTTCCATCATCAGCACCCGGTCCGCCACGCCGATCCCGAGCGCCCCGCCGGAGCCGCCTTCGCCGAGCACGATCGCGATGACCGGCACTTTCAGCAGCATCATCTCGCGCAGGTTGTGGGCGATCGCTTCCGCGATGTTCCGCTCTTCCGCGCCGATGCCGGGATAGGCGCCGGGGGTGTCGATCAGCGTGACGACCGGCAGGCCGAACTTCTCGGCGAGCTTCATCAGGCGCATCGCCTTGCGGTAGCCTTCCGGATGCGCGCTGCCGAAGTTCCGCTTGAGGTTCTCCTTGGTGTCGCGGCCTTTTTGGTGACCGATCACCACCACCCGCCGGCCGCCGATGCGGGCAAAGCCACCGGGCATCGCATGGTCGTCGCCGAACCTGCGATCGCCATGCAGCTCGCAAAAATCGGTGAAGGCATGGGCGATGTAATCGAGCATGAAGGGCCGCTGGGTATGACGGGCGATCTGCACGCGTTGCCAAGGAGTCAGGTTTTCGTAAATCATCCGGCGGGTATTGGCCAGCTTGGCCTCCATGCTGGCGATATCGCCCGACATGTCGATATCCTGTGAGGCGGACTTGGCGCGGAGTTTTTCGACTTCGCGTTCGAGTTCGGCGATCGGCTTTTCGAATTCCAGCAGTTGCATGGGTCGTGGAAAGGTGGGGTGGCCCGGAGGAGTGCGGCAGGCTAGGGTCCCGCCGCGCGGATTTCCACTTCATTCCCCGGGCGGAGGAGAAGGGCGAGTTCTTCGAGGTCTTCGACAGAAAGGTGGAAGCCGGCACCGGGCGTCAAATCTTCGCCATCGGCAGGTTCCGCCGCCGGATCCAGCGAGCGGATCTGCAGCGAGGTTTTCTCGAGCGCGAAGACCTTCGCGGAGTCCCGGTAGTCTTTCATGCCCGGGGTCACGCGGCGGTTCCCGACCAGCCCGGACTTCGAGGTGATCTTCGTCCTCAGCCCGCCCTTTTGGCCGGAGAGATTCATCGAAAGCAGGGAATACTCTTTCACGAAGCGCCCGCTCCCTTCCCAAAGCGAAAGCACCTTGCGGGCGGGATCGATCTGCACCCGCAGCTCCAGCGGCATCACGATCAGCTCCTCGCCGGGGTGCAGCCGCTTGAGGTCCAGCAAGCCGTTGAGGTGCAGGATGCAGTCGAGCGTGGTGTTGTGCTGGGCGGCGATCCCCAGGAACGACTCGCCGGACCGCACGATATGCACCGCCTTGCCCTCCATCCGGGAGGCGGAAAGCAGTTCGTCGAGATTCATCTCGCCGACGATCCGGCGGGCTTCCGGCGCGGCCTTGGAACGGGGATAGACGCTGACCACCGTCCGCAGCTTCTCGCGGGCTCCGATCAGGTCGCCCACCGCGATCAATTCGCCCGCCTTCTCGAAGACCTTCGCCCCGGGATCGATCTCCGGGAGGGTGGCATCCGCCTGCGGCAGGGTGACGACCGGCTTGGGCTCGAACTGCACCGGCACCAGTTCCGAGAAAATCCCGCCGAGCGGCTCGTGCTGGACGTGCCAGACCAGCATCACGGTGAAGACGGTGACCCCGAGGACCACCGCACCCGCCACCAGCTTGATCAAAGTCCAGAGTCGCATCCGCGGCGGGGGGTTATCAGAGCAAGCCGCGCCGGTGGAAGTCGAAGCGGTTGATCGGCCAAGATTGTCGGATCATTTCGAAGGCGAACTTGAAAATGGAAACCTCCCAGGCGTCGTCCACGCCCTCGATCACCGCCCGCGCCGGATTGCCGGCACGGCGGGCGTCCTCGAGCACCCGCTCGCGGACGGCATCCATCGTGTCGTGGATGATTTCTTCGTTCACCTGGCCGCTGCGGAAGCGGAAGCCGTAGCGGAGGAAGGCCATGTCCTTGCCCTCGGCCTTGAGCTTCTCGATCATCGCGTCCATCCGCTCGCGGGCCTTGTCGCCGAAGCCCTCCAGCTCGATTTCCTGCATCGAGTCCGGACGCATGATCCGCGGGCGCATCGCCTCCACCTCCCCCGTCCGGATCCGCACCTCACCGGTCCGGTCCATCAGTTCGCTCAGGAGCTGGAACTCGAAACGGGTGTCGCCGAAGGTGTCGATGCGCCGGTCCGGCTCCAAAAGGACCCGGGTGGTCTCCATCGCGTATTGAATGTTGTCGGGCGAATGCATGCGGCGGCAGTCTCTCCCGTTCCGGGAAAAGTGCAAAAAAAAGGCAGACCCGCCTGGAGTCCGCCCTTTTCCCGGTTGCTCTCGCGAGCGGCGGAAATCAGCTCTGGCTCGTGATGTAGGTGACGACATCGCCGACAGACTGAAGCTTTTCAGCTTCCTCGTCGGGAACTTCGATCTCAAACTCCTCTTCGAACGCCATGACGAGCTCGACGGTGTCAAGGGAGTCGGCACCGAGGTCTTCGATGAACTTGGCCTCCAGGGTGACCTGGTCGGCGTTGACGCCGAGCTGGTCGACGATGATGTCCTTAACGCGGTCTTCGATGCTCTTGTCAGACATTGGTGTGCTAGGTGGTTGAAGCTGGAAGGAGGGATTACCGCCCTCACCGGGGCTTGGCAACCCCGAAAAGCAACCTGTTTCGCGGGGCCCTCAGGCATCCGCCGAAGGACCGGCCCCGGGCTCCACTGGCTCGGTCACGTATTCGATCAGTTCGCCCGAGAAATTCTCGCGCAGGCGGACCATCAGCCGCTCGGCGGGTTCGTCCTGCTCTTTCTTGAAACCGCCGTAGGTCAGGCCGTCGATCGTCAGCTTGCACTCCTCGCCGGAAGCGGTGCGGGCCCAGACAAAGGCCAGTCCTTTGGTTTCCCATTTCCGCAGGTCCAGGCGGGTCATCTGGCCGAAGGTCACCTTGCCGCCCCCGGCCGGATAGAGCGCTTCGCCATCGATCGCGATGCTGCGGCGGATCGTGCGCAGCAGCACGACCACCGCGCCGATGGCCAGCACCAGACAGACCCAGAAAACCACCCATTGTTCGAAGATCTTGCGGGCCGGAAAGGCGTTCTCCGGGGCTTCTTTCCTGATGTCGGCTTCCAGCCGGTAGTCGTTGAAAAGCTTGCCCGGCTGCTGGTCGAGCGAGGCTTTCAACGCCGCGTGGTCGAGCAGGACCGGCGGCCAGGCCATCGGGACGGGCGTGCCTTCGGGAACCGGCACTACTTCCCCCACCTCGTCGTCCGCACTCCGGTGGACGAAATCGATGGACTGCTTCTCCGCGTAGGCACGCCAATCCTCGGGCGAAATCCGGTCCTTCTTCAGATTAAATTCCTGGGTCGCCTGCTCGAAGGCCTTCGAGACGTAGAAGGACAGGTTCTTCTCGCGGTAGCCCCACTTGCCGTCGACGTAGAACATCACGGCGAAAACGCCGAACATCAGCAGCATCGCCGCGGCGCGGAGCAGGAACCAGGGGGTGGGTTTGCAGACAATTCGCTCGTTCATGGTCAGACGGAAGTGACGCAGGAAAGCCCGTATCCGGCGGCTTGGCAAGCTTCGCGGGATCGTGCTTTGACGACCGCCCGGTGCCGCTCCATGTTCCCGCCGCCCGTGAGCTTCTCCGAACACTTCGCCTCCGCCCTCGACCGCAAGTCCCCGCTGCTGCGCCGCTTCGAGCGGATGATCGCTCCCGCCTCCGACCGCGAGCTCGAGTCGCTGGCCCGCGAGAGCCAGCGGCTGACCCGCCGCCATTTCGGCCGCACCATGCGCCTCTTCGCGCCGCTCTACGTCTCCAACGAGTGCGTCAACAACTGCTCCTACTGCGGATTCTCCCGCGACAACGGGATCTTCCGCGTCACCCTGACCGTCGACCAGGTCGTCCGCGAAGGCCGCCACCTTCACGACCTCGGCTTCCGCAACGTCCTGCTGGTCGCCGGGGAGCACCCGAAGTTCGTCTCCGACGGCTACCTCCAGGAGTGCATCGATGCCTTGAAGGGCCTGTTCCCGACCATCGGCATCGAAGTCGGCCCGATGGAAGACGACCAATACGCCGAAATCGTCCGCCACGGCGCGGAGGGCCTCGTCGTTTACCAGGAAACCTATCACCGCGAGACTTACACCCGCCTTCACACCGCCGGCCCGAAGAAGAACTTCGACTGGCGCCTCGACTGCCCGGAACGCGCTTACGCCGGCGGCTTCCGGCGCATCGGGATCGGCGCGCTGTTCGGCCTCGCCGACTGGAAGCACGAGGCGCTCTCCCTGGCGGCCCACCTCGAATACCTCTACAAGCACTGCTGGAAGGCCCAGTTCACCGTCGCCTTCCCGCGGATGCGGCCCTACGCCGGGAACTACCAGTATGAGCCGGACCCCGACCTCTTCCTGTCGGACCGCGCCCTCGTCCAGCTCGCCTGCGCCTTCCGCGCCTGCTTCCCGCAGGTCGGAATCGTGCTCTCGACCCGCGAATCGGCCGCCCTGCGCGATGCCATGGCGCCGCTCGGCATCACCCACATGTCGGCCGGCGCCCGCACCGAGCCCGGCGGCTACACCGGCGCCGGCAGCGACGACCTCCACCTCACCGTCAAAGGCCGCCGCGTCGAACTGACGGAAGCGACCGGCTGCGAAAAGGCGACCGAACAGTTTAAGATCGACGACACCCGCTCGCCCGCCGAAGTCGCGGCGATGCTGAAATCCAAGCAGCTCGACCCCGTCTGGAAAGACTGGGACGAGGCAATCCTGGCTCATTGACCCATGCTGCGGAAAATTCTCCTCTTCCTCCACCTCGCCGGTGCCGCGCTTTCGGTCGCTCTGCTCGTTTCCACCTTCGTCGCGAAGGGCATCATCACCTCGAAAGCGCGGCAGGTCGCCGTCGACAAATCCCGCGGTCTCGCCGACCCGCTCGCCGGCAAAGTCCAGGAAACCCTTGATCGGCCGGTGCTGGGAAAACTCATCCGTGGCGACGTCCGCGACCGCCTGGAATCCGAACTCGCCGGCTACCGGGCCGCGCCCGATGCCTGGTTGATCGCACTCGCCGAGGGCGGCGCAGGTCGGGCCAAGGCCTTCGACTTCCCGGAAATCGAAAACCCGCTCGCCCGCAAGGCCGTCGACCTGCTCACGAAGGGGGTCTCCGATCTCAAGGACCGCCTGGAAGAAAGTTACCGCAATCTCCTCACCGACCTGCGGATCTTCGCCGCGACCAATCTCGTCGCCTTCCTGCTGGCGGCGGCGCTCGCCTGGGTCGCCAAAACCCCGCGGGCCAGCCACTGGTTGCACGGATACTCCTTCGTGATGCTGCTCGCCTTCGCCGCATCGATCTTCCTCTACGTGGATCAGAACTGGACATGGAACCTGCTTCGCAACGGCCACATGGGATGGCGCTATCCCGTCGTCCTCGGAGCCATCACCCTCTACGGGATCCTTCGCGTCACCCCGGAACTCTTCATGAGCCGGAATGAAGCATCCCGCGAGCCCGGAACACCATGACCCTCATCCTCAACGGCAGTCCCCGGACGTTCGAAGGCGACTCCTTCACCGTCGCCACCCTGCTCGCCGCCCTCGGCCTCACCGGCAAGCCCGTCGTCGTCGAACTCGACCGCGAGCCGGTCTTCCCGGCCGACTACGCCACGACGGATGTCCCCGACGGTGCGAACCTTGAAATCGTGACCATCGCGGCGGGGGGATAGCCATCGTCCGTCCGCTGATGCGGATGATCGGAACGAACCCGTTGTAGACCTGGTGCCTTAATCCGACCAATGGGGTCAGCGACCAATGGGGACCAATGGGGCCAATGGGGTCAGTCCCCGCATTCTAACCTTTTCTCCAGCCGGTCCCGCCGCTTCGTCAGGTTTGGATCTTTCGTCACCTTCCCGACCATCCGACTCACCGAACCCGGATGCCCCATCGACAGCCTCGTCGCGATCCAATCGGTTCCGGCACCCGTCCGC
>NEUO01000084.1 GCA_002304315.1 Verrucomicrobiia bacterium Tous-C4TDCM
TGGAGCTGGCCGATCAGGTCGCGGACCTTTTCGATCATCGGATCGGTCGCGAAGTAGGAATGGATCGCCTCGACCTCGTTGAAGGAAGCAACCCGGTTACGGATGCCGGCGAGGATGCGCTCGGCGGATTTGAAGAGGGCGCCGGCGCGTTTGCCGCGGGCCTCGACGAGCTGGGTGCGGCGGCCTTCGAAGGCATCGTAGATCTCCTCGCGGCGGACGGCGATCTGCTCAATGTATTCGTCGAACTCGGCGAACTTTCCTTCGAGCTCCTCGACCTGGACCATCAGCCGGGTCAGCGATTCGTCGCACTTCTCCGGCGTGTCGCAGAGGTCGAGGTAGTTCGCCAGGGCCTGCGACAGCAGCTTCATCTGCGCCGCGAACTGGGCCTCGCCTTCGCCGCGGGAGAGTTCGCGGCGCTTGTTGCGCAGCGAGCCGCGGGTGCCGTTGAGGCGGGCGTAGAGGGCGGAGATGCGCTCGATGATCGCGGTGGTCTGGGTCGCGTCGGCAATCTTGAGGCCGCCGACGATTTCGATCAGCATTTCCAGCTCGGTCGCGGCCTGGTCGAGGGCGGTGGCGACCTCGTCGGCTTCGGTGACCTTGGCGATCTTCGAAAGCGCTGCTTCCTGGGTGGCGATCGACGCGGCGTAGGACTTCAGGGAATCCTCGCCTAACAGGAAGTCGACGGTCTTGTTAGAAACCGCATCGGTGGTGGCGACGACTTCCTTTTCGAAGGCATCGACGGCCGCGGGATCGGTGTAGCGGACATCGCGCAGGGCGATGATTTCGCCGCGCAGCTTGCGGAGGCCGGCGAGCTGGTGGACGAAGCCGTGGAGCGCATCGGGCGGCGAGGTCTGGGTCTCGCGGATGAGCTTTTCGACGGCGGCGCGGACAGTGGTGGTGCGTTCGCTGGCGACGGCGCGGAGTTTCTGAACTTTCTCGAACTCGCCGATGGCCGTTTCGCCGGCCTTCTTGATCTCGCGGAGGGGCGCGGCGAGCGACTGGCACTCGGCGCGGTCGAGCCAGAAGTAGGCGTCGAGCAGGTCGCCGGAACGCTTGACGATGTCGAGGTAGAGGCCGGCGAAGGAGTCGTCCTTGTTGAGCAGGGTCAGCAGCTCGCGCGACTCCGCCATGCCGCGGACGAGCTCGGGGTTGCCGACCTTGTAGAGGAAGGAGTCCTTGTTGGTGGCGGCGGCGGTGCTGGTCTCGTCGTCCAAGTACGGCGTTTGCCATACTTGCAGCGCGTGGTGCCGCTGCGGCTGGCCGTCGCCGCGGAACAGGACGAGCTGGCCGTCGCCGAACAGCGAGTAGCCGGAGCAGACGATGGGCGTTTCGACCGACTGCTGGATCCGGTTGTAGGAGAGCAGGACGTAGTCGCCGAGGGCGCGGTTGTAGAAGGAGTAGAGGAAGTCCTCGCCGTTCGAGCTGGCGACCTTGCGTTCGAAGCGCATGTCGAGGATGCCGTGGTCGAAGGTCTTCACCTCGCCGGTCTGGAGCAGGTAGCCGTTGGCGAAGATGATGCCGTGGTCGTCGGGCAGCAGCACGCAGGAGTCGCCGATCGCGTCGATGCGGTGGACGGTCTTGGTCTTGTCGTTGAAGACCAGGTGGCGGTGCAGGCTTTCGCGGTAGGGCAGGATTTTCAGCAGGATCAGCGAGCCGACGATGGCGTAGAAGATCTCCGCGTCGTCGAGCGTCTGGTCGCTTTCGGTGACCGGCTCGGAGTAGATGCCCTGGCCGCTGGCGGTGTTGTCCTCAATCTTGACGGTGAGGTCGCCGCCGACGGTTTCGACGAAGACGCGGTCCTCGATCGAGATGTGGGGGTGCATGCCGGGGCGGTGCATCCCGCGGTGGGCGCGCTGCCATTGGAATTCCTGCTGGGCGGGATAGACGACCTCGTGGTCGAAGCGGTTGCCGAGGTATTCGAGGCTGCCGTCGGCGTTGATGCGCCACTTGAAGGCCTTGATGTCGTCGATCGTCTTGCCGGACCGCATCTTCAGGTAGAGATGGGGTCCGATGACCATGAACTTCTGGAAGACGGCCTCGCGGTAGTATTTGAAGAGATAGGCGAAGTCCTCCGCGAAGCGCGGGTCGGCGAGAACCTGGTCGACCGGCAGCGCGGTGAAGCCGCGGGTTTCCGGGTTGTAGTCGTAGGCGGCGAAGACGTCCTTGATATCGGTCGTCTGCTTGAGGCCGAACTGGATGTTGTAGCCGAAGAGGAAGCGGTGCTTGCCGACGGCGACCAGGTCGCGGGCGACGCAGTTGTGCTCGGTGGCGACGCGCTCGGTGCCGAGCAGGGCGGTCTGGATGCCGCCGAAGACGTCGAGGCGTTCGGTGTTCAGCGCGTCGAGGCCGCTGCGGAGGGTGGCGGCGTGCTTGTCGAGCCGGGCGCGGATGACTTCATACGCGCCGCCTTCGAGCTGGTCGGGTTTGGGGGTTTGCTCGGGCATCTAGGGGGAGGAAGGAAACTGAACCACGGAACACTCGGAATACACGGAAGGATTCAGAGGACGAAACGTTCGTGCTGGGTCTTTGGATAGTGGCCGAAATTGACGAGGAGGCCGACGCGCTTCCCGGTGGCCTTGAGGTAGTTCATGAGCTGGGCGCGGTGGGAATCGTCGAGGTGCTTGCAGGCCTTGATCTCGACGATCACCTCGCCAAAGCAAATGAAGTCGGGCTCGTAGCGTTTGCGCAGCGGTCGTCCTTTGTATTCGAGAGCCAGCGGAGCCCGGGCGATGAAGGGAATTTCCCGGTCGCCCAGCTCAAGCTCGAGACATTCCTGATAGACGTCTTCCAGGAAGCCGCATCCCTTTTCCCGATAGACCTCGAAGCAGGCTCCGAGGATCGCGTGTGTTTCCGCTTCAAGAATCAGGGCCATATCAATTTCCTTTCCGTGTATTCCGTTTGTTCCGTGGTTTGATCTCTTCACTTCAGTACCTTCGCGGCCTTCTCATCCGTCAGGCCGAAGCGGTCGGCGGCACCCAAGAGGGAGATCAGCTTGCTGCGGGTTTCGCCGCTGGCACTGCCGAGGAACTGGGCGAGGGCGGCGCCGACGGTGAGGTTCTTGACGTCCTCGCTGCTCACGCCGAACTGCGCGGCCCATTCGCGGAGCTGGGCCTTGAAGTAGTCCGGGTCGCCGTTGAAGAAGGTCTCCTTCACGTCGCCGAGCACCTGGCTGTTGGCCACCATGCGGTCGACCGACTTGCCGCGCGAGATGGCACCGGCGATCTGGTCGAAGAACTTGCCTTCGCCGCCGATGATCTCGATCTTGGCCGACTTCATCGCCTCGCCCATGACGCGGGCCTGGGCCTCGGCGATGTCCTTCTGGATGTGGATGCCGGCGAGGTCGACGGCCTTTTCCTTCTCCAGGCGGAGCTTGAATTCTTCGTGCGACTGGCCGGCTTGTTCGAGCAGCTTCATCGCTTCGGCCTTCTTGGTGATGCCCTCGGCTTCGGCTTGGAATTTCAGGCGGCTGACCTCGGCATCGGCGGTGCCTTGCTTCTGAGTCGCGTCGGCGGTGGCAACCATGACTTCCACCTCGCCGAGGCCGACGGCGGCGGCTTCCTTGGCGGTGGCTTCGGCCATCATCTGCTTGGCGTGCGACTGCTTCTGGCTGGCGCTTTCTTCCGCTTCGGCGGCGATGACGATTTCCTCCGCCTTGAGTTCGGCGGATTTCTTCGAGGCTTCGGCGGATTTCACCCGTTCGTAGAGGTCCTGGTCGGCGCGGAGCTTCGCGGCTTCCTGCGAGCCCTGGGCTTCCTTCACTTTGCGGATCATTTCTTCCTGCGCCAGCGCTTCGGCCTGGGTGACCATGACCTGCTTGGCGCGGTCGGCACCGGCGAAGGCCTCGGTGTCCAAGATACGCTGCTGCTCGATGACGACGAGCTTCTCGACCGCGACGCGCTCCTTGATCACGTCCTGGATCAACTTCTTCTCCACTTCGACCGCCTTCTCCTTCTCGATCGACTTGAGGGTGGTGACGCGTTCGCGTTCGATCGATTCGAGCTCCTGGTCGCGCTTCACGCGCTCCACTTCGACCACGTCGGTTCGCTCCTTGTTGCGCTGGGCGACGAGCACTTGGCGGTCCTTGTTCTGGGTCGCGACCTCGATTTCCTCGTCGGCGGCGATGCGCGCGCGCTGGCCCTTCTGGCGCTCTTCCTCGCGGACCTTCATCGTCTCGGCTTCCTCGCGGGCTTTCACGCTTTCGACCTCGCGCTGCTGCTTGGCCACGGTTTCGGCGAGCTGGCGTTCGAGCTCGAGGATCGCCTCGCGGGCCTCGACGTCCTGCTGCTTGATGACGCGCTCCTTGTCGCGCTGGATGTTGTTGGAAAGCTTGGCCTGGATCGCGGTCAGCTCGGTGATCTTCTTGATGCCCTGGGCGTCGAGGATGTTGTCGGGATCGAGCGCCTCGATGGGAGTTTGTTCGAGATAGTCGATCGCGGCGTCGTCGAGGACGAAGCCGTTGAGGTTGGTGCCGATGATCTTGATGATTTCGTCGCGGAAGGTCTCGCGCTCCTCGTAGAGCTCGGTGAAGTCGAAGCGCTTGCCGACGGTCTTGAGGGCTTCGGAGAACTTCGCATCGAACAGCGTGCGGATTTCATCGGTGTTCGAGGCGCGTTCGCAGCCGACCGATTGGGCGACGCGCAGGACATCGTCTTCCGTTTGGTTCACGCGGACGAAGAAAGCCACCTTGATATCGGCGCGCATGTTGTCCTTGCAGATCAGGCCGTTCTTGGCGGTGCGGTCGATCTCGACGCGCTTGAGCGAGATGTCGATCGTTTCGAGGCGTTGCAGCACGGGGATCACGGTCATGCCGTTGAAGCTGACCTTGGTGCCGCCGACGCCGGTCTTGATGAGCGCCTGGCCGCGCTGGGCCTTGCGGTAGAACATCGAGAACAGAACGGCACCGGCGATGATCACGGCCACGGCCGCACCGAGGACCAGGGCGATAATGTGGGTCTCGATGGCTGCAAGCGGGAGGGATACGATGGGATTCATGGGTCTGGGTGGGGTAGGGAGAATCGGTTAGAGGGCGCGGACGATGTGGATTCCGGTTTCGGAATCGTGGTTGATGACAAGGATGGCGGTGCCGCGGGCGAGCGGTGGCGAGCCTTCGGCGGTGCGGGCGTGGAGGAGCAAGGGAGCGCCGCGGTGATCGACTTCGACCTGGCCCTCGCGTTCGTTGACGAAGGCGGTGCGGACGGTGCCGGTGCGGCCGATGATGGGCGGGCCGGTTTCAGGGTCGTCCTGGACGAGGCGGAAGAGCGGCTTGAGGGGCGAGACGGCGACGCGCGTGATCACCACCGCGGCGACCAATGCCGCCACCGATATCAATCCGCCGCGCCAACCCGTGCCGTCGGGATTGAACCAGACGTTGCCCAGCATGGCGCAGCCCCAGAGGAAGACGATCAGCACGGAGAGTACGATCATCACCGGGATTTCCCGCGCGTTGAGGATGCGCAGCGAGCCGTGGATCCATTCAAAGACCGGGTGGTCGTGGTTGTGACCACCATCGTGGCCGTCGAGGTCGACCCCCATGAAGTCGTGGTCCACCGCGCCGACGATGCTCAGCAGCCAGAAAAGCGCGACCGGGACCAAGAGGATGGTCAGGGGCAGCATCGGTCCGCTGATAGCGAGTTCCCAGATCTCTTTCACGAGGCCGGCATTCCAGACAATGTTCAGTTATCAGGCCACTATAAAAGCGGCTGTCAATTCGAGGCGGGGGGAGAGGGTGCGTCTCGCGCCCTCGGATTTCGGATTTCTAGGGCGCGAGACGCACCCTCTCCGTTACAGGTTGCGCAACGATTTCGCCGCATCGCTGCGGGCTGCGAAGAAGGCGGGGACGAAGGCGGCGATGGCGCAGAGGATGAAGGCACAGATCGCAATGACGGTGATTTCCACCGGGTTGATGTGGGCGGGGAGGACCTCGAAGCCGTGGAACGACTTCGGGAAGGGATCGAAGCCGAAGTGGCGGAAGATGCCCTGGATGCCACCGCGGAAGCGGATGACCAGCAGCCCGAGACCCGCGCCGAGCAGGGCGCCGAGGAAGCCGAGGATCATGCCCTGATAGACGAAGACCCACACGATCTGGGCGGGAGCCGCGCCGAGGGCTTTCATCACGCCGATCTCACGGCGCTTCTGGATGGTGACGGTGAACATCACCGCCATCATCGAGAAGGCGGAGACGAGGATGATGAAAGAGAGCGCGAAATACATCATCATGCGCTGCTGGTTGATGAGGCGGGAGAAGTCGCCGAACTCGGTGATCCAGGTGACCGCCTGCCAGCCTTCGGGCATGAGGGTCATGAATTCGGTCGCCATTTGGTCGGCCTGGTAGGCGTCGTCGAGGCGGACGGCGATGCCTTGCACCGCTCCTTGCAAGCCGGCGAGTTCCTGGGCGAGCTGGAGCGGCATGAAGACATCGGGCGTCAGGGCCATTTGCGAGGCCTGATAGATGCCGATCACGGTGGCTTCCTTGGGCAGGACGATCTCCTTGAAGGTCTTGAGGATCTCGGCGTCCATTTTTTCGACGTTGGTGGTGTCGAGCTGGGCGAGCAACTCGGCCGCCTTGGCCGGCACGTCGGGGTCGAGCAGGATGCTGCCGTCGGGCGCGGGTTCGGCATCGAAGAGCGAGAGGAACTGGCCGATGATCTCCTTCTCCGGGTCGCGGATCTCTTCGTTAAAGATGTCGTAGAGCGGTTCGTAGATTTTGCGGTAGCCGTCTTCGCTGAGGAGCTGCTTGCCGTCGCGGGGGACGAACGCGGACTTGAGCAATTCCTTGGCGGCGGCGATTTGCGGGGCGAATTCCTCGCGCGCCGGTGGGCGGCGGGTGATGCGGTCGATGCGTTCGACTTCCTCGAGATTCTGGGCGGAGAGGAATTTCACCGTGTCGCCCGGCTGCAGGCCGAACTGGCGGGCGATGATCGAGGAGACGACCACGCGGTTGTCGAGGCCCATGTCGGCGGAGCTGTTAGGGAAGTCGGTGCGGTTGAGCAGCTTGTCGATGCCGGCGACCTGCGCTTTGTCCTCGGTATCGATGCCGCGGAAGAACACGGGGCGCTTGCGGGAGGCCATGTCGACCATCAGCACGTATTCCTGGACGAAGGCGGTGGCGGACTGGACACCGGGCTTTTTGGCGACTTCGGCGGCGGTTTCGCGCCAGTCGGCGATCGGTTCGCGGAAGCCGCCGAAGGGGACGTATTCGAGTCGGACGTGGGGGGTGAAGCCGAGCAGGCGGTCCTTCACCTCGCGTTCGAGACCGGCGTACACGGCCATCACGACGACCAGGACCAGCACGCCTAACAGCACTCCGGTCACCGAGATCAGGGTCACGGCGGAAAGCATCGCGCGGCGCGGATTGAGGTAGCGCCAGGCAAGCATCAGGCTGAAGGAACGTCGGGCCATGCCTGTGGGTAGCGGGGGCGGCGGGTTCCGGCAAGGCGGGTGTGGCGGTGGTAGCGCGGGGAGACTCGCCAGCAGGCTGGCGGTGGACTGCGGCAGCGGGCTGCCGCAGTCCATGGGACGGCAGCCGCTTACCTCTGGAGGCGGTAGGTCACCAGGGGCGATTTCGCGCCTTCGGAGACGGCGTGGATCAGGGAGCCATCGCGGGAAAAGGCGATGGACTCGGCCTGGCGGAGGAGATGGGGCTCGAGGGCGAGCGGCGGCTTGGTGAAGGCGGCGGGCCAGCTTTCGGCGGCGGCTTTCGGAAAAACGAAGGTGCCGAGGTAGGTGACCACTACGGCAAATCGGCCGTCGGCGCTGAGGTCGAAGCCGGTGGGTTGCGCGGCGAAGGGGATCTGGGGATTTCCGGCGGGGAAGGGCGTGGGGATGGTGCCGATCCTCTTCGCGGTGACGAGGTCGTGGCCAACGGGTTTCAGCGGCAGTTCATAGATCACCGGCGGCGTGGTGCGCTTGCTGATCAGGAGAATTTTGCCGGCTTTCGCATCGACCGCCACCGATTCGCAATCGCGCGGGCCGTCGTCGTAGCGGAAGCGGATCGTCCAGGCAGGCGACACGGTTTCATCGAGCTTCTTGCCGGCGGCGGGCAGGGCGGGTTCCGCGACGACGTGGAGCAGGCACTCGGGGCGGGTGGAGCCGTTGTCGCCGGTGTCGGCGACGAGGAGGTAGGGCTTTCCGCCGAGGGTGAAGGAGGCGAGGTCCTCCCAGTCGGTGTTGCGGATGTCGCGGAGGGTGACCGTGCCGCGGTCGCTGCCGTCGGTGCCGGCGAGGTGGAGGACGGCGGGGCTGCCGCTGTCGTTGATGAGCCACAGGGCGTCGGCGGCGGTGGGAGAGGCGGCGAGGCCGCTGGCTTCGGTGACGGCGGGGGATTGGAGGGTCGAACCGGGTTTGACGCGGGTGAAGGCGGGTGGTTCTTCCGCGGCGTGGAGGAATGCCGCGCACAGGCAGAGGAGTATTGGAGCGAGCCGGGTGATCATAGGAAAGCGGCGGTGGAGCGGGGACCGCGGAGTGCGGCAGCCTTGCTGCCGCTCTGTTGCCACAGCCTGCTGTGGAGTACGGATTCGCCAGCAGGTTGGCGAAGGGAAAGCGGCAGCAGGCTGCCGCAGTCCATGGCTATTCGCTCGGCCCGGGTCCGGTGTTCCACATGCGGTGCATCTCTTTCACGTCGGGGACTGCGAGCGGGCGGACGACGCGGAAGCCGATGAACTGACAACTGGTGAGATACCAGATCGACCTCGGGTTCTGGGGATCGATGGCCTTCCATGCGGGCTCCGAGGGGACGCGGGCGGCGGAGCGCAGGGTTTCCGGGCCGCCTTGGAAGTAATGGCCGCCGCGGGTGACGTGAGGGTAACGGTCGACCGCGGGATGCCACGGGTTTTTCGCGCCGTTTTCCCACTTCGCGTAGGAGTCGGGCAGATAGGCATCGAGGCACCATTCGGAGACGTTGCCGTGCATGTCGTGGATGCCCCAGGCGTTTGGCTTCTTCTTGCCGACCTTCTGGTAGGTGTAGTCGGCGTTGTCCTGGAACCAGGCGTAGTCGCCGAGCTGGGCGGGATCGTCGCCGAACGAGAAGGCGGTGGTGGAGCCGGCGCGGCAGGCGAACTCCCATTCGGCTTCGGTCGGGAGGCGGTAATAGTGGCCGGTCTGGGCGCTGAGCCATTCGCAGAACTTGCTGGCGGCGTGATGGGTCATCGCGATGGCGGGCCAGCCGGCACCGTAGCCTTCGCCCATTTCGAAGTGCATCGGCGTGTAAGGCGGGGTGGGCTGGCTGACGATATCGACCAGGGTTTCACCGGCTTTCGCCTCCGGCGGCTCCGGGGTCAGGATGATGGAGTCGCGGTTGAGCGTGCCGTCCTTGTTGCGGGCCTTGCCGTTTTCCATGAAGGCGCGGTAAATGTCCCAAGTGATCTCATACCTGCCGATCCAGAAAGGATCGACGGTCACCTTGACCTGCGGGCTTTCGTTTTCCTGGCGACCGGCTTCGGTCGCGGGCGAGCCGAGGGTGAACTCGCCGCCGGGGACTGGAACGAGGTCGATGGTGGCACCCTTTGCCGCCGGGACGGTTTCGCTGTAAACTTTCATCGCGACCGAATCGGGCGGGGTATCGCCTTTCTCCAGGACGAGGGCGTGGATCTTTTCGGTGACCGGCAAGTACTGCGCGACGTCCGGCAGGTGAGCTGGACTGGAGGGTTGGCCGGACGTGGCGGGAGCAGGTGGCGCGGCCGGGGTGGAAGCGGGCGCCGGGGTGGAAGCGGGCGCCGGGGTGGAAGCGGGCGCCGGGGTCGAATTACCGGCGGGCGCGGCGTCTGCGGCCGGAGCGTCGGCCGGAGCGGTCGGGAAGGCGGTAGGTGCGAGGATTTCGAGGCCGCGCTGGCTCGGCGGGTAGGGCTGCTTGTCACAGCCGGCGAGGAGGGCGAGGGCGAGGAGGGGGATGCGCTTCATGGTGGAAAGGATGAGGCGCGGGCCGGACAAGGTCCAGCCCGCGCCTGATGGAATCGGGAGGAGGAATCAGGCGAGCTTGTGGACACCGGGGACGGGGACCGGGGCGATGGCGAAGCTGTCCCCCATCTTGAGGGTATCCGGGGCGTGGTCCTGGCCGGCGGCCCACATCTGGTCCCAGGTGACGCGCTGGCCGGTGTGGGCGGCCTCGCGGCCGAGCAGGCCGAGCATGGTGGAGTTGGCCATGTACTCGCCGGTGTTGATGATCTCGCCCTTGCGCAAGGAGGCGAAGAACTCGTTGTGGCAGACCTGATACATGTTCTGCTCCATGCCGGCCGGGGCGCGATACATCCAGCTCCGCTTGCCATCGGGCCCGAGGACCATCGGGGTGTTCGGCGCGACGGCGGTGCCCTTTTCGCAGTAGATGCGGTCGACCACCTCGGTGTGGCAGCCGGGGAACTGTCGCTCGCCGAGATGGCAGATCACGCCGCCCGGGTATTCGTAGGCGATGTTGTAGTGGTCGTAAACATTGCCGGCGTCGGTGCGGATCGCGCGGCCACCGTTGGCGACGGCGGCGATCGGCGCGGCGTCACCCATCGACCAGGCGATCTTGTCGACGGTGTGGACCGCCTGTTCGAGCAGCGGGCCGCCGCTGGTCCACTCGAAGTTGTTCCACCAGCGGAGTTGCCATTCCACGTCGGCCATGCCGTCGGGTTTGGTCATGCCGGGCTGCAGCGGCTTCGGCGGGCTGCCCATGTAGGTGCCGTAGACCGAATGAACCCGGCCGAGTTCGCCGGAGGTGATCTTGCCGTAAAGTTCGCGGACGCCGGGGGCGAAGCGCCAGCAGTAGCCGTGCTGGATCGCCACGCCCTTCTGCTTGGCGAGTTTGGCGGACTCCATGACCGACTTCACGCCGGCGACATCCACCGCCATTGGTTTCTCGGAAAAGACGTGCTTGCCGGCCTCGACCGCCGCGCGCAGGTGCTGGGGGCGGAAACCCGGAGGGGCGGCGAGCAGGACGACATCGACCCCGCTTTCAAGCACTTTCTGGTAGGCGTCGAGCCCGCTGAACTGGCGCTCGGCCGGGACGTCGACCTTCGCGCCGAAGCTCTTGAGGCCGTTGAGGCTGCTCTGGATGGATTCCGGGAAAGCGTCGCCGACGGCCCACAGTACGACGTTCGGGTCGGCATTGAGTGCCTGCTCCGCCGCGCCGGTGCCGCGGCCGCCGCAGCCGATCAGGCCGATCTTGAGCTTCGCGGTGTTGCCTTGGGCGAGCAGCAGGCTTGGGAAGCCGGCGATGACCGCGGTGGCGGCGGTGCCGGCGAGGAGTTGGCGACGGGAGACGGATGTTGAATTCATGACAGGTATTCGAGAAGGGGAAGCGCCGATACGCTGCATCCTCGCCTACGACTTTCACCGGAATTCGGCATCAAATTCAGCGAACGTCGCCTTTTTTGAGGGAATTGGATCATTCATGACGGGTTCCCGATGGTTGATGCTTGCCGCCACGAGGGCGTTTCGTCGAGTCTAACCGCCGTTATGGAGAAAGCCGCCCCGTCTTCCGTGCTGCCCCGCTTGTCGGTCATGATGTTCCTGCAGTTCTTCGCCTGGGGCTCGTGGTTCGCCACGCTGAACCTGGCGATGGGGGGCAACGGATTGGACAAGTTCATCGGGGGTGCCTACGAAAGCGCGCCGATCGGTGCGATTTTCGCGCCGCTGTTCCTGGGTTTGATCGCCGACCGCTTGTTCTCCTCGGAGCGCGTGATGGGAGTCCTGATGTTGATCGGCGGGGTGATCATGGGCGTGGTTGCCATGGTGGCGCCCCAAGGTGCCGAGAAGGGCGGCCTGATCGTTTGGCTGATGATCGCCTACATGCTCTGCTACATGCCGACCCTCGGCCTGGGGAACACGATCACCTTCACCCATTTGCGTCAGGAGGAATTCCCGAAGGCCCGCGTCTGGGGGACGATCGGCTGGATTGTCGCGGGTCTCACGGTGGGTGCCGTCGGCTGGTCCGCCTCGCTCGATATTTTCTGGCTGGGGTCGGCATCCACCCTTTTGCTGGGGATTTACAGTTTCACCCTTCCCCACACGCCTCCTCCGGCGAAAGGCAAGCCGCTGGACATCGGCTCCCTCCTGATGGTCGATGCGTTCAAACTGCTCAAGAACCCGCCCTTCCTGGTGTTCGCGCTGTGCTCGATGCTGATCTGCATCCCCTTGGCCTACTACTACGGGCAGACCTCCGCGTCATTGGGAGCCGCCGGCTTCAAACAGGCGGCCTCGACGATGACGCTCGGCCAGATGTCGGAGATTGTCTTCATGCTCCTCATCCCCTTCTTTTTCCGGAAGCTCGGAGTGAAATGGATGCTGCTGATCGGAATGCTGTGCTGGGTGGCCCGCTACCTCCTGTTCGCTTTCGGCGCGCCGGATCAAGTCGCCTGGATGTTACTACTCGGCGTCGCTCTCCACGGCATCTGCTACGACTTCTTTTTTGTCACCGGATTCATCTACACCGATCGGAAAGCCCCGGTCGAGATCCGCGGGCAGGCGCAGTCGCTGCTGGTGTTCCTGACCCAGGGGCTGGGGATGTTCTTCGGCTTCCGGATGGCCTTTGGAGGGAGCTGGCCATTCACGACAGCGCCGCTGCCGAACACCTTCGGGAACATCGGTGCGGCTCCCGCCGGACATGCGCCGCTGATGGACGGGATCAAAACGCTCAACGAGGGGAAACCCGCCCCGTCCTTTTTCGAAAGTCTGGGTGGCATGTTCGGCCAGGGTTTCCCTGAAGGCCTCGATCCCGCGCTGGTGGCCGCCGCCGGTGCGGATTGGAAGAATTACTGGTTCTTCCCTGCCGGTATGGCCGCGGTAATCGCCGTGATCTTCTTCATCGGGTTCTGGGACAAGTCCGCCGATGGCGATTCGAAGCCTTGACCGCTTCTCCGGAAAGTTTCACCGCCAAGACGCCAAGTTCGCCAAGATCTTTGCAAAACCGTCCTGAAACCTGGCGTTCCTGGCGTCTTGGCGGTTCCATTTCTTCCAACCTCCAAATCCGCTTATGAACCTGACCCGACGCCAAACACTCAAGTCGCTCGCCGCGCTGGCGACCATCCAGATCGTTCCGAGCCGCGTGCTCGGCCTCAACGGCCAGACGCCGCCGTCGGAGGAAATCACCCGCGCCATCCTCGGCTGCGGCGGGATCTCCTCCTCCCACCTCGGGATGCCGGGCAAGCTGCTCGCGCTGTGCGATGTCGACAAAGGCCACCTGGCCGAGCGGATGAAGCAGGCCGGTGGGGAAGGCAAGGGCATCAAGGGCTACCATGACTTCCGCGAAGTACTGCAGCGCGAGGACATCGACGTCATCCACGTCGCCACCCCGCCGCACTGGCACGCGCTGATGGCGATCGAGGCCGCGAAGGCGGGCAAGGACGTGTGGTGTGAGAAGCCGATGAGCCGGACGATCGGCGAGGGCATGGCGATGGTGAAGGCGGTCGAGAAATACAAGCGGGTCTTCCGCCTCAACACCTGGTTCCGCTTCAAGGACAACTTCTACGGCATGGGCGTGCCGGTGAAGCAGATCAAGAAGGCGGCGATGAACGATGTGCTTGGCTGGCCCTTGAAGATCACCGTCTCCGGCCACACCGGCTTCGACTGGAAGCTCGGCATCTGGGTTGGCAAGACCAACCTGCCGGTGCAGCCGGTGCCGGAGGGCTTCGACTACGACTTCTGGCTCGGGCCCGCGCCGAAGAAGCCGTACAGCGCCCACCGCACCCATCAATCATTCCGCGGCTATTGGGACTACGATGGCGGCGGCCTCGGAGATATGGGTCAGCATTACCTCGACCCCGCACAATATATCTTGGGCAAGGACGACACCGCGCCGATTTCGGTGGAGATCGACGCCGACCCGCAGGACGCCGACGCCATCGGCACCTGGCGTCGGATCGAGTTCACCTACGCCGACGGCTGCAAGATCATCCTCGACGGGGCGAACAAGGACAAGGACGCCGCTTACATCGAAGGACCGAAAGGGAAGATCTACAAGGGCTTCAAGTCCGACATCCCGGACCTCGACAAGAAGCTCGCGGCGCTGCCGGATCCGGAAGCGCAGATCACCGACTTCCACGAAAGCGTCCGCACCCGGAAGAAGTTCGCGTTGAACGAGCAGAACGGCTTCTGGTCGTGCACGATGGTGAACATGGGCGTTACCGCGCACCGCCTGAACAAGAGCCTGAAGTTCGATCCGAAGACCCTCAAGTTCGACGATCCCGCCGCCAACGCGCTGATCGACCAGCCGATGCGCGGGCCGTGGAAGATCGAGGTGTGAGGAGCGGCGAGAGTGATTTTGAAATGACAGCCCCGGGATGGCCCGGGGCTGTTTTGTTCTAGGGGTGACCGGTTGGTTGGGCGGTGAAGCGGGAGTGTGAATGCTTCGCCGGACGGCTACTGATGATCAGAACGGGAGCGAAACGTCGAACCGGCCCCATCGCACCCCGTCAGGGTGCCTGAACGGCGATGCCGGGACCCCGGGCGTTGCCCGGGGCTATCTCATTTCGCCCCGTTGGGGCTTTAAAAACGCCCGTCCGCCCGTCCATCATGTCCCATCTCCCATCTGCTCCCGGCTTCCCAGCGGAAATCATTCTGTCAACTCGACCGGCGGCTGGATGGCGGGGTCTTTCGTATCGCGGGCCCAAGTACGAAGGATGTCGTAGAGGCGCTGGAGCTGGGTGGCGTGGGCGGGGTCTTGGGCGAGGTCGCGCATCTCGTCGGGGTCGGACTGGAGGTCGTAGAGTTCAATCCGCGACAGCTTGCCGCCGAGGCGCTGCGGGTCCATTTCGCTCAGGACGCGCCAGGCTTCGGGGTACTGTTCCTTGACGCGGACGGTCTCGTCGTAGGTGCGGTTGCCCCAGGGTTTCCGGTCCTTGAGGTCCTCGTTCACCTGCCGCCAGGCGGGCTCGGTATTCTCGCGGTAGAGGAGCTTCCAGCGGCCGTCGAAGAGGGCGCGTTCCTGGAGGCCGTCGTTCGGCAGCGGACCGCGGTGGGAGATCTCGGCGGCGATGAAGTCGTGGCCCTTGGCACCCGGCTTTTCTTCGAGCAAGGAACGGAGGGAAATGCCGTGACCTTCGGCGGATGGCGCACTTTCTAACAGGTCAAGCAGGGTTGGCATCAGGTCGAGCTCGCTGACCAGCGCGTCGCTGCGGCCGGGTTTCACGCCGGGGCCGGCGATGACCAGCGGGACGCGGAGGCCGAGGTCGTAGAGACTCATCTTGCCGTGCTGGAAGGAAGGGCCGTGGTCGCCGAGGAGGATGATGAATGTGTTCTCCTCCTGTCCACTGGTTTTGAGGCTGGCGAGGGCTTGGCCGACGAGGTCGTCGGCTTGCCCGATGCCGGCGAGGTATTCCGCCCAGTCCTGGCGCACGACCGGAGTGTCGGGGAGGAAAGCGGGCAGCTTCACCGCGGCGGGATCGATGCGGATCTTGCCCTTGTCGCTGTCCGGGTAGGGTCGGTGGGAGTTGGGGATGTTGTAGAGCAGGAACCAAGGCTTGCCGGCCTTGGCGGCGCGGGCGAGGAAGGCATCCATCGCCGGGCCGCCGGGGTGGGCGAGGAATTCGTTGTAAGGGAACTTCTCGTTCGGTGAGAGGTGCAGCTTGTGCATCGCGGCCTGGTAATAGCCGGCGGCGTGGAGGCGTTCGGTGAGGGTCGGGATCGTGTCGCGGATGCGGTTTTTCGCATAGGTCGGATTCGCGCGCTCGGCCGGCGTGAGCTGCGCGGCCGGCTTGTGGAAGTTCATCGTGTTGTTGAGCAGCCCGTTCGCGTGGTTGTGCAGGCCGGTGAAGATCGCGGCCTTCGACGCCGAGCAGACCGGGTAGACGACGAAGGCGTTACGGAAGACCCTGCCGGACATCGCCAGCCGGTCCATGTGCGGCGTGCGGATCCCCGGGGTGCCGAGGAAGCCGGCCTGCGCGCCCTGGTCCTCGGTCAGGATGAACAGGATGTTCGGCTTCGGGCCCGCGGCGGCGATGGCTGTTAGAGCGAGGAACGTGGCGAGCCGGGCGAGCATCGGACGGTCTGTTAGAAAGTCGTGCGGCGGGGTTTGCCGGCGGCGGTGATTTCGATCCAGTCGATCTCGACGGCTTGCTTCGTCGCGGGCAGGTGGAGGCGGACGATGCCGAGCGGGCCCTTCACCGGGAGTTCGACGGTGAGTTCCTGCCACTCGCCGGGTGCGACGGTGAAGGCGACGGATTTCGCGGCGGCGGGATCTTTGCCGGCACCGACGGATTCGAATTTGCCGGGCCCGCCGGTCTGGCTGCGGAGGCGGACTTTCAAGGTGGCGGGGCCTGCGGTCTGGCTGAGGCCGAAGCCGAGGAAGGGATCGGCACCGTCGGCGGTGAGATGGACGATGCCGTCCTTTACGACCGCCGTGCTGTTGCGGGCGCGCCAGCCCTGGAGCTTGGGGTCGGCGGTGTCGTCGGCAGTGGCGGCGGGCTTGCGTTTGGGGGCATTGCGGATCCCCGGCTTGCCTTCGTCTTCGAGCTTCCAAGTGGCGGGGTCGAACTTCGGGTTGGGGATCGGGACGACGGCCCCGGTATCCTTGAGGAAGGCTTCGATCCGCGCGTCCATCTGCTTCACGCGCTCGGGTTCCTTGGCGGCGAGGTCGGTGGTCTCGCCGAGGTCGTCGCGGAGGTTGTAGAGCTTCCAGCGGTGTGCGCCGCTGTCGCCGCCGTGGAAGATCCGGATGAGCTTCCAATCGGCTTGGGTGACGACGACCGACGGCGGGACCCAATCGGGCACCGGCGGGTCGTGCGGGAAGTAGGTGAAGATCGCCTCGCGTTCGAGCGCGCCGCCTTTCAACGCGGGAACGATGCTGATGCCGTCGAACTTCTGGTCGGGCTGCGGTTTCAGGGCCAGCAGGTCGAGGAAGGTCGGATAAAAATCGCTGCTTTGCACGATGGCGTCGCTGCGGGTCGCGGGGGCGACGGTGCCGGGCCAACTCACGATGCACGGCACGCGGATGCCGCCTTCGTAAACGCTGGCCTTGCCGCCGCGGAGCGGGCGGTTGCTGGTGGGCGTGGTGCCGTCGATTTCGTTGTACATGTTGCCGCCGTTGTCGGAGAGGAAGACGATGGCGGTCTTGTCGGCGATGCCGAGGCGGTCGAGCGTGTCGAGCAGGGTGCCGACTGCGGCGTCCATGCTTTCGATCATCGCGGCGTAGGTCGGGCTGCGCTGGAGGTCGGCGGGGTTGGCGCTGGCGCGGTAATTTTCGATCAGGGACTTCTTGGCGTCGAAGGGCGCGTGGACGCTGAACATCCAGTAGTTGAGGAAGAAGGGGCCGTCCTTGTGTTGTTCCATGAAGGCGCCGGCTTCGGCGGCCATGCGGTCCTCGATGTGTTCGCCAGGGGACTTCGGGACGAAGCCGTTCGGATACTTCCACGGCGCGACGAAACTGCCGGCCGGACCGGGGCCGGGGGTGTGCGGGAGGTCGACGTCGAAGCCCTGCTGGAGCGGCGAGTAAGGTTCGGCGCCGAGGTGCCACTTGCCGAAGTGGCCGGTGGCGTAGCCGGCCTGTTTGAGGGCTTCGGCGAGGGTGAAGTATTCGGTCTTCAGACGGGAGACCGGAGTGGGGCTGATCGACTTCTTCGACGGCGGCGCGGCCTTGCCGGGGGTGGCTTGCAGGACAACCTGGGGTTCGTGGCAATTCGGCGTGGTGATGCCGGTGCGGGCCGGGCTGAGGCCGGTGAGGATGCTCGAGCGGGTCGGCGAGCAGAGCGGACTGGCGGAGTAGGCGCGGGTGAAGGTCATGCCGCGTTTTGCCAGGCGCTCGATATTTGGAGTCTTGTAGTACTTCGTGTGGCCGTAGGGCGTGGTGTCGGCCCAGCCGAGATCGTCGGCGAGGATGAAGATGATGTTCGGCTTTTCCACGGCGTGGAGCGGCGCGGCTAACAGGGCGAAAAAGAGGGCGAGGCGGGTCATGGCTTGGATTCGTCGAGTTGGACTTGGAAGTATTCCTGATACCAGTGGATCTCCTGACCGACCGGCTTGCCTTTCGGGGCTCCGGCGGGTTGCAGGGTGGCTGCCCTGGCGTCGGATCGGGTGCGGAGTTTTGCGAGGATCCCGGGGTGTTCGGCGGCGAGGTTCTTCTTCTCGTGCTCGGGGCTTTCGAGGTCGAAGAGGAAGTCGGGGCCACCGCTGGCCTTGAGGTATTTCCATTTCCCGTCGCGGATGGCGATCTGGTTCCAGAAGCGCCAGTGGAGGGCGCGCGGCGGCGGAGACGCGGCGGTGAGGACGGGGACGAGGTCGATGCCATCGAGCCGCGGGTCGGCGGGCAGGTCGGCGGCGGCGCGGGCGGTGGCGGCGAGGTCGAGGCTGCTGACGGGGTAGTCGCTGACCTTGCCGGCGGGCAGCTTGCCTTTCCAGCGGACGAGGAAGGGGACGCGGATGCCGCCTTCGGCGAGCATGCCCTTTTCGCCGACCCAGGGGGTGTTGAGCGACCCGTCCCAGCCGCCGGGATCGGTGTCGAGCGGCGAGTCGCGGCGGCCGTGGACGGGCGCGCCGTTGTCGCTGGTGAAGACGAGCAGCGTGTTGTCGTCGATGCCGAGCTCGGCAAGCGTGTCGAGGATGCGGCCGACGCCGTGGTCGATACCGGCGATCATCGACAGCGCGGCGCGCCGGCGGACGGGCATCTTTCCCGTGAAGCGGGCGGCGTATTTCGGCGGGTTTTCAAGCGGGGTGTGGGGAGCGAAGTACGGGAGGTAGAGGAAGAAGGGTGCCTGGTGATGGCCGCGGATGAAGGCGAGAGCGGCATCGGTCTGGAGGTCGATGCGGAAGCCTTTCGCGGTAAGAGGGCCGGGCGGGCGCGCCTCGCCGCTGAGGGTGAAGTTCGTGTGGTAGCTGCCCATTTCGCCGGTGAAGTAGCGGTCGAAGCCCTGGGCCTGCGGGAAGAAGGCGAGGCGCATCTTGTTAGGGATGGCGACCATGCCTTTCGGGCCCTTTGGCGCGTTCGGGAGATTCTTGGCGATCCACGCTTTGCAGGTGGGGTTCGGCTCGAGGTGCCACTTGCCGACCATGCCGCTGTTGTAGCCGGCGGGTTTGAGCATTTCGGGGATCAGCACTTCCTCCGTGCCGAGCGGCATATCGGGGATGGTGTCGATGCCGATGCGCTGCTGGTAGCGGCCTGTGAGAAGCCCGGCGCGGGCGGGCGAGCACTGGGGGGCGGTGGTGTAGCCGGCGGTGCAGCGGATGCCCTGCGCGGCGAAGCGGTCGAGGTTCGGGGTGAAGAGATCCTTCTCCTGGCCTTGGCACGCGAGGTCCGCGTAGCCGAGGTCATCGGTGAGGATGACGATGATGTTCGGCTTGGCCGCCAGCGGCGCGGCGAGCAGGGCGAGCAGCAGGGGAAAACGGATCATGAGGGTCACTTGATGCCGTAGTAGTGCTTCACGGCATCGAGGTAGGGCTTCGGCAACTTCACCTGCTGCTTGGCCGGGCCCTCGTGCTGGTAGCTGCCTTCGAGTGGGCCATCCTTGAAGGCGAGCGGCAGGCCGGTGGCGGCGGCGAACCAGGCCTCGCGGCGCTGTGCGGCGTGGCGGTTGTCGTAGGCGAGTTCGTCGTCCTGGTTGAGCGGGGCCTTCTCGCCGGTGCCGGCTTCCTGGACGAAGTGGAGGCAGGCGGTGCCGTTGCGGTCGACCTTGCCCTTGAACATCGCGGGCTTCACCCAGTCGATGCCGGGGAAGCTGCGGGTGAAGCGCATGTCGGCGGGCGCATACTGGTCGAACTTGTAGGGGCGGACCTTCTTGGTGCTATCGTCAAAGCGCAGGAAGAGCTCGCGGAACATG
>NEUO01000085.1 GCA_002304315.1 Verrucomicrobiia bacterium Tous-C4TDCM
ATCTTGTCGGAGCTCGGCGAGATGTGCGATTCGCTGCTCTTCGTCAACGGCGGCCGCATCGTTCACCACGGCGATGCCGAGACACTGCGCCAGGGCACCGATGCCCTCGGCGGCATGCTTTACGACATCCAGGTCCTCGGCGACCCGCAGGCGGTGTCCGACTGGTGCGTGGTCAACCCGCACGTCGAGTTCCTCGAATCGCGCAAGGCCGGCGGCCGCATCCGCATCGAGTCCACCGACTCCGAACGCTCCGCCGAGGTCCTCGCCCGGATGATCAAGGACGGCCTCAAGGTGGTCGAGTTCCACAAGGAGCAGCGCAATTTGGAAGACGCCTTCATCGACATGCTCGGCCGCATCGACCGCGGCGAGGGCGCCCTGCCGGTCACCGCGCCGAAGCCCGAGCTGCCCGCCTTCACCCCGCCGGAATCCGCGAACCGATGAGCAGCACTTCCAAAGCCGTCGCGACCCCGCCGCCAGTGCCCCACGCGCTCGACGAGTTCAGCGACCGCATCTCGCCGATGCTCGTCAAGGAGCTGCGCCAGGGTCTCCGGGCGAAGACCTTCGTCATCGTCTTCCTCGCCCTCCAGGCGCTGCTCGCGGTCGTGCTGCTCTCCGCGATCGGCGCTTCATCGGCGGAAAGCTCGGGCCAGCGGGTCAGCACCATCATCTTTTTCTTCTTCTCCCTCGCCGTCCTGATCGTCCAGCCGCTCCGCGGCATCGGAGCGCTGCACAACGAGATCAAGGGCAACACCATCGACCTGATGGTCCTCACCCGCCTCGGTGCCTGGCGGATCGTGCTGGGGAAATGGGTGTCCATCGTCAGCCAGTCCGCCCTGTTGCTCACCGCCATCACGCCCTACCTCATCCTCCGCTATTTCTTCGGCCGGATGAACCTCTTCGCGGAGCTGAACCTCCTCCTGCTGATCTTCATCGGCTCCGCCCTGTTCACCGCGATCACCGTCGGGCTTTCGGCCATCAATTCGATCCTCATCCGCGGGCTGCTACCGCTCATCTGCTCGATCTATCTCGGCGGGGGAATTTTCGCGCTCACTTTCGACAACAGCAACGACTTCGGCGACCTGATCGAGTTCTGCTCGCTCCAGGAAAAAAACAGCGGCTGGGCCTTGCTGGCCGGCCTCGTCGCCGCCGGCTACTTCGGCTGGTCGGCGCTCGCCCTGGGTGCCTCGATGATCGCGCCCATGGCCGAGAACCACAGCTCGATGCGCCGGCTGATCACCCTCGTCGCCGTCGCGGTGTTCGCCATCATCGCCGCCGTCGCCGACTTCCCGCGGGAAGCGCTCGGCCCGATCCTCCTGATGTTCTGCGCCCCGGCCATCGCCATCGCGCTGACCGAGCCGCTGCAACTCCTGCCGCCGATCTGCCGCCCCTTCCTCCGCTTCGGCACCCTCGGCAAGCTCGCCGGCCGTTTCTTCTATCCCGGCTGGCCGTCCGGCGTGCTCTTCACCGGCCTGCTGATCGCCTTGGGCACCTTCGTGATCCTTAACCACATGTCACCCAGCCGGCCGCTCGGCTGGCACTTCGAACCGCGCTTCCACATCCTGATGCTCGGCTCGCTCGGCACCCTGCTGCTTCCCGGCCTGATCATGCGGATCCTTCCCGCCAAGATCAACCGGAGCTTCGCGATCTACCTGCTGATCCTCGCCATCCTCATCGCCACCGCCATCGGCGTGGCAATCATCGCCGAAGAGGTGGAGGACGCCTCCTTCATGTGGCTTCTCTCGTGGATACCTCCCGTGCAGTTCAACCTGCTCGATGAGGTCAACCGCGAGTATTACAGCACCTACGGTTCCGGTAGCGCGCCTCCCACCTCGGGCCCGGATTTCGCACCGATCGTCACCATCGGCATCGCCACCTGCGTCGCCTACTACCTCGGCCTGCTGATCTGCGCGGTGAGGAATTTCCACCTGATCCGCGAAGTGGAAGCCGAAGCCGCCACTCCCACCACCAGCGACCCGTGAGCCCTGACGAACTCTCCCGCTGCCACGCCCGCGCGCTCACCGCCGCCGGCCGCCTGCGCCTGCCGCTGCGCTCCCGCGTCTGGAAAGGCCAGGCTGGCGAGTTCCAGGGCGCGGGCGTCGGGTCATCCCTCGATTTCCAGGACCACCGGACCTACGTCCCCGGCGACGATCCCCGGCACATCAACTGGGCCGCCTTCGCCCGAACCGGGCAGTACACGATGAAGCTCTACCGCGAGGAAGTCCGCCCGGTGGTCGACGTCGTGCTCGATGCCTCCGAGTCGATGTTCTTCGACCCTCTCAAGGCCGCCCGCAGCGCCGAGTTGTTCTGCTTCGCCGTCGAGTCCGCCCGTCGCTCCGGCGCGGCCACCACGGTCCACCTCGTCCGCGGCGATTTCACCCGCGCCGTGCCCGCCGAACTCGTCGCCGCCCACCGCTGGCTCGACGAAGCCCGCGCCCTGCCCGCCACCGACCCCGCCGCGGCCCCGGACCTCTCTCCCATCCCCTTCCGCGGCAACGCGATCCGCGTGCTGGTCTCCGACCTCCTCTTCGCCGGCGATCCCGAACCCGTCATCCGCTGCCTCGCCGCCCGCCAGGGCAGCCCTATCCTGCTGGTGCCCTTCCTCAAAAGCGAGGCCACGCCCGAGTGGACCGGCAACTACGAATTCGTCGATGCCGAGCGCAAGTCGCGCCACCCGCACCGCATCGAGCCCTCCGTTCTCAAGCGCTACAAGGAAAGCTACATCAACCACTTCGCCCTCTGGAAAAACGCCACCCGCCGCCACCAGTGCCGCATGGCCCGCGTCGCCTGCGAGCCCGACCTCCAGACCGCACTCTTCGCCGAAGCCATCCCCTCCGGCGCCCTCGAGACGGCGGTTTGAAGTTCCAATTACGGAAGTTCCAAGTGCCAAAGAAGACCATGACTCCGCAACCGAAATGCCGGCCCGTCCGGCGGAGCGCTGACTTCAGTCGGCATGTCTTTTCCCCCTCGCCGGCTAAAGCCAGCGCTCCCAAAGCCAACCTCCCCTCTGAGACCGGAATCTTCCATCTTCTATCTTCTATCTTCCATCCACCATCTTCCATCTAGCCTCCCTTGCTCACCCTCACCAACCCTGCCGGCCTCTGGGCGCTCCTCGGGATTCCCGCGGTGCTGGCGATCCATTTCCTGCAACGCCAGGCGGTGATCCTTCCGGTCTCCACGCTCTTCCTGTTAGAGAAGACCCAGCGCGAGTCCGCCAGCGGCCGCCGCTTCGACCGGCTCATGAACTCGGTCCCGCTGTGGATGCAGCTCCTCGGCGTCCTTCTCCTCACCTGGCTGCTCGCGGAGCCCCGCTACCAGAAAGCCCGCAGCACCCAGCGCGTCGCGATCGTGCTGGATTCCTCGGCCTCGATGACCGTCGCGAAGGAAGCGCTCAAAACAAAGCTCATCGCCGCCCTGCCCGACCTCCAGGGCCCGGCCACCGCGCTGGAAATCACCCTGCTGGAAAGCACTCCCGGCAGACCCCGCCTCTACTCCGGCAGCTCGCCCGAGGATTTCGCCGCCGCGCTCGATGCCTGGCAACCTCGAGCCGGCCTGACCGATCCATCCCCGGTCCTCCGCCTCGCCCGCTCGCTGGTCGCCCGCGAAGGCATCGTCGTTTACGCCACCGACACCCCCGTCGAAGCCCCGCCCTTCGATGCCCGCCTACTGTCCCCCGGCGAGCCGCTCGACAATGTCGGCTTCACCGGCGTCACCCTCATTGAAAAGGAAGGTGCCACCCTCTGGCAGGCCCTCGTCCGCAACTACTCCGGCAATCGTACTTCGCGCACCTGGCAGCTCGAACTCCCCGACGGCGGCCGCACCGAGCCGAAGTCCTTCGACCTCGAACCCGGAGCCATCATCACCCTGCAAGCCGCCTTCCCCGACAAAGCCGAAAGGGTCCGGCTGGTCCTCTCGCCCGACAAGTTCACGCTCGACGACTCCTTGCCGATGGTCGCGCCGAAGCCGAAAAAGCTCGGCCTCTTTTCCGCCACCGGCGGGGCCTACGAGGAACTCTCGAAGAAGCTCCAGCGCTCGCTCGCAGCGACCGAACCCGTCAACGACGCCGCCACCGCCGATCTAACGATTCTCTCCTACGACCCCCTCGACCCGGTGGTCCCCAGCGGCAACGCCATCGTCTTCGTCCACGACGAGACCCGCGGCGGAGCCTATCTGAAAGGCGGCATCGTCGCCGAAAAGCATCCGCTGATCGACGCCCTCAACTGGCAATCGCTGCTGGTCCGCGAAACCATCCAGCTCCAGCGCCGCCCCACCGACAGCGTCATCCTCTACCAGGGCACCCGGCCGCTGATCTTCCTCCGCGAAAGCCAGGCCACCCCGCAGACCCCGGCCTCGCGCCAGCTCTGCTTCAATTTCGACCTCCGCCTGTCCAACGCCGCGACCCAACCGGCCTTCATCGTGATGCTTCACCGCTTCGCCGAGGAGCTCCGCGCCGCCAAAGTCGCGCCCGCCTCCGAGCTGTTAGAAACCGGCCAGGCTATCGTCCTCGCCGCCAACGGAGCCGCCGACGCCCCGCCGCTGCGGGTCGAACGAGTCGACCTCGATGGCAAGGTGCTCGACACCACGACCTTGCCAGCCGCCGCCCGGGTCCGCGTCGAGGCACCGCTCGATGCCGGCTTCCTCCGCGTCCGCCAGGGAGAAACCGACCTCCTCGCCGCCAGCGTCCATTTCGCCGACACCCGCGAGGCCGACTTCGTCGCCTGCGCCCCGGCCGATACCCTCGACGAAGGCAATGCCGTCGCGGTCGAGCGCCACACCGAGGAGGACCACTGGTGGCGCGCCTGGGTCCTGCTGCTGCTGCTGGCCCTGCTCATTTCGTGGCATTTCACGCGTGAACGGGAAGCCGCCAAGGTCCAGACTCCGGCCATCAAACCGCTGGAAACCACGCCATGAAACCGCTTTTCCGCACGCTCGTCCTTTCCCTCGCCGCCCTGTCCGCGACCTCCTGTGTCTCGACCAAGGCTTACCGCCACAAGGACCAGACCGTCACCGTCCACCGCAAGGGATTCCGGACCACCCCCGTCAGCTACTGGCTGGTCGGCGTCCGCCCCGGCCAGGTCACCGTGTCCGACGACCTCGCCGTCTATCAGAAGCGCCTGATCAAGGGCCAGGCCGCCGCGCCGCTGAAGTGCACCGGCTTCGTCGATACCCGCGATGACGGCCGCATCGAAGTCCAACTCGCCCGCAAACAAGGCGCAAGCTGGGAGCCGACCCTCGTCAACGGCAACCACAAGCTGATCGACACCTCAGCCCCCAAGCCCTTCTACCACTGGCTCATCCCATGAGCTCTTCCTCCATCTCCTCCACAGCGGCACCGCCGCATGACGGTTCCAATGCCTCCCTTTGGCACTTGGCACTTCATCACTTGGAACTTCTTCCCTTGGCCCTTCGCCACTTGGAACTTCCCCCACCATGACCTTCGGCTCCCCGGAATGGTTCCTCCTGCTGCCCGCCTGCCTCTTCGTCGGCTGGTTCTGGAAGAGCCTGCGCCTGTGGTCGCCGCTCCGCCTGCTGCTGGTCGTCCTCTGCGCCTTTGCACTGGCCGATCCGAAGATGAACGTCCAGGAGGACGCGCTCGACCTGTGGATCCTGTTAGACCGATCGGACTCCACCGAGGACCTCGTCGACAAGGGCCTTCCCGAATGGCAGCGGCTGCTCGACCAGGCGAAACCGGGCCGCAACGACAAGGCGCACTACTTCGACTACGGCGCGGAAATCGTCGAGCACGGCAGCGACGGCACCAGCTTCACCGGCTCGCGAAAACTCACCCGCAGCGGCCTCGCCCTGTCCCACATCACCGCCCTCGCCAAGGAGGACCGACCCGCCCGCGTGCTGCTTTTCACCGACGGCTTCTCCACCGAACCCCTGCACGAAGCCGCCGAGCAGCTCCAGGCCCGCGGCATCCCGCTCGACTTCCGGCTGGTCCGCGAGGAGACGCTCGATGACTTCCGCCTCGCCCGCCTCGAACTCCCCGAGCGCGTCCAGGCCGGCGAACCCTTCCTGATCGCCGCCACCGTCCGCGGCTCCACCGACACCGATGTCACGCTGATCCTCCGCCGCGGCGGCCAGACGCTGACCGAGACCACCGTCAAGCTCACCGCCGGCGTCGGCCGCGCCGAGTTCACCGACCGCATCCCGCGCGCCGGAGCTTTCCAGTACGAGGCCGAGGTCGTGGTCGGCGCGACTTCCACCGCCAAGGACGCCCACCCCGGCAACAACAAGGCCTCCCGCTGGATCGAGATCGCCGGCGGCCCGCGCGTGCTGCTCGCCACGAAGTATGCCGATGACCCGGTGGCGAAAGTCCTCTCCTCGCTCGACTTCACCGTCGACGTCGTCACCAAGCCCTCCGACCTCCACCCCGGCCGCCTGACCGGAGCGCGCGCGGTCATTTTCAACAACATCCCGGCCTTCGAGGTCCCGCAGGATTTCCTCAACGCCCTCGACTTCTTCGTCCGCGAGCAAGCCGGCGGCTTCCTGATGGCCGGCGGCAAGCAGTCCTTCGGCTCCGGCGGCTATTTCAATTCGTCGATCGATCCGCTCCTCCCGATCTCGATGGAGCTCAAAAGCGAGCACCGCAAGCTGGCCGTCGCGCTGGGCATCGTGCTCGACCGATCCGGCTCGATGTCCGTCGGCGTGGCCGGCGGGATGACCAAAATGGACCTCGCCAACAACGGCGCGGCGGAAGCGATCGGCCTGCTCGGCCCGATGGACCGGATCTGCGTCCACGCCGTCGACAGCGCGCCGGAGACCGTGATCCCGCTGACCGAGGTCAAGGGCAACCAGGCCAAACTGCAGGCCCGCGTCCGCAGCGTCCAGTCGCAGGGCGGCGGCATCTTCGTTTACGAAGGGCTCAAGGCCGCGTGGGACGAACTGAAAAACGCCAAGGTCGGCACCCGCCATGTGATTCTTTTCTCCGACGCCAACGACTCCGAGGAACCCGGCGACTACAAGCGGCTGCTGGCCGAGATGAAGAAGGAAGGCTGCACCGTGTCGGTCATCGGCATGGGCACCAAGGCGGATGTCGATGCCAAGCTGTTGGAGGAAATCGCCAAGCTCGGCGACGGCCGGATCTTCTTCACCGACCGCCCGGTCGATATCCCGAAGATCTTCGCCCAGGAAACCGTGACCATCGCCCGCTCGGCGTTCATCGAGGAGCCCATCGGAGCGCAGCCGACCGGACGTTGGGCGGAGGTCTCGCCGAAGCTGCTCGACTGGCTGCCGCAGGTCGATGGCTACAATCTTTCCTACCTCCGCGAGGACGCCACCCAGTCGCTCGTCAGCCGCGACGAATACCTTGCCCCGCTGGTCGCCCACGCCCGCCGTGGCCTCGGCCGCAGCGCCGCGGTCGCCTTCCCGCTCGGCGGCGAGTTCTCCCAACAGATCCGCGATTGGAAGGGCTACGGCGACTTCGTCCAGACCATGACCCGCTGGCTGATGGGCATGGACCTCCCCGCAGGCATCGGCCTGAAGCACCGCCTCGACGGCACCCGCCTGACGCTCGACCTGCTTTACGATCCCGAACTCTGGGCGAAGAAGCTCGCCGTCGCCCCGCCCCGCCTCCGCCTGATGGAAAGCGCATCCGGCGCGACGCCCTACGACGTCCCTTGGAAGCGCATCGCCCCCGGTCACTTCTCCGTTTCGCGCGACCTTGACGAAGGCTCGGTCGTCCGCGGCGCGATCCAGGTCGGCGAGCACGCCCTGCCTTTCGGCCCGATCACCGTCGGCTCCTCCGTCGAGTGGGCCTTCGAGCCCGAGCGCCTCGCCGAGCTCCGCACCGTCTCGTCCCAGACCGGCGGCCGCGAGTTGATCAATCTCGAAGACGCCTGGCTCCGCCCGCCGAACCGCCAGGATGTCTCCCTGCGCCTGTGGATCGCCCTCGCCCTGTTAGGCCTGCTGGTCACCGAAGCCCTGCTCACCCGCACCGGCTGGAAAATGCCGCTCCCCGGCCTGCCAAGCTTCGCTCCCCGCGAGAAAGTCGTGAAGCCGGTGAAGGTCAAGGCCGCCAAAGCCGCAGCGCCCCTCGTCGCCAAGACCGAGGAGAAGCCCGTCGTCACCGCCGAAGCCCCGCCCGACGACAGCGAACGCCGCAGCCGCTACCAACGGGCGAAGGACCGGAAATAGCAGAGCGTAGAATCCGGTGCCCACCCCGGGATCCAGCAACAACGGACTTCCCTCCCGCACGACGTTCCTTCCCGATGGACCGCAAACCCGCCACTTCTGCTTCGGTAGCGCCATGGCGAAGACCCTCGCGGTCCGGCTGCCCGACCTCATCCGCGCCGCGGTCCCCTACTTGAGAACCCGCGAGGCCCCATCCCGTCCATCCTCCGTTGTGCCGTGAAGCGGCACTCTAACCCAGCGGAATTCAGAATTCAAGGACTGCCACGCGAGGAGAGATGATCAGCTTTGGAAGGCTCGGGCGGCGTCACCGCACCACCATTTCGCCCTTCAACTCGCTCCAGATGTAAATCGCGTCCCCGCCGCGCTCCTCCCGCTTTTCCCAATGGTGCCAGCCGTAGGCTTCGTTCCAGCGGAAATCGTAGCACTGCACCCGTCGGACACGCTTGCCCTCTTCCGCCACCGGATGGATCGCAATCACCCGGCGGATGTGATTTTCCTCAAGCCCGTCCTCGGTTTTGGATCCTTCCACGATCATCGCGATCTCGATCCGCTCCTGGTGGTCTTCGATCAGCAGGTTGATCAGCTTCACTGCGGTCTGCGGCGACAGCTCGTGATCCGGTTCGGCAGCCAGGCAGGTTCCGGTCGCCAGCACGGCGGCCCCGATGAGGGAGAGGAATGAATTCATCGCGATTGAAACGGCTGCGCATCGCCGGCTATTCACGGAAACTTGAATTCATCTTTCGACCGGCTTCCGCCCGAGCTTCCCCCTTGCCCTGATTTCCGAACCGGGCATCATCGCGCCATGCAACTGGTGACTGATCAAATCCGGAGTTTCCTCCAGTACATCGCCGTGCAATTCATCGAGTTCCCGGCCGAAGCCCAGCTCAAGGTCACCGAGCTCGGCCCCAAGCGCCTGCGCTTCAAACTGGTCCTCCGCCAGTCTGATGTCGCCCTGCTGATCGGCCGCAACGGCTTCAGCGCCTCCGCCATCCGCGGCGTCATGAAATCGATCACCGAGCGCGAGGATGTGAACGTCAGTCTCCAGATCCACTCGACCGAGGAAGAGATCGAGATGCTGGCCCGCGAGCGCCACTGACCCCGCCCGAGGTTCTCCTTGCCAAGCCCCGCCGCCCCTCGCTACCTTCCCGCCCGCCGCGATTGGCACCTTGGGTGCCGTTCAATGGTCCCGTAGTCCAATGGATAGGACGATGGCCTCCGAAGCCGTAGGTACAGGTTCGATTCCTGTCGGGACTACTTTCGTTCCCACCCACGCAAGGGTGGATGATTCGCCCTGCCGTCCGTGCCGTCATTCAGCGGCAAGCAGCGCCATCGCCGCATTGTGACCGGCGATGCCGCTGACCCCGCCGCCGCGGCGGGCTCCCGCACCGGCCAAGTAGATATGCGGATCATCGGTCTCCGCTCCCCAGAGTGGTGGGTCCCCTGCCCCGGCATCGCCTTCGAGAAACGGGAAATCCAGATCGCGGTGGAAGATGTTCCCGCGCGGCAGGGAGATGTCCTTTTCCAGATCGAGCGGCGATTTCACCTCGATCGCCAAGGATCCGTCGCGGCAGGGGGCGAGGACGGATTCGAGGGGATCCAGGAGATACCCGTTGAGGCTGGCGATGGCGCGCTCCTTTGCCAAAGCCTTGGCACCCTCCGGATCGGCATCGAAGAGCTTCGCCGGGGTGTGCAGGCCGAAAAGCGTGAGCGTGTGAAAGCCTTTCCCGGACAGATCGGCGGAGAGGATCGTGGGATCGGTCAGCGTGTGGCAGTACATCTCCAACGGGAGTGGCTGCGGCATTTCCCCGGCGCGGGCAGCGGCGTAGGCGGCCTCCAACTGGGAGAAGGTTTCATTGACGTGGAATGTCCCCGCGACCGCAATCCGTGGATCCATGCCCGACTTCAGCCGTGGCAGGCGTGAAAGGAGCATGTTGATTTTCATCTGCGAGCCCTCGAGTGACTCTGGCACGGCGCTCCCGCGCAATCGGGCCAGAAGCTGCGGCGCGGCGGCGAAGAGCAGGTCCTTGGCGCTGTAGGTCTCGCCGGATTCCGTTTCCACGCGGACCCCCGTCGGGCCGCTTTCCAGCGCGGCGACTTTGGATCGCGTCTTGATCTCCACGCCCCGGGCCGTGGCGACGCGATGCAACTCCCTCACCAAAGCGCCCATGCCCCCCTGCGGCACGCGCCACTGCCCATCGCCATTTCCGATCAGATGATAGAGAAAGCAACGGTTCGCCTGCATGTCGTCGGCGGACACGAAAGCTCCGATCAGCGCGTCGGTCAGAACCACGCCCCGCACCAGGTCGTCGCTGAAGCGATCGCGGATAACCTCACCGATCGGAACCTCCATCAGATCGCGCAACACCTCGGGCAATCCCATTTCGGATTTCAGTTCCGCCGCGCTTTTCAGGGGCTGGAGCATGCTCGGGGCGAACCGCCGGGCGAGCTCGGCAATCTCGCCGTAAAACTCGCGCCAGGCTTTCCCTTCCTGATCCGATCCGCTCACCCTCCGGAAGCTGTCCGCAGTCGCCTCATCCCAATCGGTGGAAACCAGCAGCCCGTCGTCTTTCCCATCGCGATGATAGGGGGTGTAGGAGGCGACGGCACGACCCAGGGTTTTGAAGTGGATGCCCAGATCGGCGACGATCTGGTCCGGCAGCAGCGACACGAGATAGTAGTATCGCGAGAGGTTCGCCTCATACTCTGGAAACGGCTTCACGCTGGTGGTGGCCCCTCCGAGTTCGGCATGGGCTTCGAGCAAGAGCACGGACTTCCCCGCCTTGGCCAGATAGGTCGCCGCGACCAGCCCGTTGTGCCCGCCACCGACGATGATGGCGTCCTATTTCTTGAGCGGATGGTTCATGATTCGGTGTTCTTGAAATGCGTCAGCAGCCTTCACGCCATGGCATCCCGGACCACTTTTCCGTGGACGTCGGTGAGGCGATAATCGCGGCCTTGGTTGCGGACGGTCAGGCGGGTATGGTCAAAACCTAACAGATGGAGGGCGGTCGCGTTGAGGTCGTGGATATGCACCGGGTCCTTGATGACATTGTAGGAAAAATCATCGGTCTCGCCGATGATGGTGCCGCGTTTCACTCCGCCGCCGGCCAGCCAGAGCGAGAAGCAGCGCGGGTGATGGTCACGCCCGTAGTCGGTCGCCGTGAGTTTCCCCTGCGAATAGACACTGCGCCCGAATTCACCGCCCCAGATGACCAGGGTGTCATCCAGCAGGCCGCGTTCCTTCAACTCCTCGACGAGGGCGGCGCTCGGCTGGTCGGTGTCGTAACACTGGGTGCGGATGTGCGCTGGCAGATCGCTGTGCTGATCCCAGCCGCGGTGATAGAGCTGGATGAAGCGCACACCGCGTTCGGCCAGACGACGGGCGAGCACGCAGTTCGCCGCATACGTGCCGGGCTTGCGCGATTCCGGGCCGTAGCGCTCGAAGACGGAGGCGGGTTCCTTCGATAGGTCGGCGAGCTCCGGGACCGAGGCCTGCATGCGGAAGGCCATCTCGTATTGGTCGATGCGTGCCTGAATCTCGGGATCCTGATACTCTTCGAGCTTGATCTGATTCAGTCCGGCCAGGTCATCCAGCATCGCGCGGCGGCGCTCCGGAGTGATGCCGGGGGAATTCGCGAGAAACAGCACCGGGTCCTTGCCCGCGCTGAAGCGGACACCCTGATAGCGCGGCGAGAGAAAGCCCGCACCCCACATGCGTTCGTGCAGCGGCTGCGCGTTGCCCTTGCCGCTCGGCCGGGAAACCATGACGACAAAAGCCGGTAGATCGGCGTTGTCCGAGCCGAGACCATACGACAGCCATGAACCGAATGAAGGCCGGCCGGCCACCTGGCTGCCGGTTTGCAGCATGGTCATCGCCGGATCGTGATTGATCGCCTCGGTGTGCATCGAGCGGATGATGCAGAGGTCGTCCGCCAGCCGCGCGGTATGGGGCAGCAGCTCGCTCATCCAGTGGCCGGCCTGACCATGTTGTTTGAAGGAGAAAACCGACGGTGCGATCGGGAAGCGCGCCTGCCCCGAGGTCATCCCGGTGACGCGCTGGCCATTGCGGACCGAGTCGGGCAAGTCCTTGTCGAACATCTCGCGCAGCCCCGGCTTGTAATCGAAGAGATCGAGCTGCGAAGGAGCACCGGCCTGGGTCAGCCAGATCACGCGTTTTGCTTTCGGCGCGAAATGCGGCACTCCCGCGTTGCCTTGTGCGGCGGACAAGTGCGGGTTCAGCAAGGATGCCAGCGCCGCGGCACCGATGCCGGTAGTGCCGCGGCCCAGGAATTGGCGGCGGGTGATGTCGAGAAATGGATCCGGATGCATGGCGGGTTACTCCTTGGTCACTGCTTCATCGAGATTCAGCATCGTGCTGGCGACCGCGGCGTAGGCTGCCAGTTCCGCGACGTTCAATGAGGCATCGGTGGTGGCTTCGCCGACCTTCAGGAAGGCCTGGGCTCCGGCCAAGTCGGCTTGAAAATCACGGAGCGTGCGCTCGAGCGAGGCCTTCAGGATTGTCATTTCCGCAGGGCGCGGAAGACGCGCCGTGACCAGGCGGAAACCATGGCCGAGCCGCGATTCAACGGACGCTCCCCCTTCGAGGATCATCCGCTGCGCTAACAACCGTGAGGCTTCGACGTAGGTCGGATCATTGAGAAGATTGAGCGCCTGCAGCGGAGTATTCGTGCGCGGTCGGCGTAGAACGCAGGATTCGCGGAAAGGCGCGTCGAAGAGCATCATGGCGGGATTCGGCACCGAGCGTTTCCAATACGTGTAAATGCTGCGGCGGTGAAGTGCTTCGCCCCTATCCTGGGTGTAGGTCGAATTGGGATTATCCCGCGTGTTGACCACTTGCTCATAGAGACCGGGCGGATGGTAGGGCTTCACCGAAGGCCCGCCGATTCTCCTCACCAGCAAACCGCTGGCGGCGAGTGCCTGATCGCGCACGAATTCGCCATGCAAGCGGAAGCGCGGGCCGCGGGCGAGCAGGCGGTTGTCCGGATCCCGCTCGTGGGCCGCCGGCGTGAGCTTCGAGCTTTGCCGATACGTCGCACTCGTCACCAACAAGCGCAGCATGGCTTTGGTATCCCAGCCGCTGGAAATGAACTCCGCGGCCAGCCAATCGATCAACTCCGGATGGCTCGGCGGCTCGCCCTGCGAACCGAAGTCCTCGGACGTGCTCACCAGACCGGTGCCGAACAACATCTGCCAGTAGCGATTGACCGTGACTCGGGCCGGCAGCGGATTCGCCGGATCGACCAGCCACTGCGCCAGCCCGAGGCGGTTGCGGGGAAGATCCGCGCGCAGCGGAGGCATGACGGCGGGAGTGGTGGCGGTGACTTTCTCGCCGATCTGATCGAACTCGCCGCGCAGCAGGATGAAGGTCTCGCGCGGCGTGGCGTCATCCATCACGAGGGACACGGGGACGGTCTTCTCCACTTCCGCCAGGGATTTTTTCAGCGTCGGGAGACGTTCCTTCGCTTCCGGACCCGGGTCCTGCGTCACCGCTTCGATCTCCGATTTCAGCGCGGCAATCTTCGCTTCGACATCGGGTATGGGCAGCGCGAGGAAGGGCGGGCTGCTGAGGTTCGCCGGCTTTGCATAATCTCCCACGCCCTGCTCCGAGACGTTGTGGAAGAACGCCTTCAGGCTGTAGAAATCCCGTTGTGTTAGAGGATCGAACTTGTGGTCGTGGCAACGGGTGCAATTGAAGGTCTGAGCGAGCCAGACCGTGGCAGTCGTCTCCACCCGGTCGGCGGTGTAGTTGGCGAGGAATTCCTCGGGAGTCACGCCGCCCTCTTCGTTGATCATGTGGTTGCGGTTGAACCCGGTGGCGATCCGTTGCTCGGGCGTGGCATCGGGCAGCAGGTCGCCGGCGATCTGCTCGA
This sequence comes from Verrucomicrobiia bacterium Tous-C4TDCM, assembly GCA_002304315.1. Lineage (GTDB taxonomy): Bacteria > Verrucomicrobiota > Verrucomicrobiia > Verrucomicrobiales > Akkermansiaceae > Haloferula. The sequence continues at coordinate 14,025 of NEUO01000085.1, forward strand.
TCGTGAATTGATCGAAGCGCTTGTTCTCGTTGAACGCCCGGATCACCCAGTCGCGCCAGGCATACAGCGTGCGGTCGCGGTCCACCTGATAGCCGTTGGTGTCGGCGTAACGCGCGGCATCCAGCCAATCCACCGCCATGCGTTCGCCAAAGTGCGGTGAAGCCAGCAAGCGCTCCACCACCCGCTCGTAGGCTCCGGGAGCGGCATCGTTGACAAAGGCATCCACCTCCGCCGGTGTCGGTGGCAGGCCGATCAGGTCGAGCGTCACGCGGCGGATCAGCGTGACCTTGTCCGCCTCAGCAGCCGCTTGCAGCTTTTCCGCAGCCAATCGTTGCCGGATGAACGCGTCCACCGGATGGGCACCCGGTGCCGGGACGGCTGGCCTTTCGATCGGCAGATACGCCCAGTGAATCTGATACTCCGCACCCTGCGCGATCCACTGTTTCAGCGTCTCCTTCTGCGCGGCGCTCAGCACCTTGTGCGCCTCGGGCGGCGGCATCTGTTCGTCCTCGTCCTCCGAGAAAATCCTCCGGACGAGATCGCTTTCTTCGGGCTTCCCCGGCACGATCGCCCATTCACCCGAATCGCCCTCCTTCAGTGCGTTCTCGCGAACATCCAGCCGCAGCCCGGACTCGCGCGTGTTCTTGTCCGGACCATGGCAGTGAAAGCAGGCGTCGGAAAGGATCGGACGGATGTCCCGGTTGAACTCGATCTTCGCGGCTCGCGGTGACGTGTCCGCATGAACCACAAAAACCGTGGCCGACAGGGAAAGTAGAATGGCACCCGGGGGAAACGCTCTCATCAAGTCTGTTCAAGGTTCTTTGAAGCGCCCGAGGCCCTCCGTTTCAATTCCATGGGTGTCCCGCTACGGCCGGGAGTTTCATGCCCGTTCACCTTATTGCCTGCCGCTCGCGCTTTGCAAGTCATGGGTCCGACCAGCCGTTTCCAGGCCCTGCGGCCCCGGGCCCCTGTCACGTCGCCGCCAGGCCCGGACGGGATGGATGGCCGGCGGACCGCCGGTGAGGGCGGGGTTTCTCCGACGGATCCAGCGTGGAATGCAGAACCGCGGATTGACAGGAACACGGCACCGGATATGCGCTTCTACGTGGTTCGTTGCCTCACTCCCCTCGCCGCCGCCTTGATGCTGGCCCACCCGGCCCTCGCCCAGACCTGGGAGCGGGAGGACATGAGCTTCGAAAAAATCGACCAGCGGGCCAAGGAACTGGTCGCCCAGCCCTACTCCGCTCCGAACAAGGAAGCGCTGCCGGACTGGATGAAGCACCTCAGCTACGACCAGTACCGCGACATCCGCTTCATTCCGGAACGTGCCTTGTGGGCGGAGGGAAACCTGCCTTTCCGCGCCATGCTGTTCCATCCCGGCAGCCAGTTCCGCGAGCCGGTGGCGGTCAATGAATTCACCGATACCCACCTCCAACGGATCCGCCTGTCGGAAGCCTTCTTCAACTACGGCCCGCTGGTCGGCCAGCGCGGCGAATTACCGCCGGACGCGGGTTTCGCCGGCTTGCGGATCCACGCGCCGCTGAACCGTCCCGACTACTTTGACGAACTCGCCGTCTTCCAGGGCGCGAGCTACTGGCGCGCCCTGGGAAAGAACCAGCGCTACGGGATTTCCTCACGCGGGATCGCGGTCAACACCGGCGCCGAAGCGATGACCGAGGAATTCCCGCTGTTCCGCGAGTTCTGGCTGCGCAAGCCAACGCCGGAAGACAAGGCAACCATGCTCTTCGCCCTGCTCGACGGCCCGTCCTACACCGGGGCCTACGGCTTCATCATCCAGCCGGGCGACGATACGGTGATGACCGTCCGCGCCGTCCTCTATCCGAGGGCCGCGGTCAAGCGGTTGGGCCTCGCCCCGATGTCGAGCATGTTCTGGTTCGGCGAGAATTCCAAACAGCGCTTCGATGACTTCCGCCCCGAGGTCCACGACTCCGACGGCCTGTCGATCCAGACGGGCAGCGGGGAAAAGATCTGGCGACCGATCACCAACGACAGCGGCCACCTCGAGTTCAGCTTTTTCGCCATGGACAAGTGCGCGGGCTTCGGCCTGCTCCAGCGCGACCGCCGCTTCGCCGCCTACGAGGATGGCGAGGCGAACTACCACCAGCGGCCATCGCTGTGGATCGAGCCGACCAGCGACTGGGGCTCCGGCAAGGTCATGCTGATGGAAATCCCCACCAGTAATGAACACCCCGACAACACCGTCGCGATGTGGGAACCGTCCCACATCCCGCAACCCGGCGAGCGGATCGAGTTCACCTACAAGCAGCATTGGACCATGGCCGAGGACCCGGCGGGCTCCGGCGGGCACGTCGTGGCGACCCGCACCGGCCTGCACGATTGGCAGAAGGAGCAGCGGACCATTGCCGTGGAGTTCGCCGGCGGCGCGCTGGAGAAATGGGAGGGCGAGCCCCCGGAAGCCGTGGTGACCGCGATCGGCGAGAATGCCGCGAAGGTGAAGATCCAGGGCCTCGCGGTCCAGCCGCTCCCCGAAGGCCGCTGGCGCGTGGCCTTCCAGATCGCGCCATCCGCGGAAGGCGGGAAGTTGGCCGATGTCGGGCCTCAAGAGTTGCGCTGCTGCCTGAAAAAGGGTGATGATTTCCTGACAGAAACATGGGCCTACCGCATCACTCCCTAGGAACCCTGCGCCCGCTCAGCGAAACCGAACTTTCGGAGTGGGAAGAAGCCTACGCCGCAGTGGAAGCCTACCTGCAGGCGCTGCGCCTCCGGAACCGCCTGCTGGTCGCCGAGCTGGTCCGCGCGATCCTCTGGCGCGCCTCCGCCCGCGGCGCGAACGAACCCGGCGTGCCGGCCCGCGTGCTGGCGATGGAGGAAACCCTCAGCGAGATCGCCACTTGGACCCAGCACGTGCTCGACGAACCGCTCGAAAACCGCCGCCTCGCCGCCCGCGGCCGCCTCGCCCTGCTGCTCGCCGACATGCCGGGAAAATGGCAAGGCGTCTTCCTCACCCCGGCGCCTTGGCCTCCGGCTTTCACCGATTCGATGCGCAAGTCCTACCTCGCCGCCGGCCCGCGCTTCGCCAAACTGACCATGGTGCCGAAACCGCTCGAGCTGAACGTCATCGGTGAAGGTGCCGCCCAGTGGTGGGAGACGATGGACCGCCGCCCGATCGTGCGGAAGATGTTCGCCCTGCTCCTGCTGGCGCTGATCGGGGCAGGCCTGTGGTTTTTCTTCCTGAAGTGATGGCCGAGACCTCTCCAGACTCGCCCAAGCAAGCGCGCCCCTTTTTCAACCCGCTGCGGGCCTGGGTGCGGCGGCTGCTGTTCTTCGGCAGCGTGGTCGTGGTCAACATCGCCGCCACCTTCTGGCTCTACGACCTCTTCATCCGCGTCGGCCCCCACCGTGCCCACATCCTGCTGCTGGTGGCGTTTTTCATCCTCAACGGCCTGCTGGTGCTCGGCTCCTTCCACGCCATCTTCGGGGCCTGGGACATGCTGTGGGGGCGCAAGCGCGCGGTGCGGATCACCCGGCTCGCCGAGGAAGCGGGCGACGGCCCGCTGTCCCGCCGGTACGCGGTGGTGATGCCGGTCTACAACGAGGACTGCAACCGCTTCTGCGCCCGGATCGAGGCGATCTACCGGTCGATCGAGGCCACCGGCCATCTGGAGTCCTTCGATTTCTTCATCCTCAGCGATACCCGCGACCTCGACCTCTGGGTGCTCGAGGAAACCGCCTGGACCAACCTCTGCCGCAAGCTCGGCGGCTTCGGCCGCATCTACTACCGGCGTCGTCGGAAGAACGAGAACCGCAAGGCGGGCAACATCGGCGACTTCGTCCGCACCTGGGGCGGCGGCTACGAAGGCATGGTCGTGCTGGATGCCGACAGCCTGATGGACGGCGGCGACATCCTCAAGATGACCCGCGTCATGGAGGCCTACCCGAACCTCGGGATCCTCCAGACCCCGCCGAAACTGATCCGCGGCTCGTCCGTCTTCACCCGCCTCCAACAGTTCGCGATGCGGCTCTACGGGCCGCTCTTCATCCGCGGGCTGAACTGGTGGCAGCTCGGCGGCGGCAGCTACTGGGGCCACAACGCGCTGATCCGCGTAAAGCCCTTCTCCGATTTCTGCGAACTCCCCGACCTGCCCGGCCGCGAGCCTTTCGGCGGCAAGATCCTCAGCCACGACTTCGTCGAAGCCGCGCTGATGGTCTCCGAAGGCTGGGAAGTCTGGCTCGCCTGGGACATCGAGGGCACCTACGAGGAAGCCCCGCCGACCCTGATCGACCACCTCAAGCGCGACCGCCGCTGGTGCCAGGGAAACCTCCAGCACCTCTGGCTGATCTTCGCCCGCAAGCTGCCCCTGACCGTCCGCGCCCACCTCTTCATGGGCATCATGGCCTATCTCGGCAGCCCGCTCTGGTTCCTCTTCCTCCTCTTCGGCACCTGGGTCGCCTGGGACCGCGCCGGCAGCGACCTGAGCAACGTGCCTTACGACGAGACCTTCGTCGGCCGCTGGTTGGAAATCGGCGGCATCGAGCAAAGCCTGATCCTCACCGGCTTCATCTTCCTGCTGCTCTTCCTGCCGAAAATCCTCGCCGTCAGCGGGGCCATCCTCGTCCCGCGCGTCCGCCGCTCCTTCGGCGGTGCCTTCCCGCTGATCGCCGGATCGCTGCTGGAAACCGTGGTTTCGATGCTGCTCGCCCCCTGCGTGATGGCCGCCCACACCTTCATGGTCCTGAGCATCATCCTCGGCCGCGCCGTCGGCTGGGGCAGCCAGAACCGCGAGGCGGACGGGACCAGCTGGGGGGAAGCGACCGCCGTCCACGCGACACCCACCGTACTCGGCATCGGCTGGGCCATCCTCGCCTGGAACATCAGCCCGGGCTTTGCCGCCTGGATGTCCCCCATCCTGCTCGGCCTCATCCTCTGCATCCCCGTCTCGGTCTGTACCAGCCGCGCCCGCTACGGCAAAGCCCTCGCCCGGCACTGCATCCTGTCCACGCCGGAGGAACTCGACCCACCCGCGGTGCTGAAGCTGGCCGACCTCGCGAAGGCCTCGCTCGACCCCGCGCTCGACGCGGCCGCTCCCGGCCGCCACGGGGTGATCGCGGCGGTCGTCGACCCCTATGTGAACGGCGTCCACGTCTCCCTGCTCGAGCCCGGCGAACTTTCCCCGGAAAACGAGGCCCTGGTGGAACGCTGCCTCAACGAAGGACCCGGCGCCCTCTCGAAGGACGAGATGATCGAGCTGCTCTACCTCGCCCCCGGCATGCTCATGCTGCACCGCGCCGTCTGGCTGCGGCCGCAGGAAGGCATCCACGCCGTCTGGACCCAGGCGGTCGAGAGCTACCGCCGGCGCATCGACAGCATCGACACCGCCGGCGGCGAGGATCTGGCGTGAGGCGCCGAAAACCGATAGTAACCGCCAATAGGTTCAGGTCCCGCAGCCACTGGGGTCAGTTCCCGCATCCTAACATTTTCTCAAGCCGGTCCCGCCGCTTCGTCAGGTTTGGATCTTTCGTCACCTTCCCGACCATCCGACTCACCGAACCCGGATGCCCCATCGACAGCCTCGTCGCGATCCAATCGGTTCCGGCACCCGTCCGC